>JAHJHL010000172.1 GCA_018823905.1 Alphaproteobacteria bacterium
GCTTGAGCACGATGTCGTAACCGAACACCGGCTCGGTGACCGCCGGACGCTTGCCGCCGCCGTCGGACCATAGGCCGACATCGGCGGCGAGCATGGCGCCGAGCGCAGCCATATCGCCGCTGCGCGAGGCGGCGAAGAAGGCGTTGGCGATCTGGAGCCCCTGCTCCTTCTCGAGCTTGTAGCGCGGGCGCGCGTCGCGGACGTGGGTGCGGGCGCGTGCGGCGAGTTGGCGCGTCGCAGCGGGATCGCGGTCGATCGTCTTTGCAACCTCGTCGAACTCGACGCCGAACACATCGTGGAGCAGGAAAGCGGCACGTTCGAGCGGCGACAGGCGTTCGAGCGCGAGCATCAGCGGCAGCGTAACGTCATCCTCCTCTTCCTCCTCGACCAGCGGGTCGGGGAGCCAGGGACCGACATAGGTCTCGCGGCTGCGGCGCGCCGATTTGATCTGGTCGAGGCAGAGGCGGGTCACTGTCCGGCGCAGGAACGCCGCAGGCTCGCGCACCGCCACCCGCTCGGTGCCGAGCCAGCGGATGAAGGCATCCTGCACCACATCCTCGGCATCGGCGACCGAGCCGAGCATCCGATAGGCAACGCGGGTGAGCAGCGGGCGCAGCAGATCGAAACTGTCCGCCGCGTCCACCGCGTCATGCGAACCCGTCCGGGTCATCAGGCCGCCTGGGCCGCCGGCTGTTCAAACCACAGGTCGAAACCCACCGCGAGGCGGTTCCAGCCATTGATGATGTTGATCATCAGCGTCAGCTTCACCTGTTCCTCCGCCGTGAAATGCGCTTCGATCCCGTCTTTTGCCGCCTGTTGTGTGTGGCCTTCGGACAAACGGGTCAAGGCATCGGTCCACGCCAGCGCGGCGCGTTCGCGCGGGGTATAGACGGGCGCTTCATGCCACGCGGCGAGCAGATAGATACGCTGCTCGGTCTCGCCCTTGGCGCGCGCTTCGGCGGTGTGCATGTTGATGCAATTGGCGCAAGCGTTGAGGATCGAGGCGCGGATTTTCACTAGCTCGATCAGGCTCGGCTCCAGGCTGTCCTGCACCGCCAGGCTGACGCCCATCCACTGCTTCATCAGCTGCGGTGCGGCGGCGAAGGGGTCGGTTACGACGGTCATAATCTGTCTCCTTTGGTGGGTTTGTACCGCCATGACGAGACAGGATCGGCAGGTGTGACATGACGCGCGATAAAATTTCGCGCGGGCGTGAAAATCCGGTAGCTTGCCCGCCTCGACAATGATGAGGAGGGGTCCAATCATGAAGTTTCTCGATGGTTTCGGCGAACAGGCCTATGCGCTGCTGCGCATCGTCGCGGGTCTGTTGTTCATGGCGCATGGGGTGCAGAAATTCTTCAACTTCCCCGCCGCCTTTCCCTACCCGTTGACGCCGATGCTGCAAGCCGCAGGCGCGATCGAGCTGATCGCGGGCGCGATGATCGCCATCGGCCTGTTCACCCGCCCGGCGGCCTTCATCGCCAGCGGGATGTCGGCGGTCGGCTATTGGGTCGCGCACGGGATGCAAAGCCCCTTCCCGATCGCCAATGGCGGCGAGACGATCGCGCTGTACTGCTTCCTCTTCCTGTTCATCGCGACGCGCGGGGCTGGGATCTGGAGCGTCGATGGCGCGCGCGCAAAGGCGTAATGCAATATAGGGGGCGGCCCTGACGGACCGCCCCAGTTGCGGGCTTCACATGGTGAAGATCGTCAAAGCTTGCGGGTATTCGCCTCGATCAGCTTTTTCGCTTCGGCGATCGCCTTGGCGGTGGTCAGTTTCTTGTCCTGAACCTCGTCAGCGATTTCGAGCAGGCGGCCGCTGATCACGGTGCCGGTCTGCACTTCCTCGCTGATCGCGATGCCGCCCTTGGTTGCGGCGACGCGGTCCCATTCGGCGCGCACCGCGGCCCAATAGTCTTTGGTGGCGGCCCAATAATCGTCGGCGGCCTTCACGTCATATTGGTCATATTTGATATAGGTGTTGAGGACATATTCCTGGACGATTGGCACCAGCTTGCCGTCTTCCGTCCCCATCTTGGTATTGTCCTGCCAATGGACCCAGCCGTCGGGGCTGGGCTGGTGGCGGTTGATCGACAGGTAGCGATCATAGACCGGGTTGCGCACCGCATCGCGGCGCGCGAGCGGGCGCCAGGTCCAGTTCGAGCGCCAGCGGCGGACGCCGCCCTGTGTTTCGAACTGGCCCCAGCCGCCGTAGCGCGGGCTGTCGTCGACCTGATAAACAGTCTGCGACCAGCGCCCGGTGCGCATGTGTTCGGGGACGTCTTCCCAAGTCCAGGCGTTGCGATCCGAATAGACGAGCACCTTGGCAGGCTCATATTCCCAATCCTGCCGCCAATGTTTTATGATCATGCTCTTGTCGTCGTCGGTGGTGATGACGAGCATGTGCTGGAGCACGATCTTGCGCCCGCTATCCTCGATCACGCGCACAACCTCGTTGCCGCCCGAGCGTTTGGGTTCGAGCACTTCGTACTGGGGATCCCAGCGCGTCGATTCCTGCATGTTGAAACTGACGCGGTAATTGCCCGCCATCGCGAGGATGTCGGCGCGGTCCTGTTCGAAATTGGCCGCAGCGGCATCGGCCGCGATCGGCGGGTGTGCGGAAGCCGCGACGGGCAGTGCGGCCGAGAGCAGCAATGCAGCGGCGAGATTGCGGATGGTTTTCATAGGGTGCAGTCCTTCGGTTGATCAGAAACGGAAGCTGAGCGACACGGACGCGTTGCGGCCGGGCTGGGTATAGGCGTCGGTGACGGTCGAGGTGGACGCGAGGCCGCGGACATCGCTCCACCAGGCATATTTCTTGTCGAGGATGTTGAAGACCCCGGCGCGCAGCGTCAGCCCGTCGACGATCCGGGCGAACGCCGTCGCATCGAGGATCGTAAAGGCGTTGGGGCGAAAGCAGTCGGGGGTGCAGATGCCGGTGGTGCGCGACGCGGCAACGCGGGCGCTGTGCGTCATGATGACCTGCCCGCCGAAGCGCCCCTGCGCTTCGCGATAGCCGACCCCGGCGACGAGTTTGAGCGGATCGATCGTCGACAGCGGTGCGCGTCCGCCCGCGGGGTCGATCACATCCCCCTTGGCATAGGATAGGGCGAGCGTCGCATACAGGCCGGACGACGCTCGCCCCTCGAACCGCGCCTCGGCCCCTTTGACCCGGACGCGATCGAGATTCACGAATTGATAGAGGATGGGGTTGGCGATTGTCCCGGCGCCGCCAATCTGTTCCTGGCTGATGAAATCCTTGTAGCGCGCCGAAAAGCCGGTGACGTCGAGGCTGACCGCGTCGCTGGCAAAACGGATGCCGCCCTCGACGCTTTCGCTGCGTTCGGGACCAAGATCGGGATTGGGGATCGAGCGGTAGGAAAAGAAGGGCGAGGTCAGGTTTTCAAAGAACTGGTTGACCTGTCCCGGCTCGGGCGCCTTGAAACCCGTCGCATAATTGGCGAACAGTCGGACCTGATCGGTGATCTTCCACACCGCGCCAAATTTCGGCGACAGGCGCGAGCCATCCTGCTTCGCCCCGGCAAAGGTCGGCAGCAGCGGGTCGTTGTCAGGCGACAGGTCGTACCAATCGAAACGCAGCGCCGGATAGAGCAGCAGGCGCCCATCGGCGATCGCGATTTCGTCACCGACGAACAGCCCGGCGCGGGTGAAGTCGGTGCTGGGGAAGGCGCGCGTCGGATAGGTCTCCCCCGCCGGCGGCACGGTGCCGCCGCGCAGGCCGCGCTGGCGCGTCTGGCTGATGTCGCCGCCGAACACGAGGCGATGCGTGATCGCGCCGGTGGTGAAATCGGCGCGCGCGTCGGCCGCGGCGCCGAAAACGCGGTTCTCGAAGGTGTTGAGGCGGGTGCGATCCGGGAGGGTGGTGCGGTCTTCCTCGGTATATTGGCGATCCTCGCCATCCTGCCAGTAGAGCGCGACGCGGGCAAAATCGATCGCCCCCTCGCCTTCCCAGCTCCAGTCGAGCGAGACGCGTTTGCGGGTTCCGCTATCGAAACCTTCGAGGCGGTCGACCGATGCGCTGAGGCCCGAAAGGCCGTTGGTGTAGAGGTGCGTGTCGAGATATTCGCCGGTCAGGCGCAGCTTGTGGCCGTTCGCGGGATCGTAAACGAGGCGCGCCAGGGCGGCGTCGGAGCGGCCGTCCTGCGGATTGGGCCGCGTCCGCGCAGCGCCAGTACCGCCGACGGTCCCCTGATTATCGAGCTCCTGATAATCGCGGCGGGTGTAGGCCGCCATCGCCGACCAGTCGCCGCTGCGCCCCGCAAGGATCGCGGTTTCACTGAATTCCTTGTCGGCGCTGCTGTACGCGGCGCGGAGCAGGCCGCCGATGCTTTTGCTTTCCTCGACGAAATCCGCGGGATCGGCGGTGATGAAGCTGACCGCGCCCGCCAAGCCGTCACTGCCGTAAAGCGCTGACGAGGGGCCGCGCAGGATCTCGACCGATTTGACGAGGCCGAGGTCGACATAGTCACCGCGCCCCGACGCCTGCGCGCCAAAGCTGAAACCGTCGGGGACGCGGACGCCATCGACCTGGATCAGGACGCGGTTGCCGCCGATGCCGCGGATGTTGAAGCTGTCGTTGCCCGCGCGGCCCGTGGCGCCGAGCGCGGCGCCAAAGCGCGCGGGCTGGCGCTGGACGCTGACCCCGGGCTCGAAGCGGACGAGGTCGCGGATGTCGGTGACCAGCTCGTCGGCGATCTGTTCGTCCGATTTGACTGTGACGGTGACCGGAATATCCTCGGCTTTCACCGCGGTGCGCGTCGCGGTGACGACGATCTGGCTCTTGCGCGCCGCCCAATAGTCGCCGTCGTTATCCTGCGCGAAGACCGGCGAAGCGATCGCGGCGAGCGCGAGGCTCAGCGCGGTGCCGGCGGCAAGACGGATGGCGGACAGCGAACGGTCGATAGTCAAAATGATTCCCCTGATTGATTGCGAGTGATTCGCAATAGCTTTGTTCTAGGCGCGCGAAATCAAGGGGTCAAGTTTTATGCTATTGCGACTCGTTTGCGTATAGAATTGCAGAGATATGGGGATTTGTACGCAGAGTTGTGCGCGGTGAGACTAAAGCAGTCCTCCCTATGGCGAAGCCATGGGGAGGTGGCAGTCCGAAGGACTGACGGAGGGGCTTTGGCGCAACGTCGCGGCGCCCCTCCACCACTCGCTGCGCGAGCGGTCCCCCTCCCCATCGCTACGCCACAGGGAGGATTTAGAGATTAAGCCCCCGGCCCTTCATAGGCATCGACGATCCGCCCCACGATCGGGTGGCGGACGACGTCGGCGCTGGTGAAGTAACTGACGTTGATGCCCTCGACGCCTTCCAGGCGGCTGACCGCGTCGGCCAGCCCCGACGACGCGGGGATCGGCAGATCGACCTGCTTGGGATCGCCGCACACGACCATGCGGCTGTTGACGCCAAAGCGGGTCAGGAACATCTTCATCTGCGGGATCGTCGTGTTCTGCGCTTCGTCGAGGATGATGAAGGCGTCGGCGAGGGTGCGGCCGCGCATGAAGGCGAGCGGGGCGATCTCGATTTCACCGCTGGCGATGCGGCGTTCGACCTGTTCGGCGGGCAGGCAATCGTGGAGCGCGTCGTAGAGCGGGCGCAGGTACGGATCGACCTTTTCCTTCATGTCGCCGGGCAGAAAGCCGAGCTTTTCGCCCGCCTCGACCGCCGGGCGCGACAGGATCAGGCGCTGGACGCTGCCAGTGATCAGTTGCGCCACCGCCTGCGCCACCGCGAGATAGGTCTTGCCCGTCCCCGCCGGGCCGAGCGCGAAAATCACATCGTCGCGCGCCAGCGCCTTCATATAGGGCACCTGCGACGGGGCGCGCGGCACGATCGTCTTTTTGCGCGTGCGGATCATCACCGTCGGCGCTTCGTCCTTGTCGTGGCGAATGATGCCCGCGAGGGTCGGCTGCGCCGACATCGCGATCACCCCGTCGACCATCCCGGCGTCGACCTCCTGCCCCTGTTCGATGCGGTTGTAGAGATCGACGAGCACGTCGCGGGCGCGCGCCGCGGCTTCGGCCTCGCCCTCGATCTGCACGCGGTTGCCGCGCGCCGAAATATAGACGCCGAGGCGGTTTTCGATGCCGACCAGATTGCGGTCGAATTCGCCAAACAAAATGCCCAACAACTGCGTTCGCTCAAATTCCGCGGTCAGTCGGACGCGGTCGCCGGGTTCGGCGGGGGTCGAGGCGGTCAGCGGGCGTTTGGACATATGGGCAAGTCACCTATGCTAAGAATGATCCTGTGTACTCCCGCAAAGGCGGGAGTCCATCACCGATAGTTTCGGAATTCGACGGAAGGCGACGGAGTGTGTCTTCGTGGAGACAGCTTCCGCCAGTCGCACTAGGCGACCGCTTCCATCACTGGCTCTGCGGCAACGCTGTTAGCGCCAGCCGACACGATCCGCACGTCGATCATGTCGCCGATCGCGAGACCGGGCGCGATCACATGCGCCGATTGCAGCCAGGGCGTCTTGCCGATCAGCTGCCCGTCGAGCTTGCCCTTGCGTTCGAGGAGCAGCCGCGTCGTGTTGCCGACCGATGCCGCATTGAACGCCTGCTGCTGTTCGTTGAGCAGCGCCTGCAGGCGCTGGAGGCGATCGTTCATCACCTCTTCGGAAATCTGGTCGTCCATCGTCGCGGCGGGGGTGCCGGGGCGACGCGAATATTTGAAGCTGTACGCCATCGCGTAGCGCGTCTGGTGGATCAGATCGAGCGTCGCCTGAAAGTCTGCCTCGGTTTCGCCGGGGAAGCCGACGATGAAGTCGCCCGAGATCGCGATGTCGGGACGCACCGCGCGGACGCGTTCGATGACGCGCAGATAACTCTCGCTACTATGGCTGCGGTTCATCGCCGCGAGAATGCGATCGCTGCCCGCCTGCACCGGCAGGTGCAGGAACGGCATCAGCTTGTCGACCTCGCCATGCGCGGCGATCAGCCCTTCGGTCATGTCGTTGGGGTGGCTGGTGGTGTAGCGGATGCGCTCCAGCCCGTCCTCGCGCGCCAGCTCGCGGATCAGGCCGTCGAGGCCGATTGCCCTGCCCTTGTCGTCCTCACCGTCCCACGCATTGACGTTCTGGCCGAGCAACGTGATTTCACGCGCGCCGCCCGCGACGAGCGCGCGGGCCTCGGCGATCAGGTCCACGAAAGGGCGGCTGATTTCGGCGCCGCGGGTGTAGGGGACGACGCAGTAGGTGCAGAATTTGTCGCAGCCTTCCTGCACGGTCAGGAAGGCGGTCGGGCGCTGGCCCGCGCCGCGTTTGGGCAAAGCGCCGAACTTGCTGGCGGCGGGCATGTCGAGGTCAACCGCTTTCTCGTCGCGCGCGGCGCGGGCGAGCAGGTCGGGCAGACGATGGTACGCCTGCGGGCCGACGACAACATCGACGGTGGGGGCCCGACGCGCGATTTCGGCGCCCTCGGCCTGCGCGACGCAGCCCGCGACGGCGATCGTCGGGCGGCTACCGTCGGCACGCTTCAGGCGGCCGATGTCCGAATATACCTTCTCCGCCGCTTTCTCGCGAATATGGCAGGTGTTGAGCACGACCAGGTCGGCGTCGGCGCCATCGGCGGCGGCGACATAGCCCTCGGCGCCCAGCATCTCGGCCATGCGTTCGCCGTCATAGACGTTCATCTGGCAACCGAAGGATTTGACGTGAAAGGTCTTGGCAGAATTGGGTGGGGAGTCGGATTTCATCGGCGCGCTATAGGCGATGCCGGGGCGCGGCGGAAGCCGCCGCGAGCGCATCGGCGATAGCAGCCCTCGCCGCCTCATTGATGACCTTGCGGTCATGCTCTGCCTGATCGGGTAGCGGTTCGAGATAGTGGAGGGTCAGCGGGATTGGCCGCTTGCGCGCGAGCAGGCGTTTGAAATTGTCGAGCCCCGATTCGGGGTCGAGCCACGCGATATCGCTCGCTTCCGGCCCATAGTCGAGGAACACCGGCTGGACCTGCAAATTGGGTGGGGTCGGAATGATCGCCTGGAACAGCGAGGCGCGGAACGGCAGCAAGCCGTCGCCGGGGCCGGTCGTTCCTTCAGGGAACAACGTGACCGGACGGCCACGCGCGAGAGCATCGCGCAGGCTGTTCGCCTGATTGTGAATGTCGCGCTTCGCGTCGCGCTGCACATAGATGGTGCTGTTCTGATCGGCGAGCCAGCCGACGACGGGCGTCGTTTTCACTTCCGCTTTTGACACAAACGCCGAGCGCGCCGCGCCGCCGAGCGCCAATATGTCAAGCCAGCTGACATGGTTCGACACGAACAACACGTCGCGGCGCAGCCGGGTTCCGGTGGTGCGGATGCGCAGCCCCGCAATCCAGCCGACAGCATTGAGGAACGCCATCACCATTGGCGACGGCCGACCGACGGCGCGGTAGAGCAGGTGCGGGACGATCAAAAACAGCAGCGCCAGCACCATCAGCGTCAGGCGGGCGACCGTCCGCCAGGTGATCGCGGCGCGATCAGTCGCGCTTGCGATCGAGGGCGACACCATAAAGCTCCATGCGATGGTCGACGAGGCGGAAGCCCAGCCGTTCGGCGATCACTTTTTGCAAAGCTTCGAGTTCGGGATCGACAAATTCGATCACCTTGCCCGTTTCGACGTCGATCAGATGATCATGATGCGCTTCGGGCGCGGCTTCATAGCGCGAACGGCCATCGCCAAAGTCGTGGCGGTCGAGAATCCCGGCCTCTTCGAACAGGCGCACGGTGCGATAGACGGTGGCGATCGAGATGCCGCTGTCGATCCTCGACGCGCGTTCGTACAGCGTTTCGACGTCGGGATGATCCTCGGAATCCGAGATGACGCGCGCGATGATGCGACGCTGCTCGGTAATGCGCAGCCCCTTTTCGTGGCACAGGGCTTCGAGATCGATGGTACCGGACATGCTGGCCTTTCCTGCAAGATGCAGCCGCGTCTTTGTTATAATAACTGTATAGGGTCACCCCGACGAGAGGACAAGGGCGGCACCCCGCGGCACCGCCCTTCCCTTGTCATCGCGGGTGGTCGACGACCAAAGGGTCAGGCCTTGACCTTGCGCTTGCGCCCGCCGCCACGGCCTTTGGTACCCAAGCCGATTTCTTTCGCGAGCGCACGGCGCCGTTCGGCATAGTTGGGGGCGACCATCGGATAGTCGGCGGGCAGGCCCCATTTGGTACGATAATCATCGGGGGTCATGCCATAATGCGTCATCAGGTGGCGGCGCAGCATCTTCAGCTTCTTGCCATCTTCGAGGCAAGTGATGAAATCAGGCTTTACCGAGCTACGGATGGATACCGCAGGAACCAGCTTTTCCTCGACGACCGGCGCGGTGCCGAGTCCCGTCAAAGCGGCGTGGACATTATTGATCAGCAAAGAAAGATCGGAAATCGCCACGCTGTTGTTGCTGACATGCGCAGCGACAATGTCTGCGGTCAGTGTAACGAGCATTTCATTGGTGTCGGCTTGGTCGGACATGAGACTATTCCTTATTGTTTTGACCCAGAAGCTGGTCGGCGAACATTGGAATTCTTGTTACGCCACTTACAATATTGCCACTTTGAAGCAGATTGCGCAACAACCGATCAGTCGTTGCCGGTTACCGGCCGCGTCCGCCGCATGGTGATCGCGTCGCGCATCTTGCCGTCCTGGCCGCGATAATAGGACGCCCGCCGACCCACTTCCGAAAATCCGGCGCGCGAATACAGATGAACCGCATCATTGTCGGCGCGCATTTCCAGAAAATACTCATCGGCGCCCTGCGCGGTCGCCCAGGCCTGCCAATCCTGCATCAGCAGCCTGCCGATGCCGCGGCCGCGCCAGGCCGGGTCGACCGCAAGCAGTAAAAGCTCGCTTTCGGGTCCGGCGATCCGCGCCGCCGAAAAGCCGCATGGCTGGTCGCCATCCCACGCGATGCACACCCGCGCCGAGGGCAAGGCAAACAGGGTGAGCAACTGCGCGCCGCTCCACGCCTCGCCAAAGGCCGGTTCGAACGCGGCATCCATCACGCGCATGACCGCGGCCAGATCGGCGACGCGCGCGGTAGCGAGGCGAATGTCGTCCGTCATGCCGGCGCCATGGGCTTAGCGTCGGGCGCGCGGCCATAGATCGGGCTCGGCTGGTCGAGCAGAGCCGCAGTGGGCAACCGCAAGAACGCGCGCGCATCGGGCAGCATCACCAGCGCGCAGCCGCTGCCGCGGCGCGCAACGAATTGCTCCGCGCGGTTGCCGACGACCAGCTCGTCGGTCAGCGTGGCCGCTTCATCGGGCAGCAGCGAGCGGAGATTGGCGCGCGGCGACAGGTCGGCGGCGAAGGGTTGAACAAACCATTGGCCATGGCCGCCCTCCATTACGACGAGAGCCCCGCCCGCTGCCGCAATCGCGTCGGCGGCGCTGGCAGCAACCAGTGTGAGCGTCGAAAACCCCCGCACCGGCACCTGCCAGCCCAAAGCCAGCCCACGCGCCGCGGCAACGCCGATGCGAACCCCGGCAAAGCTGCCCGGTCCGCAGCCGACGACAATCGCATCGGCCTTGCCGCCATCGACGAGTTCGGCGATCAGGGGAACCAGCCGCTCGGCATGGCCGCGGCCGATCACTTCGTGGCGATAGTCGACGACGGTCATGCCCTCCAGCAGCGCCACCGAACAGGCCTCGCTGGCCGAATCGATCACCAACTGGCGCATGAAGTTAAGAGGATCCGGCTCAGGCGATGCGATTGAAACGACCGAAGTCCGGGCGCGGACTGCGCTCGAAAATTGTCGTCGGGTCGCCATAGCCGAGGGTCGAAATGAAATTGCTCTTCACGCTCGGTTGGTCGGCAAAAAAGGCTTCGTCGACCGCCGCATTGTTGAAGCCCGACATCGCGCCGGTGTCGAGGCCCAGCGCCCGCGCCGCGAGGATGAAATAGGCGCCCTGCAGGCTGGAATTTCGAAACGCCGTCGTCTTCGACAGCTCGTCGTTGCCGACGAACCAGCTGCGCGCATCGGTATGCGGGAAGAGTTCCGGCAGATTCTCGTAGAATTCGAGGTCCATGCCAATGATCGCGGTAACCGGCGCGGCCAGGATCTTTTCAGCATTGGCGGGCATCGCCAGCGCGGCGAGCTTTTGCTTAGCGGCGTTGGACGTACACCAGATGATCCGTGCCGGCAGGCAGTTGGCGCTGGTCGGGCCGAATTTCATCAGATCCCAGATCGCGTGCAACTGCGCATCCGAAACGGGCTGGTCGAGATAGCCGTTATAGGTGCGCGCGGTGCGAAACAGCTGGTCGAGGGCGCTGTCGGATAGCGGCTCGCTCATCGGGGCATTCTCCTGAAACGTGAAAGGTCAGACGGCGTGAACCGCCGTTACCTCGGGTACATAATGTTTCAAGAGCGATTCAATGCCGTTCTTGAGCGTCGCCGACGAGGACGGGCAACCGGCGCAGGCGCCCTGCATCTTGAGGTACACATTGCCCTTGTCGAACCCGCGATAGACGATGTCGCCGCCGTCGTTGGCGACCGCGGGACGCACGCGCGTTTCGATCAGTTCCTTGATCTGCTCGATGATGTCGGCATCGGCAGGGTCGTCGGCAAAGCCCGCTTCATCCTCGGGCGGCACGGCGAAGCCAGCGCTGGCGGCGTTGAACAACGGCACGCCCGCAAGGAAATGATCCATCAATATGCCGAGCACGTCGGGCTTGAGATCGCTCCAGCCGACGCCAGGGGCCGCGGTGACCGACACGAAATCGCGGCCGAAAAACACGCCCGTCACATCGCCGAGCGAGAATAGCGCGCTGGCGAGCGGCGACGCCTCGGCCTCTTCGGGGCTGGCAAAGTCGCGGGTTCCTGCCTCCATCACTGCTTGGCCAGGCAGGAATTTGAGCGTCGCGGGATTGGGCGTTGATTCGGTTTCAATCAGCATGGGGTGCATGTGGGACGCCATCGCCCTTTGTGCAAGCAGATTGGGGGCGTTAAGGCCCGCCGATGCGCCGCTTCACCCACTTTGCCGCCCTCGACTGGTCGGGCGCCCGCGGACCGCGGCAGCGCGGGATCGCACTCGCGGTGGCGAGCGGCAATGGCGCGCCCGAACTGGTGCGCCCCGGCCATATCTGGTCGCGCGCCGAAATCCTGACGTGGTTACAGGATGTTGCGGCAGCGCGAACAGACATGCTGATCGGGTTCGACTTTTCGGCGGCCTTCGCCTTTGCCGATCGCGGCGCCTATTTTCCCGAATGGGACGAAAACCCGGAATCTCTGCCCGCGCTGTGGGCGCTGGTCGAACGGCTGACGGCATCCGACCCGCATTTCGAGATCGGCGGTTTTCTGGCGCATCCTGAGGCACGGCGGCATTTCCGCCACGCACAAAGAGACGTCGGCGACCTGTTCACGCCCGGCACCGGGCGGCTGCGGATCGTCGAACAGCATCAGCGCGCGACCAAGCAGGCCGCGAGCGTCAGCAATTTCAACCTGATCGGCGCGGCGCAGGTCGGCAAGGCGAGCCTGGCGGGAATGCGCCTGCTAAACCGGCTGCACCCGCGATTGCCTCTCTGGCCGCTCGATCTGGTGCCAACGCGCGGTCCCCTGCTCGTCGAAATCTACACCGGCGTCGCGGCGCGCGCTGCGGGGGTCGCGGCGGGGCGCAGCAAGATCCGCGAAGGCGGAGCACTCGACGCAGCATTGGCGGCGCTCGGCTCGCTGCCAATCGGAATGTCTGGAGCGATCAGCGAACATGCCGGCGACGCGCTGCTGACCGCGGCATGGCTGCGCGCTATAGCTAGCGATGCAGCGCCATGGTCGCCTCCGCCACTAACCGACACCCTCGCACGCACCGAAGGCTGGACCTTTGGCATAATTTGAAGCAAGGGGCGTTCCGCGCCGGCTTAGCTCAGTTGGTAGAGCAACCGCCTTGTAAGCGGTAGGTCGTCAGTTCGAGTCTGACAGTCGGCACCAGTCCATCGCTTGCCGTTAGCGCTTATGATCAGCAGCCGTCACTTCGGCATATATTGAGACCAGAAGCCCGCATCGGGTTCGATCTGTTCGACGATGTCGATCAGGACGCCCGCCGGGTCGCGGGTCATGAAGCGATGTTGCCCCCAGGGTTCTTGGGTGAGGGGGTAAATTATGGGCGCGCCTGACATGCTCAAGCGATCATGGGCGGCGCTTACGTCAGCGACTTCGATCGTCAGGATCATCCCGCGCCCGTCAAATGTTTCCGGACCCAGCGGGTTGGACGGATGGTCGGGCGACATGAAAGCCAAGGCCGCGCCGCGCGCGCCCTGATCGCCCTCGCCCACCAGATAGAGGAACCAACTGGCATTGAACGCGACGGCGAATCCAAAATGATCGACGTAAAAATCCTTGACCGCTGCCAGTTTGGTCGTGGTGATCAGAGGGTAAAGATCGCGGACCTTCATCGCCGTTTTTGCTCCTGATTGGTGAGGCGTTGAATGCCCGGCTGCCCATGCGACCCAGACAGACCGGGGAGACTAGGGAGACTAGGGAGAGGGATCAGCCGGACATTCGCCAGCGACCTACGCGACCCGCGATCTGCGGTTCAATTACCGCTAGGGTAGTCGACGCCAGCGGCGCAGCCGTTGCGGCGGCGCAGTTGATTTTTAAGTTTATTTATTGGCTTTTGCCCTAAACTTGGGTGACATGGCATGACGTTGGGGCACGATGGGGCAAGCGACGGACGCGATGGGGCAGCGGGCGGAACCGGATTGGGACGAGATTTTTATGCAGGCGGCGCTGCAGCCCGACCTGTGGCTGGAGGCGCTCGATACGCTCGCGACCCGGACCGGGTCGACGCATGGCCAGTTGATCGGCGTCGGCGGCGCCCGCGAAATCCCGTTCAATATCGTTACCAATTTCAGCCCCGAAATGATCAATTTTTTCGCGGCCAGCGGCTGGGCGACGGAAAGCCATAATTTCCGGATTGCCGCGTCGACCCGCCATGTCGAACGCGGCTTTTACGATCCTGTCCTGCACGAAGTCGATTATGACAGGGTGATCCCCGAACTCGCGTCGTCCGACTATGTCGACTGGTGCGAAGAGATCGGCATCCCCTTTGGCTGTCAGACCAATCTGGTCATCGACAATTTTGGGGTCGTCGGTCTGGCAACGCTTCGCAATCGCGACGACGGTCGAACGACCCCGGCGCAGCGAAGAATTTTTGCCCAGGGCGCCAACGCAGCGCGGCGTGCAGTGCGCTTGCAGGAAAAGCTGGAGGGCGAACAGGCCAAGCTGCTGGCGGGTGCTTTTGATGCGATTCAGATCAGCGCCTTTATCATCGACGTCCGCGGCAGGGTGCTGGCCCATAGCATCGGCGCCGATGCGATGGTCGATGCTGGCGACGTGCGATTGTCGGGCCGGGCGCTCGATGGCGCAGGCGCGCCCTTCACGATGCGCCAGGCGATTCAGGCGCTGATCGCCGACGACGGACTGGATCACATCCGGACGCGGATCGCGACCGCCGAGGGACGACCCCCGCTGATGATCGAAGGATTTCGCCTTCCCGAGCGAAGCTGGTCGCTCGGCAAGCTGCCGCATGCGATCCTGATTGCCAATGGCCCGCGACGCGACCGCGCCGGCGTGGCGGCCTATCTGGCCGCACTTTATCGGCTCAGCCCCGCCGAGTCCGACATCGCTGTTCGCCTGTTCGAAGGCAGGACGCGCGCGGCGATCGCGGCGGAACGGGGGGTTACTGCCGAAACGCTGCGCGGCCAGATCAAACAAATCTATCCCAAATGCGGCGTTGATAGCGAGGCCGGTCTGATGCGATTGCTGGCACCCATCTTAAGTTGACCACCCCCCTGCAGGGGGATGATTGAAATATCAGCGCGAAATAGGGGTCCGTTTGCAAGGACTAAGGGGGGCCATTCCTTCGACACACGACGCGGGTTCCGGCCCGTGCGGTCGGGTGTCGAAGGAACCGGGCTCGTAAATCTCTTGCCGTTCTTAGCGACCCAGAACGGCAGGGCGAGGGTCCTCGCCAGTAATGTGTGTGCGACCTGGAAGAGCTCCGTCGAATCTCGGCGGAGCTCTTTTCGCGTCCGCAATCAGAAGCGCACGCGCCGGGTGCCCGTTCAGCGACCCGTCGCCGGGGCGGTGGCGAGTTCCCCGCGCGCCTGGCGAAAGACCTCGATACTGCCCCAGATGGCGAGCGTTGCCATGATCGCGGCCACCACTAGGTCGGGCCAGCTTTGCCCGGTGCCGAACACCCCCAGCGCGGCGCCCATCACCGCGACGTTGCCGATCGCGTCGTTGCGCGAGCAGATCCACACCGAACGCATGTTCGCGTCGCCGGCGCGATAGCGATAGAGCATCAGCGCGACCGCGACGTTAGCCGTGAGGGCGAGCGCGCCGATCAACCCCATCGTTTCGGCGTGCGGGGCCGATCCGTCGATAAAGCCCCACACCGCCGAACCCAGCACCCACAGGCCAAAAGCGAGCATCGTCACCGCCTTGACCATGGCGGCGCGGGCGCGCCACGCCAGCGCCATGCCCGCCACGCCCAGGCTGATCGCATAATTGGCGGCATCGCCCAGGAAATCGAGCGCGTCAGCCTGAAGCGCGCGGGAATCCGCCGCGACTCCGGCGACGATCTCCACCCCGAACATCGCCGCATTGATCAGCAGCGCCGCCCACAGGATGCGCCGCCAGCGCGGGTCGTTCAGCGCGGTCTTGCCGCTGGCGCCGGCACAGCAATGATCGGACAAGGTCGAGGCTCCTTCCTACATCGAACCGGTGTGCGCAGAAAAGCCTGCTTGGTTCGGCGAGTCGAGACCCTATATGCACCCTGTAGCAACTACAGGGTCAAGTGATGAAAATCGGCGAACTGTCGCGGGCGACCGGGACCAATATCGAAACCATCCGCTATTATGAGCGCATCGGGCTGTTGCCCGAACCCGACCGCACCGCGGCCAATTACCGCAGCTATGGCGATCCGCACCGCGCGCGGCTGACCTTTGTGCGTCATTCGCGCGAGCTGGGGTTCACGATCGAGGAAATCCGCTCATTGCTCGACCTGTCAGACGATCCCGCGCGCGATTGCAGTGAGGCCGACCGCATCGCGAGCCGTCATCTGGCGCAAGTCGAGGAGAAGATCGCGCAGCTCACTTTGCTCCGCGACGAACTGACCCGTATCGTCGGGCGCTGCCGCGGCGGGGTCGCCGCCGATTGCCGGGTGATCGAGGCGCTGGGCGATCATGGGCATTGCGAAAGTGCGCATTAAGGCATCGTGCAAAAATATGATCCACCGTCCAGTTCGTGTAGAGCGAAGTCGAGACACCCTTCGTCCTTGCGCTACACCGATGGGTGTCTCGAC
>JAHJHL010000173.1 GCA_018823905.1 Alphaproteobacteria bacterium
TGGGAAGCGGGCGTTTCAGATTCTCCCCATCGACTTGCGATGGGGAGGGGGACCGTCCGCGCAGCGGATGGTGGAGGGGCAGCAACGTCGCGGCCCCTCAGTCAGCCCCGCGGGCTGCCACCTCCCCATCGCAAGTCGATGGGGAGGATATTATGTCCGCAATCGGTCGTTAGCAGTCACCCACGCCCCATCCTTCCCTCTTGCGCTCGCCCCGCAAATGAGTCACACTTTACGTGAACGTAAAGGTAAAGCGCCTGCGAGAGGATTCTTCCCCATGATCGACATTCCCACCTTCGACACGATCAAGCTCGACATCGCCGACAATGTCGCGACGATCACACTCAACCGCCCCGACCGGCTCAATTCGATGCCGCCCGCAATGGCCGACGACATCCGGAGCGCGCTCGACTATCTGCCGCTGCTCGGCGCGCGGGCGCTGTTGATCACCGGCGAGGGGCGCGGCTTTTGTTCGGGCGCCGATTTGGGGGGCGACCGTACGGCGTCGGCGGTTGGCGGCGGCGCGAATAGCCGCAAGGCCTTGCGCAACCATTATAATCCGATGCTGCTGGCGCTCGCCAATCTCGACATCCCGGTTGTTACCGCGGTCAACGGCCCGGCGGCGGGCGTCGGGTGCAGCTTCGCGCTTTCGGGCGATTTCACCCTTGCGGGCAAGAGTGCCTATTTCCTCCAGGCCTTTGTCAATATCGGGCTCGTCCCCGACGGCGGTTCGTCATGGCTATTGCCGCGGCTGATCGGCCTGCCGCGCGCGACGCAGATGATGATGCTGGGCGAAAAGATTTCGGGCGAGCAGGCCGCCGACTGGGGCATGGTTTATAAATGCATCGAGGATGCCGAATTGATGACCGAAGCGCGCGCGCTGGCGGCGCGGCTTGCGCATGGCCCGACGGTCTCGCTGGGCACAATGCGCAAGGTGCTGCGCGATGGCCTGTCGCAGAGCTATGCCGACACGCTCGATGCCGAAGCGAAGGGGCAGTTTGTCGCGGGAAATAGCGCCGATGCGGTCGAAGGCATCATGGCGTTTGTTCAGAAGCGGAAGGTCGAGTTTAAGGGGAAGTAAAATATCGTCGCCCCCGCGAAGGCGGGGGCCGTTAGCGGCTTTTTTCTGCGCTGCTGCGTAAACCGAAAGCGGCCCCTGCCTTCGCGGGGGCGACGAAACTCGCTACTCCGCCGCTTCCTCGACCATCACTTTCTTATAGATGCTGTTCTTCGGATAACCGCAAACCCGCATCACCATCGGCTCGAAAAATTCCAGCGGCTCGCTGTCATAAGCGGGATCGAACGCCGGCGCGTCATAGGCTTCGCAGAAATGCGCGCAGGCCGCATAGTACGGGCTATCCCTGAACTGGTCGCGCATGTCTCGATCCAGCCCGATATAGTGGAAGAAATAATGGCCCTGGAAGATGCCGTGGTGCTGGACGATCCACAGATTTTCCTCGGACAAAAACGGCTTCAGGATCGCCGCCGCGACGTCGGGATGGTTGAACGCGCCCAGCGTGTCGCCGATGTCGTGGAGCAACGCCATCACGACATATTCCTCGTCGCGGCCATCGCGGTGCGCTCGCGTTGCGGTTTGCAGGCAATGTTCCAGCCGGTCGACCGGAAAGCCGCCATAATCGCCGCCGAGCAGCTTGAGATGATCAAGGATGCGCTTGCCATTCTGCGGCGCGAATTCTTTCTGTTCGCGCGCGATGATATCCCAGTCGTTCTGCGTCCCGTCGATCATCGAGCGGAAGGTCGCATGGTCGTGCGTCATGTTGGTCATGGCAGCCTCTCCCAGTTTCGAGCACCAGTTTACGTTATTCGTTGCTGTTTGCAACCTTACGAGCGCTGCTTCGCTCGATATCACTCTGGTTCGCTCATCACCCCGTACCGGATGGCTTCGGAAATGGTCAGACAGCGGCGCGTCGATCTGTCGGATCCCGAACCTGCGACGGCTTTTTGCCGGTACATGATGTCGGTCAGCAACTTTCGCGAAACGCCCATCCGGATCAGGAAATCATTGTCCTCACTGGCCAGCATCGCCGCATCCTGCTCGATCTCGCCGATCAATTCCGTCGTTGCTTCGATTCCCATCGCAACGCTCATGTCAATCGAATCGCGGTCGCCGGTGCGCGTAAACATGTGGACCATGAACTGACCGCCGGGGTCGATGGTCCGGTTCTTGCCGGCCATGAACAGGAAGTTACAGGCGCTGTAACAGGCCCATCCGGACGGAATGCGGGTTCGGACATCGAGGGTGTCGCGCAGCAATCGGCCCGCCTCATTGCCCGCGCGGGCGTCGCCTCCGGGCGAACTCAGCCACAATTCATAGAAATCCGGGTGCTGCGCTAAAACTGCCTTGAGCCGCGGCACGACGTCCTTGTCGATCCGGCCTTCACCCTTGATAATGCCGTTTCCATCCTGCTCGAAATAAGTGAACTGCATCTTCGGATTGGTCGACCAGCCGGGATTGAGCGGGCACGTCGGGTTGACCGGATCCATCGCCGGAGCCGCGCCGATCGTCGCCAGCGCAGCCGCGCCAAAAACAAGACGGACCAGTCGCCTCACGCCGCAACCACGTAGCGCGCCTGTCCCGGCTCCTTGCACATCCGCTTGGTCACCCGGGTTTCTTCGCCCTCGACGATGATGAAGTCGGTGACGTTCATGCAACGGCGCCCGCCGCCTTCCTGGTTGACGGCCACCACGGTCGACGACCCGCTGACATTCTCGCGCGTCGCGCTCGTCCAGCTGGACGTCGCGCCGACCTCCTCGCCGCGCGTCACTTCTTCGGTCGCTGCCGCCGCCTGCACTTGCTCACCCGGATCGAGGCGGCACGCGATGGCGTCGGTCAGCGTCCCGCTGACTTCGCCGATCGGCACATAGCTGTACACGCCTGCCTTGCTGGCGGCATCGCCGACCGCATCGTTCAGCACATTGCCCAGGATGTTGCGGCCGATGCTGCTGCCTTTCTTGCCTTTGGGACAGCCGCCATTTTCGTCGCTGCTCGGTTTCGGCGCTGGCGTTGTGGCTTTGCGGAGCAGGCTGCCGAACTGCGCCTGCGCGGGGGTGACCGCCAGCATGCACACCGCCAGCATCGCCGGAACACCCAGAAATTTACGCATCATCCGCTCTACCCCAAATCATCGTCACCAACCGCGTCTTAGCTGCGCTTATAGCCCGCGTTCATGCCACCCGCTGTGATTTTCATCAACTCTTGGCGAAATGTCATCCTGACAGGTTGAATTAAGCCTGAATATGTCACAGTAAGCCCGCCATGCTCTCGCAAAAGACCCGTTATACCATCCGCGCGTTCCAGCATCTTGCCGATCATTGGGGCAAGGGGCAGGTCCAGCTGGCGGATATTGCGGAGGCGCAGAATATCCCGCCCAAATTCCTGACCGTGATCCTGTCGGAGATGGCGCGCGAAGGGCTGCTGATTTCACAGCGCGGGCGTGACGGCGGCTATCAGCTTGCGATATCGCCGATCGACATCAGCTATGGCGATCTGGTCCGCCTGACCCGCGGGTCGCTGGCGTTGGTCCCGTGCGCGGCGCGCAACGCGCACGAACATTGCAAGAATTGCCTGCCCGAAGCGGAATGCCGGTTACGCAGCCTGATGCTGAAAGTCCGCGACGACACCGCGTCGATCCTCGACCGCATCACGCTGGCCGACCCGATCGCGCTGGAGCCGCTGTTTGACGAGGTCGCGGGATAATAGGCGCAACGCGCTGGTAGCGACCAATTGCGGACTTAGCGCTTGACCCTATCCGTTCGCATCGAGCGAAGTCGAAATGCCGCTGAGGCTAGGCGCCACTTCGATGGGTGTCTCGACTTCGCTCGACACGAACGGAATGAGGGAACGGCAACTCACCACCCCAAAACTGACATCCACAACGCCAACGTGGACCAGCCACACCCAACAAAAAAGGCCCGCATTAGCGGACCTTCTTGAAGAAGTGGTGGAGCCTAGCGGGATCGAACCGCTGACCTCCTGCATGCCATGCAGGCGCTCTCCCAGCTGAGCTAAGGCCCCACATCTTCACTCGATCGCCTTTGCCATCGTGGCGCCTGCGATCGGGGTGCCGCCTTTAACAGTGCGGGCGGCTGATGCAAGGGGCCAAATGCATCGGACGATGCCTTTTTGGCCCCTCACAACATAAATCAGGTTTCGACGTCGTCGTCATCCGCCGTCGCGACGCCCAGATCGTCGTCGCCGCCCAGATCGACATCATTGTCCGGTGAGTCGCTATCTTCGTCGACATCGACGTCCAGATCCAGATCCTCGTCGACAACGACCTCTTCCTTGACAGTCTTGCCGGGCTTTTCGACCTCGAACGGGGTCGACTGCTTCGATTTCAGCACCGATTCCGGGATCCAGTTATAACCGCAATTGATGCAGTTGACCGGGTCATCCTTGGTCAGATCATAGAATCGGGTGGCGCATTTCGGGCAGCTGCGTTTCGTGCCCCATTCAGCCTTGATCATAAATTCCTCGTAACCTTCTGGAAACAGAATAAAATGTTTGGAGAGCGACGGCCACCTGCGCGGCGTCCATCAAATCGGCGTGCGCCTTGCCAGATTGTAAGGGCGCTGTCAAAAGCCGCTCGCCATGACCGATCAAAACGCCAGCCCGCGCAGCTTTTCCGCTTCCGTTCCGCTCAAGGGCCGGATCGCGATTCCGGGTGACAAAAGCATCTCACACCGATCGCTGATGCTGTCGGCGCTCGCGGTCGGGGAAAGCCGCGTAACCGGACTGCTCGAAGGACATGATGTGCTGGCTACCGCTGCCGCGATGCGCGCGATGGGTGCCACCATCGAACGCCGCCCCAACGGCGAATGGCGCATCCATGGCGTCGGGGTCGGCGGGCTGCTCCAACCGCAGGGCGCGCTCGACATGGGCAACAGCGGCACCTCGACCCGGCTGCTGATGGGGCTGGTCGCCAGCCATCCGGTCACCGCCACCTTCATTGGTGACGCCAGCCTGTCGGGACGCCCGATGGGCCGCGTCATCGACCCGCTGGTACAGATGGGCGCCGACATCACCTCATCACCCGGTGGCCGCCTACCGCTGATGGTGCGCGGCCTCGCCCCCGCCATCCCCCTCGCCTACCGCCTCCCCGTCGCGTCGGCGCAGGTAAAAAGCGCGGTGCTGCTCGCCGGGCTCAACACCCCTGGCATCACCGAAGTCGTCGAACCCGTCCCGACGCGCGACCACAGCGAACGGATGCTGCGCGGCTTCGGCGCCGACCTGAGCGTCGAAACCGCTGCCGACGGCACTCGCCACATCCGCATCCGCGGCGAAGCCGAGTTGAAGCCGCAAACGATTGTCGTCCCCGGCGACCCCTCGTCTGCCGCCTTCTTCATCGTCGCGGCACTGCTCGTTCCCGGATCCGACGTCACCATCACCAACGTCGGGCTGAACCCGACGCGCGCCGGGCTGATCGAGGTGCTGCGGCAGATGGGCGGCGACATCGAACTGGTCGATCCGCGCGAAGTCGGCGGCGAGCCGGTCGCCGACCTGCGCGTCCTCCACAGTGCGCTCACCGGCATCGACGTCGATCCCGCGGTCGCGCCCAGCATGATCGACGAATTCCCGATCCTGTTCGTCGCCGCGGCGTTGGCACAGGGACGCACGACCACCACCGGCCTAGACGAACTGCGCGTCAAGGAAAGCGACCGGCTCGCTGTTATGGCCACTGGCCTGAAGGCGATCGGCGCGCGCGTTACCGAGACCGAGGACGGCCTGATCATCGACGGCACCGGCGGCGATCCGCTACCCGGCGGGGCGACCGTCGCTGGTCACCTCGACCACCGTATCTGCATGAGCTTTGCCGTCGCCGGACTTGTCACCGGGTCACCGGTGACGATTGACGACATGGCGCCGGTGGCGACAAGCTTCCCCAATTTTGAGAGCCTGTTGGGAGAATTGCAGTCATGACGATCCGCCGCAACACCGCCGTATCAGCCTTCGCCGCCGTCGCGCTGCTGGTTGCTACGCATAGCGCGCACGCCAGACCTGCCATCGCCGATCCGTTGACACGCGCCGACGCCAGCTTTTCTCCCTACCCGCTCAATAGCGTGACCGACCCGAAAAAGATCGGGCGCTTGGTCAACGAAAAGGATTGTACCGAAACCGCGATCGATTGCGAATGGCAGGACGCCGCCGGTGTTCGCCACATGATTTTCGGCGAGGTGGTCGCGGTCAAACTGATCAACGCTACTGAAGTCGGCAACCGCGATATATCCGCGCTGAATATCGGCACCGCCGGCTCGCGGCCCGAGGTCATGGCGCGCGTTCGCGCCTTTCTGCCTGAAATCGCGATCGACTGCCTCGAACCCGGTCAGGCGGGCGAAGGCGAAGGCATATCGTCGTGCGGCGGGTCATTCGAACCCGACGGCTGGATCAAATTGCTGTTCGGCCCCGACAACCAGCTGACCTTTGTGCGTATCGACGCATTTCAGGGCAATTGATGATCATCGCCGTCGACGGACCCACCGCATCGGGTAAAGGTACGATTGCGCGCGCGCTCGCCGATCATTTCGGCCTGCCCGTGCTCGACACCGGGCTGCTGTATCGCGCGGTTGGGTATCAGACGCAGCTGGACCATGGCGACGCCGACAATGCCGCCGACGCCTTGGCCGCCTGCGGTTTTCCGGACAGCCTGCTGGATGACCCGGCCCTCCGCTACGAGACTACCGGCGGCCTTGCCAGCAGGGTGTCGGTGCACCCACAGGTGCGCGCGGCGCTGTTTCAGCGGCAAGTCGATTTCGCCAACCAGCCCGGCGGCGCGATCCTCGACGGGCGCGACATCGGCACTGTCATCGCGCCGCACGCCGACGCCAAGCTGTTCGTCACCGCCAGCCCCGACGTGCGCGCGCACCGCCGTCATGCCGAGATGCTGGGGCGCGGGGTCGATGTGACCTTTGACGCCGTGCTCGCCGACGTCCACGCCCGCGATGCCCGCGACACCGGACGCGCCGACGCGCCGTTGCGACAGGCGACCGACGCGCTGCTGCTCGACAACAGCGACATGCCCCGCGATGCCGCGATTGCCGCGGCGATTGCCTTTGTCGAAGCGCGCCGAAACCGCCGCCGCTAGACCGGCTTTCCGCCTTGCGTTTGCGGGGTTTGCGGACTATAGGCGCCCGGTCCGACGGGCCTTTCAGCCGGTCGAGGCACGGACAACCGCCGCCCGCAACCGGGCGTCGGGCGTGACGAGACGATCTCGTCGCGCCCTTTCTGCTTTGCCCCTGCCCCGCCCGAACTGGTCCGAAGGATGTTCTGCATCGCATCCGGCGCGCAGGACAGATCGGCCACAAGACCAGCGGAACCAACCGCTTGGCCGGAACAAATGAAGTAAGGAATATATCTCTATGGCCACTACGGCTTTTCCGACGCGCGACGATTTCGCCGCGATGCTCAACGAATCGCTTGGTGGTGCTGACGGCGGCTTTGAAGGCCGCGTCGTCAAGGGCACCGTCACCGCGATCGAAAACGACCTGGCAGTTATCGACATTGGTTTGAAGAGCGAAGGCCGCGTGCCGCTGCGCGAATTCGCCATGCCGGGCCAGAAGGCCGACATCAAGGTCGGTGACGAAGTCGAAGTCTATGTCGACCGCGTCGAAAACGCCAATGGCGAAACCATGCTGTCCCGCGATCGCGCCCGCCGCGAAGCCGCCTGGGACCGCCTGGAAGAAGAATTCAACAAGGAAGCACGCGTCGAAGGCGTCATCTTTGGCCGCGTCAAGGGCGGCTTCACCGTCGACCTGGGCGGCGCCGTGGCGTTCCTGCCCGGTTCGCAGGTCGACATCCGCCCCGTGCGCGACGTTGGCCCGCTGATGGACCTGCCGCAGCCGTTCCAGATCCTGAAAATGGACCGCCGCCGCGGCAACATCGTCGTGTCGCGCCGCGCCATCCTTGAGGAAACGCGCGCTGAACAGCGTTCGGGCCTGATCCTGAACCTGGAAGAAGGCCAGATCATCGAAGGCGCCGTCAAGAACATCACCGATTATGGTGCGTTCGTTGACCTCGGCGGCATCGACGGCCTGCTCCATGTCACCGACATGAGCTACAAGCGCGTCAACCACCCGAGCGAAGTCATCAACATCGGTGACACGGTCAAGGTGCAGATCATCCGCATCAACCGCGACACCCAGCGTATCAGCCTGGGCATGAAGCAGCTCGAAAGCGATCCGTGGGAAGGCGTTGCCGCCAAATACCCCGTGGGTGCGAAGCTGTCGGGTGTGGTTACCAACATCACCGATTATGGTGCGTTCGTCGAA
>JAHJHL010000174.1 GCA_018823905.1 Alphaproteobacteria bacterium
GAGGCAAGCGGGCAGGCTCGGTGAGACTCCGAGGTCCCACCCCCAACCCCTCCCCTGAAGGGGAGGGGCTTAAAGACCGCCCCCACGTCGTTGCGGTCGATTACGGCGCAAAGGACAATATCTTCCGCAATCTGGTGAAGGCCGGCGCGCGCGTCACCGTGGTGCCCGCCAAGACCAGCCTCGAAGACATCGTCGCGCTGCGCCCCGCGGGCGTGTTCCTGTCGAACGGCCCCGGCGATCCGGCGGCGACGGGCGATTATGCGGTGCCGGTGATCAAGGGGCTGCTCGAGCGCAATGTCCCGATCTTCGGCATCTGCCTCGGCCACCAGCTGCTCGCGCTCGCCGCGGGCGCGAAAACCGTAAAGATGCATCAGGGTCACCGCGGCGCGAACCACCCGGTGCAGCGTGTCGGCGGCGATTTCGCCGATGGTGTGGTCGAGATTACCAGCATGAACCACGGCTTCGCGGTCGACGCCTCGACGCTGCCGGGCGGCGTGGTCGAGACGCACAAGAGCCTGTTCGACGGATCGAACTGCGGCATCGCGATCACGGGGAAGAATGCATTCAGCGTACAATATCACCCCGAGGCGAGCCCGGGGCCGCAGGATAGTTTCTATCTGTTCGAGAAGTTCGTGGGTGGGTTGAAGTGATCGACGCGCCCCCCGAAGCTCCTGTGATTCAGGATCTGGTCCGTTGTGGGCTAGACCGAGCGGGTCTTTCCATTTCGTTCGATGACGAACTGCAAAGTAGCGTCGTTACCATCGCTCGAAAAGCAGGCGGGAATGCTTCAGAATTCACCTGCGTTCGCTCCGCCGTGTGGGGCAAGGTCGATCTCGCTTTCGAAGACGAAAAGCTAGCGGGCGACTATCGCTCGTTCGAAGCGGAGGTCGGTTTGGCGGAAGTTCGCTGGCAGGCGCGTCACTCGCTTGCCGAACGAGGCATGCTTGAAAAGCTACCTGATTTCGCGGTCGGAACGCCGACAGATAAGATCATGCAGGACATTGAACAGTTCTGCTCAATTGAGCCGGGCGAAGCGCTTGTGCTTTATTCTTCGACGCTAATTACGCTTCGACCCGACTTTCTGAAAATTCCCGTCAGACCAGAATTCGAATGTTTGATGCAGACCTTGATGCTGGTCGATTTCGAAAAGCACGGCCTGAGCTTTGGTCTAATCGGCAATGAAATGCTCGCAAAAGAAGAAAAAGAATAATGCCCAAAAGAACCGACATCCAATCCATCCTCGTTATCGGCGCCGGCCCGATCGTTATCGGTCAGGCGTGCGAGTTCGACTATTCGGGGACGCAGGCGATCAAGGCGCTCAAGGAGGAGGGCTATCGCATCGTCCTCGTCAACTCCAACCCGGCGACGATCATGACCGATCCCGACCTGGCCGACGCCACTTATGTCGAACCGATCACGCCCGAGATCGTCGCGAAGATCATCGCCAAGGAGACCGCGCTACATCCGGGCGGCTGGGCGGTGCTGCCGACGATGGGCGGGCAGACCGCGCTCAACACCGCGCTGGCTTTGTTCAACGACGGCACCTTGACCAAATATGGCGTCGAAATGATCGGCGCCGATGCCGAGGCGATCGACAAGGCCGAGGACCGGATCAAGTTCCGCGACGCGATGACCAAGATCGGGCTCGAAAGCGCGCGCAGCGGCATCGCGCACACGCTCGACGAGGCGCTCGCGGTACTCGAACGCACCGGCCTGCCCTCGATCATCCGCCCGTCGTTTACTTTGGGCGGCACCGGCGGCGGCATCGCGTATAACCGCGAGGAATTCGAGCATATCGTCCGCGGCGGCCTGATCGCCTCGCCGACCACCGAGGTCCTGATCGAGGAATCGCTCCTCGGCTGGAAAGAATATGAGATGGAGGTGGTGCGCGACCGCAAGGACAATTGCATCATCATCTGTTCGATCGAAAATGTCGATCCGATGGGCGTCCACACCGGCGACAGCATCACCGTCGCCCCCGCGCTGACGCTGACCGACAAGGAATATCAGATCATGCGCAACGCGAGCATCGCTTGCTTGCGCGAGATCGGGGTCGAGACCGGCGGGTCGAATGTCCAGTTTGCGGTCAATCCCAAGGACGGCCGCCTGATCGTCATCGAGATGAACCCGCGCGTGTCGCGCTCGTCGGCGCTGGCGTCGAAGGCGACGGGCTTCCCGATCGCGAAAGTCGCGGCGAAGCTGGCGGTCGGTTACACGCTCGACGAGATCATGAACGACATCACCGGGGTCACTCCGGCATCGTTCGAACCGACGATCGACTATGTCGTCACCAAGATCCCGCGCTTCGCCTTCGAAAAGTTCAAGGGCGCCGAGGCGGTGCTGTCGACCGCGATGAAATCGGTCGGCGAGGTCATGGCGATCGGTCGCAATATCCATGAGAGCATGCAGAAGGCTTTGCGCGGGCTGGAGACCGGTCTGTCGGGCTTCAATTTCGTCGATCGGCTGAAGGGCGCGACCCACGACCAGTTGCGCAGTGAGCTGGCCAAGGCGACCCCCGACCGCCTGCTCAATGCCGCGCAGGCGATCCGCGAAGGGCTGCCCTTGTCGGAAATCAACCGCATCGCGGGCTACGATATGTGGTTCCTCGAACGGATTGCCGAGATCGTCGCGGCCGAGCAGGAGGTTTGCGAAAACGGCCTGCCGCGCGATGCCGAAGGTCTGCGGAAACTCAAGTCGATGGGTTTTTCGGACAAGCGCCTCGCGTACCTCGCGCTTCAATCGGCGAACCTGCGCCCCGGATCGCGGCAGGCGACCGCGCGCGGCAGCGGGCTGATCCACGAGGCAGTGAAAGCGATGACCGGCGGCGTCACCGAAATGGAGGTGCGTCAGCTGCGCCATAAACTCGGCGTGCGACCGGTGTTCAAGACGATCGACACCTGCGCCGCCGAATTCGCGGCCAAGACGCCGTATCTCTATTCGACCTACGAAGCCCCGACCTTTGGCGAACCCGAGTGCGAGGCGAACCCGAGCGACCGCAAAAAGATCGTCATCCTCGGCGGCGGTCCGAACCGGATCGGGCAGGGGATCGAGTTCGATTATTGCTGCTGCCACGCCTGCTTTGCGCTTGAAGAGGCGGGCTATGAAACGATCATGATCAACTGCAACCCGGAAACGGTCAGCACCGATTATGACACCTCCGACCGACTCTATTTTGAGCCGCTGACCGCCGAGGACGTGCTGGAAATCCTGCACGTCGAACAGTCGAAGGGGACGCTGGTCGGCGTCATCGTTCAGTTCGGCGGCCAGACTCCGCTGAAACTGGCGCAGGCGCTGTCCGATGCGGGTATCCCGATCCTCGGCACCTCGCCCGACGCGATCGACCTTGCCGAAGATCGCGAACGCTTCGCGGCACTGATCAACAAGCTGGGCCTGAAACAGCCCGAAAACGGCATCGCGCGCAGCCGTGAGGAAGCGATCGCGGTCGCGGCGCGCATCGGCTATCCGGTGCTCACGCGCCCCTCCTATGTGCTCGGTGGCCGCGCGATGGAGATCGTCGACGATCAGGCGCAGCTGGAAAATTACATCGAGACTGCGGTGCAGGTGTCGGGCGATTCGCCGGTGCTGATCGACCGCTATTTGCGCGACGCGATCGAGGTCGATGTCGACGCCTTGTGCGATGGCACCGACGTCGTCGTCGCGGGCGTGCTCCAGCATATCGAGGAAGCCGGGGTCCATTCGGGCGACAGCGCCTGCTCGATCCCGCCGTACAGCCTGTCACCCGCAATCATCGCCGAAATCGAGCGCCAGACCGAATTGCTGGCGCGCGCGCTCGAAGTGCGCGGCCTGATGAACATCCAGTTCGCGGTCAAGGGCGACGAGGTTTACCTGATCGAGGTCAACCCGCGCGCCAGTCGCACCGTGCCGTTCGTCGCGAAAGCGGTGGGTTCGCCGATCGCCAAGATCGCGGCGCGCGTGATGGCGGGCGAAAAGCTCGCCGACCTGCCGAAGATCAACCGCGACATCCAGCATGTCGCGGTGAAGGAAGCGGTGTTCCCCTTCGCGCGCTTCCCCGGCACCGATCCGGTGCTGTCGCCCGAAATGAAATCCACCGGCGAAGTCATGGGAATCGATCGCAATTTCAACCTCGCGTTCGCGAAGGCGCAGCTGGGCGCGGGCGACCGCTTGCCGACCGATGGCCGCGTCTTTGTGTCGGTCAAGGACAGCGACAAGCCGCGCATCATCGGCGCGGTGAAGCAGCTTGCGGCGTGGGGCTGGAAGGTGATCGCGACCGGCGGCACCGCCGACTATCTGGCGGGCGAGGGGATTCACGTCGAACGCGTCAACAAGGTCGCCGAAGGCCGCCCGCATATCGTCGACCGGATCAAGGACGGCGATGTGCAGCTGATCTTCAACACCACCGAGGGCTGGCAATCGCTCCAGGATTCGCAGTCGATCCGCGCCTCGGCGCTCGCCGGCGACGTCGCTTATTATACGACGGCGGCGGGCAGCGATGCAGCCACTCACGCGATCGGCGCGTTGCGTTCGCACTCTCTTGAAGTAAAGCCGCTTCAAGACTATTATTGAAGGACCGCTCCACCCCCCGACATTGACGGAACAGCGGCGCAGCCGCCCGGCGAAGTTTCGCTGGCGGCGGGTTATTGACGAAGGACAACAGGATAATGGCAAGCGTTGAAAAGGTGCCGATGCTGGCAGAAGGCTATGAGAAGCTGAGCACGCAGCTCACCGCGCTCAAAGCCGAGCGACCGCTGATCGTCGATGCGATCGAGGAAGCGCGCGCCCATGGCGACCTTTCGGAAAATGCCGAATATCACGCTGCGAAGGAACGCCAGGGACAGGTCGAAGCGACGATCGGCGACCTCGAGGACAAGCTGTCGCGCGCGCAGGTGATCGACCCGACCATGCTGTCGGGCGACCGCATCGTGTTCGGCGCCACCGTGACGCTGGCCGATGAAGACGACAAGCCGGTCAAATATCAGATCGTCGGTCAGGCCGAAGCCGACGCCAAGGATGGCAAGATCAGCTATAACTCGCCGCTGGGCCGCGCGCTGATCGGCCGCCGCGTCGACGACGAGGTCGAGGTCACCGTGCCCGCGGGCGACAAATATTATTTGGTGAAGAAAATCGAATTCATCTGATGGGCCGCCATGGGACGGGATAGCCGATGAAGTCGCAGGATGCGCCGCTGGTCACGGGCTATGCGCTGGCGTGCGTCATCGTCTTTGTCCTGCTGTGGATTACCGGGTTCCAGGTCGACGCGATCCTCCGCGCCGGGTTCATTCCGGCGCGGTTCGGGTCCGAACTGATCGTCCCGCCGGGGACGATGGTGCCTTTCTTCCTCACCCCGCTGACCTCGGCCTTTCTGCACGGCGGGGTGTTGCACATCGTGTTCAACATCGTCGTGCTGCTGTTCATCGGGCGCCAGTTGGAGGCACCATTGGGCGCCAAGGCGATGGCCGTGCTGCTCCTCGCCGGGGCTTATGCCGGTGCGTTCGCGCAGTTCCTCTCCGATCCGGCGTCGGCGGTGCCGATGATCGGCGCCAGCGGCGCGATCTCGGCCGTGATCGCCGTGTTCGCGCTGATCTTCAGCCGCTCGCAGGCGCCCGCGATCGGTCCGATCCCTTCGCATTGGGTGCGCGCCCTATGGCTCGCGGCGGCGTGGATTGGTGTGCAGTTGCTGATCGGCTTTGCCGGCGGCGGCGGGTTCGGCGCGATCGCGATCTGGGCGCATGTCGGCGGGTTTTTCGCGGGGCTGCTGCTGGCAAGGCCGCTGCTGCGGTGGCGGTTTGGGGCGCGTTAAGGAACGACCTAAGAAATCCGTTCGTGTCGAGCGAAGTCGAGACACCCTTCGGGGTAGCGCAAGGCCGCGGGGTGTCTCGACTTCGCTCGACACGAACGGATTAGAGGTTGCCCAACAACCCGCCCGCCAGCAACATCGCCACCCGCACATCAATCCCGCACCCCTCGGCGCGCTTCGCGGCCACAAAATCGGCAATCCCGGCCAGCGGCACGCGGTGAACGATAATATCCTCGCTATCGACCCCGCCGCCGTCGCCAACCTTGGTCAGCCCCGTCGCCACCAGCAGCGTAAAACTCTCGCTGACCATCCCCGGCGAGCTGCAGAATTCGCCGACCGTCTGCCAGCGGGTAGCCTGATACCCGGTCTCTTCCTCCAGCTCACGCTGCGCGGCACTTTCGTAATCTTCCGCGCTTCCGTCGTCCCCGACCAGCCCCGCGGGCAGTTCGAGGCAATTGCGGCCCATCGGCACCCGATACTGCTCAACCAGAATGACATGGCGTCCGTCGGGCGCATCGTCGATCGCCAGGATTACCGCGGCATGAATGCCGCGCGAGCGCGAGACATATTCCCACGTCCCCTGCTGCTTGACCGTGATGAAGCGGCCCTCCCACCGGGTTTCGATGGGGGTGTCGGGGGCAGGGCGGGACATGGAATGCGCTCCTAAATCTCGATCAGCCGGTCGGGCAATTCGTTCGGATTCTCGCTACCGCGCGGGAAATGTTGCGCGAGCACGACGCCCATCTGCGTCACCGCCGCCGCCATGCCCGCGCCCGGCTCACCCGCGCGGACGCGCTCGATCAGCGCGTCCATCGCGTCACCCCACACCTCGGGGGCGACTTTCGCCGCAATCGCCTCGTCGGCGACGATGTCGGCGCGATGTTCTTTCAGGCTGAGGTACAGCAGCACCCCGGTGCGGCCCAGTGTCTTCGCCTCGGTTCCCACCTTGAACAGGTCGATCGCGCGGGCGCGCACGCGCTGCGCCTTGATCGTTCGCGGGGTCAGCGCCATCCGCAGCGGTTTCCACAGCAGGACAAGCCAGATGCCGATCCATTTCAGGACGCCAAAGGCGATAACGATTCCGAGCCACTGATTTGCGGTCAGTTCATGCCCCCAGCCGCCGGTCAGCCAGTCATATTTGGCGCGGTAGAAATCGGGAAACAGCGCGATCACCGACATCGCGACAAACGCGATCACGCTGGCCCAGACGAGCGCCACATCGTCATATTCATTCGATTTGGCTGCGACCACGGTGACGATTTCGCCACTGGTGCGCGCCTCGGCAGCGGCGACCGCGACGGTGACGATGTCATGGTCGGCTTCGCTGATATGATTGACTTTTTTCGGCACGGTTCGTTCTCCTTACCAGCCGCCGGAGGCGCCGCCGCCCCCAAAGGAACCGCCGCCGCCCGAAAAACCACCAAAGCCGCCGCCCCCGCCGCCGCCCCAGCTACCGCCGCCCCACGACGATCCGCCGCCGCCGCCGCCCCAGTCGTCGCCGCCCCAGATGATGATCGGCGCATCCCACGGCCGCCCCTTGCGGCGCTTTTTGCCGCGTCGTCCGAGGCGCGACAGCATCGGCACGACGAAGAAAATGAAGATGATGAAGCCGACAAAGAACAGCCCGCCGAAATTGCCATCGTCGGCACGGTCGCGTTCGTTCGCGGCGGCCGCCGCAGCGCGCGCCTGTGCTTCCTCGGGCGGAAGCTGGATCTGCTGCGCGATCGCATTGACCCCGGCCTGGATGCCGCCGGGATAGTCGTTCGCTTTGAACAGCGGTGTCACGGTATCGCGGATGATCCGCCCCGACAGCGCGTCGGTCAGCACCGGTTCGAGCCCCAGCCCGACCGCAATGTGCATCCGCCGCTCGTTGGGTGCGATCAGGAAAACGACGCCGTCGTCCTTCTCGGCGTCGCCGATCGCCCATTCGCGCCCCAGCCGGTAGCCATAATCGGACACATCGCGGCCTTCGAGGTCGCTGACCGTCGCGACGACCAGCTGGTGGCCCGTCGTCTTTTCCAGTTCGAGGAGCTGCGCATTGAGCGCGGCTTCCTCCGCTGCCGGAATGATGTCCGCCTGATCGACGACCGGGTTGCCTGCGAGCTTGGGGAATGTCTGCGCGGCGGCGGGGGCGGCAATCAGCGACAGTCCGACCGCCCAGCCGAGCAAAAGCGGCCTCATTTGGCATCTCCCGTTTGCGCAGCGATGGCATCGATCCCGATGCGCAAGCCGCTGGCATAATCGTTCTTCTGGAAACTGGGAATCATGTCCTCGATCACCGCTTTCGCTTCCACGTCGGTCAACGCCTTTTCCAAACCATCACCAACGGCGACGGCGGCTTGGCGCTCGTTTGGAGCAACAAGAATCAGCATGCCGTCGTTACGCTTGGCATCGCCAATCGCCCAACGACGCCCAAGGCAGGTCGCGAACTCGATTGGTTCCGCGCCGTTTAACGCGTCCGTCGTGGCGACCACCAGCTGGTGGGTCGTGCGTCGTTGATAGGCGGCGAGACGTTCGGACAATTGCTGCTCTACCTCTTCGCTCAGGATATTTGCGGCATCGGTCACGCGCCCTTCGACCGCAATCTCCGGAACCCTGACGCAAATTGGCGATTCCGGTGCCGACGCTTTCTGACAACCGCCCGCGATGAAAAGGATCGCGAGCGGCGCAGCAAGGGCGGCGAACCGCATCCTACGTCCCGAAATTGACCTTCGGGGCGACATTGGCGTCCGGGGTCACCGCGCGATACGGGGTCATCGGATCGGCGCCATGGACGATCTTGGCGCCAATGATGTCGGGGAAGGTGCGGATCGTCGTGTTATAATCCTGCACCGCGCCATTATAGTCCTGAACCGCCACGTTGATGCGGTTTTCGGTGCCTTCAAGCTGGGTCATCAGGTCGGCAAAGCGCGCCTGGCTTTTCAGGTCAGGATAGGCTTCGACGGTGACGAGCAAGCGGCCGAGCGCGCTCGACACATTGCCCTGCGCCTGCTGGAACGCCTGCACCTTCGCCGGATCTTCCAGATCGTCGGTGCTGAGCTTGACTTGCGTCGCAGAGGCGCGCGCCTGAATGACGCCTTCGAGCGTCGATTGTTCGATCTGCGAGGCGCCCTTGGCGGTTTCGACGAGGTTGGGGATCAGGTCGGCGCGTCGCTGGTACGCGGCCTCGACATTCGCCCATTTCGCCTTGGCGGCTTCTTCCTTGGTCGGGACGCTGTTGATGCCGCAGGCGGACAGGCTCATCGCAGCGACAGGCAGGATCAACCAGCGGGCGGTACGAGTGGTCATGGTCAAAAACTCCCTCCGGCGGCGTTTTGCCGCAACAATACACTACATAGGATGTTGCTTGCCTTTGTGCAATCGGCGCGGCACCGTTGGTGCTCAGGATCAACCAGCCAAGGGAGCAGCAACATGCTGGGAGAGTTCAGGGAATTTATCGCCAAGGGCAACGTGATGGATCTGGCGGTCGGTGTCATCATCGGCGGCGCCTTCGCCACGATCACCGGGTCGTTGACCGCCGATCTGATCATGCCCTTCGTCGGCTGGATTTTCGGTGGGGTCGATTTTTCGAGCCAGTTCATCCTGCTCGGCAGTGTGCCCGACGGTATCGCTGCGACGGATTATACCAAGCTGAAAGAGGCCGGTGTGGCGATGATCGGCTATGGCGCCTTTATCACTGCGGTCATCAATTTCCTGATTCTGGCGTTTGTGATCTTCCTGCTGGTGCGCTGGGTGAACAAGGTCATGCGCCGCGCGCCCGATGCACCCGCCGGGCCGACCGAGGTCGAGCTTCTGGCCGAAATCCGCGACGAGCTGCGGAAGAAATAGTCCCAATCCGTTCGTGTCGAGCGAAGTCGAGACACCTGTCACAGATGCTCGGCTTCACGGCATCTCGACTTTGCTCGATGCAAACGGACAGCGAGGAATGGCTGCGCCCTTTCATTCGGCGAGCAGGCACCCTATATAGGTCAGGTCGGTTTCGGCCGACTATGGTGATAAATGGTGTCGTCGAATAGACACAGCGGACCCGGGGGCAGTACCCGGCGGCTCCACCACAAACCCGCCGATCCTTTAGGAAAAGCGGGCTTCTGAGGGGGCCGAACCAGGATCGACGTGTGTTCAAAGACGATATTTTTGCCCGGGCTGAGTAACCCGTTCAAGGATCAAAACCAATAGGTGCTAACGATAACGAAGCACTC
>JAHJHL010000175.1 GCA_018823905.1 Alphaproteobacteria bacterium
CGACTTCGCTCGACACGAACGGATCTGGGTAATCTCTAATCCGCGAACAGCAGAACCGGCGTCTCGACCAGCTTCTTCAGCGCCTGAACATAGCTCGCCGCATCCCAGCCGTCGACGACACGGTGGTCGCAGCTGATCGACAGGTTCATCAACTTCGCCCGGCGAATATCCTCGCCATCGAACACCGGACGCTCGACGATCTTGTTCGGGCCGATAATCGCGACCTCAGGACGGTTGATCACCGGGGTGGTCGCGATACCGCCGAGCGGGCCGAGCGAGGTGATCGTCAGCGTCGAGCCCGACAGCTCGTCGACCTTGGCCTTGCCGGTGCGCGCAGCCTCGGCCAAACGCCCGATTTCGCTCGCCAATTGCCAGACGTTCATATCTTGCGCGTCGCGGATCACCGGCACCATCAGCCCGGCGTCGGTCTGCGTCGCCATGCCCAGATGCACCGCGCCATAGCGCGTCACCACTCCGGCTTCGTCGTCGTAGCGGGCGTTGATCATCGGGAACTGTGGAATCGTCCGGCAGATCGCGACGATCAGGAAAGGTAACATCGTCAACTTAGGCCGCTGGCCGCGGTTCGCGTTCAGATCGGCGCGCATGTCTTCGAGCGCGGTGACATCCATTTCGTCGACATAGGTGAAATGCGGGATCGCCCGCTTCGACGCCGCCATATTCTCGGCGATCTTGCGGCGCATGCCGATCACCTTGATCGGTTCATCAGCGCGCGCGCGGCTCGCGCCGGGGCTGTGATAGCCCTGCCCGCCGCTGTAGCGCAGGAAAGCGTCGAGATCGGCGTGGCGAATGCGATCGCCATCGGAATGCACCTGCCCCAGATCGACGCCCAGATCCTTGGCGCGGGCGCGGACGGCGGGGGATGCGAGTACCTTGGCGTCATGCCCGGCAACAACGGCTGGCGCCGCGGGCGCAGGCGGCGCTTCGCTGGGCTTTGCTGCCGTCTCCGGCGCCGCTGCGCTCGATGTTAACTCTGTCACCTTCGGCTCGGACACCTGTTCCGCCCCGGGGGTTTCCGCCTCAATCTGTGCCTCGACGGCGGTGTCCACCGGCGGCGCTTCGACATCGCCATCGGCGTCAGTCTCGATCACCGCCAGCGTCGATCCGATCGGGATCAGGTCGCCAACCTCGCCTGCCAGTTCGACGACAATCCCCGATACGGGCGATTCCATCTCGACGGTCGCCTTGTCAGTCATCATGTCGGCCAGCTGCGCGTCTTCTTCGACGCGCTCGCCGATTTTGACGTGCCAGGCGACGATTTCAGCTTCGGCAATGCCTTCGCCAATGTCGGGCAGACGGAATGAATAGCGGGCCATGACGTCAGTCCTTCAAAATCTTGGTCAGCGCGGTCGCGATGCGGACCGGACCGGGGAAATAGGCCCATTCCAGGCTGTGCGGATAGGGCGTGTCGAAGCCGGTGACGCGCTCGACCGGCGCTTCGAGGTGGTAAAAGCAGCGTTCCTGCACCAGCGCCGCGAGTTCGGCGCCAAAACCCGACGTCCGCGTCGCTTCGTGGATCACCAGACAGCGCCCGGTTTTCTTCACCGACGCCTCGATCGCATCGATGTCTAGCGGAAGAAGCGTCCTTAGATCAATGATTTCGGCATCGACCTTCAATTCTTCCACAATCGTTTTCACGACGTGGACCATGGTACCATAAGCGAGCACCGTCAGCGCCTCACCCTCGCGTACCGTCGCGGCCTTGCCAAGCTCGATGCGATAATGCCCCTCGGGCACTGCGCTTGCCGCGTGTTTGGACCATGGCTCGACCGGACGGTCGTAATAGCCGCTGAACGGACCGTTATAGATACGCTTGGGCTCAAGGAAGACGACCGGATCATTGTCCTCGATCGCCGCGATCAACAGGCCTTTTGCGTCATAGGGATTGGAGGGAATCACGGTTTTTACGCCGCAGATATGCGTCATGATGCTTTCGGGCGACTGGCTGTGCGTCTGGCCGCCGAAAATCCCACCGCCGAACGGCGTGCGCACTGTCATCGGGCAGATGAAGTCCGCCGCCGAACGATAGCGCAGCCGCGCCGCCTCGCTGACTAACTGGTCGAGTCCCGGATAGATATAATCGGCGAACTGGATCTCGGGGACCGGACGCAGGCCATAGGCGCCCATGCCGACGGCGACGCCGATGATGCCGCATTCGTTGATCGGGGTGTCGAACACCCGCGTTTTGCCGTGCTTTTTCTGCAACCCCGCGGTGGCGCGGAACACGCCGCCGAAAAAGCCGACATCTTCGCCCATCACCACGACATTGCTGTCGCGTTCGAGCATCACGTCCATCGCGCTGTTGATCGCCTCGATCATGTTCATCGTTTTGTTCGCGGTTTGGGTATCAGTGCTCATCACTCGGGCTTCCAGTCGGGGCCGAACTTCGCTTCCTGTTCGGCGAGCATCTGCGCGCATTGTTCCTGCAGGTGCCAGGGCATGTCTTCGAACACATCCTGGAACATCGTTTCAAACGGCTGGTGCATACCATGCCCCAAAATACCTAGCTTTTCCGATTGCTTCTGGGTCGTTTTTACCAACTCTTCGAGTTCGACACGCTGCGCCTCGTGCCGCTCACCGTCCCATTCGCCAAGCGTTTCCAAATGCTGGCGTAGCCGCGCAATCGGGTCACCGAATGGCCAGATCGTCGGTTCTTCGGCGGGACGATACGCCGTCGGATCGTCCGACGTGCTGTGCCCTTCGCTGCGATAGGTGAAATGCTCGATCAGCGTCGGGCCATTATTGGTCCGCGCCCGATCGGCCGCCCATTGCGTCGCGGCATAGACCGCGAGCGGATCATTGCCGTCGATGCGCAGCCCGGCAATGCCATAGCCCACGGCGCGCGCCGCAAAGGTCGTGCGTTCGCCGCCGGCGAAGCCCGAGAAGCTGGAAATTGCCCACTGGTTGTTGACGACGTTGAAGATCACCGGCGCGTTATAGACGGTCGCAAAGGTCAGCGCCGAGTGGAAATCGCCCTCGGCCGACGAGCCTTCACCGCACCACACGGTCGCGATCCGGCTGTCACCCTTTGACGCCGACGCCATCGCCCAGCCCACCGCTTGCGGATATTGGGTGGCGAGGTTCCCCGAGACGCTGAAAAAGCCATGTTCGGGGGCCGAGTACATGATCGGCAGCTGGCGGCCCATCAGGTGATCGCCGCGGTTCGAGTAGATCTGATTCATCATCTGGATCAGCGGATAATCGCGCGCGATCAAGATGCCCTGCTGGCGATAGCTGGGAAAGCACATGTCGCCGCGGTCAAGCGCCATCGTCGAAGCAACCGACGTCGCCTCTTCACCAGTGCATTTCATGTAAAAGCTCGTCTTGCCCTGACGCTGGGCACGGAACATGCGGTCGTCGAAGGCGCGGACGAGCATCATGTAGCGCAGCATCGTGCGCAGCCGCTCGGGGCTCAGCTTGGGATCCCATTGGCCTTTCGCTTCACCGTCGAAATCGAGCACACGGACGAGACCATAGCAAAGGTCGCGCATCGCATCGGGCTTGGTCGCCTCGGACGGGCGGGAGGTCGCATCGACCGCAGGAACAACAATATCGCCAAAATCGGGCGTGTCGCCCGGGCGGTAGCGCGGTTCGGGGATATGAAGCGACAGCGGCGGCAGGTTGCTCGCCGGGCGCCGATCCGTTTCGGGCATATCGTCTTCCCATTGCGGCGCGAATCAGCGCCTAGTTATATTTCAGCGTGGCGACATATTATTTCGGTCGTCATACGAATGCAACGCTAGCGATCAGACGGCGACCGGCGCCGCAATATGCGCCTGCGGTGTATAAGCTTCGACCGCGAAGTCATCGAAATTATATCCAAAAATGCTGTCGGGGCGACGCAAGATGCGAAGCTTGGGGGTGCCATTGGGAATGCGTCCCATCTGCTGCTCAACCAGTTCGGCATGGTTCAGGTAGAGATGCACGTCGCCGCCCGTCCAGACCAGCTCATGCGCATGCAGGCCGCACTGGTCGGCGACCATCCGCGTCAGCAGTGCCGCCTCGAATATATTGAAAGCAAAGCCGAGCCCGAGATCGCACGAGCGCTGGAACAGCAGGCACGACAGCCCGCCATCGCTGCGCACATGGAACTGATACGTCATATGGCATGGCGGCAGCGCCATGCTGTGTAAATCGGCGACATTCCAGCCGGTGAAGATATGCCGCCGTGATCCCGGATTGGTCTTCAATCCCTCAATCAGCGCCGCAATCTGGTTGTGACCCTGCTCGGCGCGGCGAAACAGCCCCTCGCCCGCCGATTCATACCGCGGCCAGTTGACCCATTGGTGGCCATAGACCGGACCAAGGTCGCCCCACTGCGCCGCAAAAGCGTCATCGGCGATAATCCGCGCCTCAAAATCCTCGGCACTGATGTCCTCGCCCGTCGCCTTGCGATATTTATCGAGCGGCCAATCGGTCCAGATCTTGACGCCCTGCGACACCAGCGAGCGGATATTGGTATCGCCGGTCAGGAACCACAGCAGCTCGCGCAGCGCGGTCTTCCAATAGACGCGCTTGGTCGTGAGCAACGGGATCGCATCGTCTTTGAGTGAGAATCGCATCGTTTCGCCGAACAGCGAGCGCGTCCCGACCCCGGTGCGGTCGACACGCTCGTCGCCCTCGACCCAGATGCGGCGCATCAGGTCGAGATATTGCAGTTCATAATGGATGGATTCAGGCAAGACTCGCTCCCGGCTTTTCTGGTTCGTTGCTAGGCTGCGCGCGCCACGCCGACAAGGGCGCTGCGGTCATCGCGCGACAAAGCGTCCAAAGCGGCGCAGTCACCGATTGGCGATACCGGCCGCCGCGCACATGGAGTTCCGCATGCCCCTGCTCGCCCCTATCGACCAGACGCCCGCTCCGTCGGATCTGGCTGGCTACATCGCTTGTGAGGCCGAAGATGACGTCGCTCGGTATCTTCTGCGCCCGCATTTCACTGCCGACCGCGAAACGCTGCTCCTCGCCGGATTCGACGCCTTTGATCGGCTTGTCCGCCTCGAACGTGCAGGCGGCGATAGCGCCAGCCGCTGCGTCATCCCGCCGCGGTGCTGGCACAACCTGTTCGGCAGCGGCGTGGTCGCAATCATCATGGCGCATAATCATCCGTCGAATATCGCGCAGCCGAGCGATGCCGACATCGCGACGACGCGTGAAACCGCGCTTTTCTTGCGGACGCTGGGCATCGAGCTTGTCGACCATCTGATTTTTGTCGAGGGCGGTCATTTCAGCTTTCGAAGTGGCGAAATGCTGTAGCTGCGGCAATCCTGTTGAATGTGCCGATTGGCGCTTGAAGTTCGCCGATTGCGCGTCTAGAGGACCGCCCTGCCTTCGCGGCGACCCCGGTCGGCGCGCAGTTCGGTCGGGGAGTAGCTCAGCCTGGTAGAGCACTGTCTTCGGGAGGCAGGGGCCGGAGGTTCGAATCCTCTCTCCCCGACCAATTTCCTGCATATCGCAGATTCTGCACCGTCGCTTCTTGTAAGTCGGCAAACAACATCCTAGATTTGTTGTACGCCGCCATGGTTTTCCCCCTTTCCATCGCGGTGAGTGCCCCGTCACCTTGACGCGGGCGCGTCCTCCCTGGACCCTGGCCACCTCGTACTTCGGTACGAGGTGGTTTTTTATTCGGCAGCCTGAATCAGGATTTCAGGGGCTGGGCGTGCTCGGGCGGCCTCGCTGACCAGATCGGCAAACCATCGTGCCAAGACGGCAATTCGATAAGAATCGGGCTGGCGGTCGGCAGTAAGGTAGAGGCGGCGGTCGATCTCGATCTGCACCGCGTGGATCGCCTGCCCCGGATTGCCATGCACACGGATGATATGTCCGCCTGCATAGGGCTGGTTGCGCGACACCGGCTCGTTCACGCGGTTCGCCGCGGCCAGCACGAGCTCGACCAGCCACCCGCCCGACGTCACGCCGAAATGATCGCCGATGACAATCCGCGCGCCATGGCCGGGCTGCCCGACCGGGATCGATGGCATCGAATGAAGATCGAGAAGGACCGCATAACCGAACCGGTCGCGCGCCGCCGCCAGGGCGTCCGCCAATGCCGCATGATAAGGCCGGTGAAAGGATTCAAGCCGCCATTGCAGCGCAGCCTGGTCGATCGGTCGTTTCCACAGCGGCCCGCAATCCGCCAGCCGCGTCGGCACCACACCCAGTCCGGCGCGCTCCTTGCGACCTGGTACCGAAAATTGAGCGCGCAACGGTATCGCGACCTCGCCCGGCGCCATCTGTCCCTCACCGCGATTGCAGTCGGCAACCGCACGCGCCCACAATCCCTGGACGACCGTTGCTCCGGCGCCCACGGCGTCGGCTGCGATTAAATCGCACCAGCTGTCCTCGAGCCGTTCGAGATCGGCCTGTCCAACCCGGGCCGCCGCCAAAATCTCCGGCGGATAGAGCCTTCCCGCGTGCGGCACCGAAACGACCACCGGACCGATCGCCGCAGGCCGGTTGACAGCGATGGCGGCGGGCGGGATGGTGCGGGATCGCATGGATCATGGGTGGCAAAAAAACCGCGGTGAATCCAGCACTGCCAAGTCAATTTGTTAAATCTCTGACGCTACGGCGGATTTCGCATTAAGCATGCCACCGACCGGAACCGGCCGCGTCGAGGGATCAGGGGATTGATTTCAATATGATTCGCATTCTTCTGGCCGAAGACGATGACGTGATGCGCGAATATCTGGCGCGCGCGCTGACCAGCGCCGGTTACCATGTCACCGCGGTCGATCGCGGCACCGCGGCGGTACCCTATATCGATTCGGGCACCTTCGACCTGCTGCTATCCGACATCGTCATGCCCGAAATGGACGGGATCGAACTGGCACAACATACCGCCAAGGTCGCGCCGCAGACGCAGGTGATGTTTATCACCGGTTTCGCAGCCGTATCGCTGCGCGCCGAAGAGAATGTGCCGCAGGCGAAACTGCTGTCGAAGCCGTTCCACCTGAAAGATCTGGTGCGCGAAGTCGACAATCTGTTCGGGCGCGCCGACCGGTCGAGCCAACAATAACGACGTCATCCGCCGCGAAGGGCTTGCCAAGCGAGGCGGGGGATATTAGGGGGCCGTCACCCCAAGGGATGGGCGTGTAGCTCAGTGGTAGAGCACTGTGTTGACATCGCAGGGGTCGCAAGTTCAATCCTTGCCACGCCCACCATTAAAAACGCCGCCACCCAGCCGGGTTGGCGGCGTTTTTGCTTTCAGTCACAGGCCATCCCCTTCGCCAGATCGCCGCGCGACGCGTCGCCGACCTGGCTGCCGCCGTCGCAATCGAGGATTGTGCCGGTGATGTAACCTGCGGCGGGCGAGCAAAGGAACACCGCCGATTCGGCGACCTCTTCGATTTTGCCCCAGCGCTTCATGGCAATGCGGTCGAAATGCGACTGGCGCGTTTCGGCATCGGGGGCGAGCCGCTTCATCCCTTCGGTATCGGCGATCGGCCCCGGAGAGATGCCGTTTACCCGGACCTCCGGCCCCCATTCGAGCGCGAGGACGCGAATCAACTGGTTGATCCCTGCCTTTGCCGCGCAGGCATGGACTTGAAGCGCCGACGCGTTGACCGCCTGCCCCGCGGTAATCGCGATCAGCGACGCGCCGGGGCGATTGAGCAGGTCATGACAGCCGCGGAACACGTTGAAAGTGCCGTTGAGGTCGATATCGACCACGGTGCGAAACGCATTGGCCGACATGCCGAGCGCGGGGGCGAGGAAATTGCCTGCCGCGCCGGAAATCACGATGTCCATCGGGCCGAGTTGGTCGGCGACCTGCTCCATCGCGCCGCGAATCACGGCATAATCGCGCACATCCGCCGACAGCCCGATCGCGCCCGCGCCGATCTCAGCGGCAGCACGCGCCGCCTTGTCGGGGTCGCGCCCCGCCACCGCCACCTTCGCGCCCAGCTGCGCAAAGCGTTTGGCGATGCCCAGATTGATGCCGCTGGTGCCGCCGGCAACGAACGCCGTCTTGCCCGCCAACAGGTTATCCCGAAATGTCGACATCGCGTTCATCTCCTCTCTAGCTATGGGCGGCAATCTGCACGATCCGGGGTTGACGGATCGGAACCAGTCGCCTTTTGAAACTGGAACAGACAGCAAGGACGAACCGATGGCAAGTGCCGGCCCCACCTCGAACAGCTTCATCTCGCAGCGGCTGAAGCTCCACTATGTCGATTGGGGCAATCGCGGTGCACCGCCGTTGCTGCTCGTCCACGGTGGCCGCGATCATTGCCGCAACTGGGACTGGGTCGCCGACAAGCTGCGCGATCGCTATCATATCATCGCCCCTGATCTGCGCGGTCATGGTGACAGCGCCTGGTCGCCCGACGGCAACTACGCGATGGATGGCTTCGTCTATGACCTCGCGCAGCTGATCCATCAGCTCGACCTGGGACCGGTCAGCATCGTCGCCCATTCGATGGGGGGCAATATCGCGCTGCGCTATACCGGCCTCTACCCCGAAAATGTCCGCAAGCTGGTCGCTATCGAGGGACTCGGCCCGTCGCCCAAGATTATCGCAGAGCGCGCGGCCAAGCCGTACGCCGAACGCTTCCGCAAATGGATCGACGACAAGCGGCAGGCCGCCGGGCGCACCCCGCGTCGGTACGAAACGCTCGACGACGCGCTGGCGCGCATGATGGGTGAAAACAGCTATCTGACCGAGGCGCAGGCCCGCCACCTGACGATCCATGGCATCAGCCGTAACGAGGACGGCAGCTGGAGCTGGAAGTTCGACAATTATCTCAACGTCTGGCCTGCGTTCGATATGCCGCAGGACGACATTGCGGCGCTGTGGGGCGCCATCACCTGCCCGACCCTGCTGCTCTATGGCGCGAACAGCTGGGCATCGAACCCCGAACGCGACGGGCGCCTCGCGGCCTTCAACACCGCCAAGGTGATCGAGTTCGAAAATGCCGGCCACTGGCTGCACCACGACCAATTCGACCGGTTCATGTCCACGCTAGACGACTTCCTGTAAATCGATCCCCGACGGCGCACATCGACGCGCTTATTCGGGATACGCGATGGCCTACACGGGGCAGATTTCCAGGCAGCAGCGGCTCGCCTCCGGCAGCGCCGCCTTGCTCGCCGTCGTTGCGGTCGGCTTTGGGCTGGCCAATGGGCTCGATCTTGGCGTCGTCCGCAAGGTCAGTCAGGCGATCGCGGCCCTCGCGATCCCGGCGCCGCCGCCACCCGACGTGGTCGTACCGCAAGCCGTCCAGAGCGACACCATGAGCGGCAAAGCCTCAGCAGCGAACCAGTATGCCAAAGCCGCACCCGTTGCTGCTCCCAAAGCCAAGCTGCCGCCGATAACACCACCGATCGCCGCCGCACCGCAGCCCGGCGCGGGCAACGACGCTTTGGCAGGCGCCACGTCCAATCCCGGTGCCGGATCGGGCGCGGGTGGGCGCGGCGACGGCATCGGGGCGGGTGGATCAGGCAGCGGCACCGGCGGCGGCAGCAAGGCGGTTTGGCAAAGCGGCACCATCCGCGACCGCGACTATCCCGCCGCCGCCAGCCGCGCCCGCGTCGGCGGCGAGGTCGAGGTTCGTTTCACGATCGAGTCGACTGGGCGCGTCACCGGATGCCGTGTGAGCCGGTCGAGCGGCGACGCGGCGCTCGATGCCACGACGTGTCGCCTAATCGAGGAACGCTTTCGTTTCAAACCCGCGACCAATGCCGCGGGCGATGCGGTAGCCAGTGCCTATGGCTGGCGGCAGACTTGGTGGCTGGAACCGCGACGCTGAGCGACATCAAGATCGCGCAGCAGAAGCTCTGCGACAATTCGACACATTAGTGCGAATAATTCGCAATATAAATTGACTCTGCGATCGATTCGCAATAGCGGCGCCTCCGAACACCAGCAGGGGGTAACACCGTGAAGAAATCGACGTCCGCCACTTTCCTCGCCATGTCGTGCGTCGGAAGCCTGATCAGCGCTCCCGCAATGGCCGCCGAAGTGGGCGCCGACGCGACCGCCGAGCAGCAAGGAGGGCGCGAGCGTCGCGACGAACGCGAGCAGATCATCGTCACCGGCCAGCATTATCAGACCCAGCAGGAATCGCCGAAATCGACGCGTTCGGTGCGCGACACGCCGCAAACGGTAACCGTGATCACCGGCGAAACGATCGAGCAGCAGAACCTGCTCACGCTGCGCGACATGCTGTCGACCGTCCCCGGCATCACTTTTGGTGCTGCCGAAGGCGGCTCACCCCCTGCCGATTCCATCAACCTGCGCGGTTATTCGGCGGGCAGTGACATCACGCAAGACGGGGTGCGCGACAGCGGCGCCTATAACCGTTCGGACTCTTTCAACATGGAACAGCTCGAGATCGTCAACGGCGCGAATTCGGTCTATGGCGGTTCGGGTTCGGTCGGTGGCACGATCAACCTCGTCACCAAGCGGCCGCTCGCCGAAACGCGCGTCGTCGTCAGCGGCGGCATCGGCACCGACAATTATTACCGCGGGACGGTGGATGCCAATGTGCGCGCGAGCGACCTTATCGCGGTTCGGCTGAACGCGATGGCCCACAAGAATGATGTTCCAGGCCGCGACGTCGAAGATTATAAGCGCTGGGGCGTCGCGCCGTCAGCCACGATCGGCATCGACGGCCCGACCCGCCTGACGCTGCAGTACCTGCACCAGGAAGACAATAATATCGCGCAATATGGTGTACCCTATTATGCGGTCGCGGGCGGCATCCTGCCTGGCGTCGATCGCAGCGACTATTTCGGCTATCGCAACGTCGATACGCAGGAAATCACGGTCGATCAGGCGACCGCCATCTTCGAAACCGACATCAGCGACAGCGTCTCGCTGCGCAACCTGTCGCGCTGGCAGCAGGTTACCCAGCTGACGATCGTCGGCCCGCCGCAGGGAACCTATTGTCTCGCCAACAATCTGCTCCCGACCGGCGCCGCGTGCCCCGGCACCGTCCCCACAGGCTATTATCTGATCGGCGGACCGCGCGGCAACACGCGCGATTCAAAGAACGAGATCATGTACAACCAGCTCGACCTGCGCGCGGTGTTCAACACCGGCGCGATCGAACACACACTCGTCGCCGGGGCGTCGGCAAGCTGGGAAAAATATTCGCTGTCGACGGGCAACGTCTATCGCAACGCGGACGGCACACCGGCTTTCGCGCCCTATCCGCTGATCAACATCGCCAACCCCAATGAGGTTGTCCAGGGTCCGCCGGGCTTCGTCTATGGCAGCAACATCTATACCGGCCCGATCAACTTCACCGAAACCGCAAGACAGCGCGGCGAAGTCGACAATTATGCCATCTACCTGTTCGACGCGATGAAGATCGGGAAGTTCGAAATCAACGGCGGCGTCCGCTGGGAAAGCAACAGCGCGAACCGTCGTGCCGACACGGTCGCGGTCTCGGGGGACGTGACCCCCGGCACGATTTTCCGTAACGAAGCGGATCTTTTCTCCTATCGCATCGGCCTGGTGTACAAGCCGGTCGAGGCGGTCACGCTCTATGCTGCCTATGGCAATTCTAAAACGCCGTCGATCGGCGCCGTCAACGGGGCTTGCGCGGTCGATACCTGCAACGTGGATCCCGAAAGCGCGCGCAATTACGAGATCGGCGCCAAGGCCGAGGTCGCGGGCGGCAAGCTGTTGCTCGCCGGTTCGCTGTTCCGCAACGAGCGCAACCAGTATAAGGTGCCGTCGGGCGATCCGACGATCCCCGACCAGGTGCTCGATGGCCGCTCGCGGGTCGATGGCGTCGCGCTCAGCGTCGTTGGCAAGATCACCCCGGCCTGGTCGGTGACTGCCAACTACACCTACCTCGATGCCAAGCTGCTCCAGTCGGTCGCCGACGGCCTCCCCGACCCCGCCGCGGGCGCACAGCTACAGAACACGCCGAAGCACTCGGGCAGTCTGTTCACCACTTATGAACTGCCGTTCGGCCTGACCGTGGGGTACAGCCTGACCTATCAGGGAAGCTTTGCGTTCAATTTGCCGACCGCAACCGCGACGACGATCTTCCGGTCGAAGGATTATTTCGTCCACAGCGCCTATGTCGCTTATGACGTGAATGACCGGTTGAAGGCGCAGCTCAATGTGAAGAATTTCACCGACGAGCTGTATTTCACGCGCATCCGCAACAACGGCTGGGCCACCCCGGGCGACGGCCGCGCCGCGGTCTTGTCGCTCACCTACAGCTATTGATCGGTCATGGGAGCGGGCGTCCGGCGTCCGCTCCCGCCATTGCTTAGGATGTGAACCTATGGCAGCGCGTTGCGGTATCGCCAGGGGTATCTCGTCATGTTGATTGCCGTTCCCGACTTGCTGTCCGCAGACGAACTGACCGAAATCCGGCAGATTATCGACGGCGCCGAATGGATTGACGGCAATGCCACGTCGGGCCATCAGGCGGCGCTCGCTAAGAACAACGAACAATTGCCCGAAGACAGCGATGCCGCGAAGCGTGCGGGCCGCCTGATTCTCGAGGCACTTGGCCGGTCGCCGCTCTTTTTCGCCTCGGCGCTGCCGCTCAAAATCTTTCCGCCTCTGTTCAATCGATATGGCGAGGGGCAGGAATTCGACACCCATGTCGACAATGCCGTCCGCCTGAAGCGCGGCAGCGAGTTTCGCATGCGCAGCGACCTGTCGATCACCGTCTTCCTCGAAGCCCCCGAAAATTACGACGGCGGCGAATTGCTGGTCGAGGATCAATATGGCGTCCAGCGCGTCAAGCTGCCCGCGGGTCACGCGGTCGTCTATCCCTCGTCCAGCCTGCACCGCGTTACGCCGATCACGCGTGGGCGGCGCGTTGCCTCCTTTTTCTGGATCCAGTCGATGGTGCGCGATACCGAGGCGCGGCGACTGCTGTTCGATCTCGACCGCGCGGTGCAGCGGCTGACCGGCGATCTGGGCGGTAAGGACCGGTCGGTGATCGAACTCACCGGCGTCTATCACAATCTATTGCGCCGCTGGGCCGACAGCTAGTCGAGCATCGCGCGCCATTCGCGCGACAGATATTCGCGCTCGCCCGCAATCACGCAGGCGGCCAGTTGCTGCGCGTCGGCCAGTTCAATCGCCGCTTTCGGGCCAAGCACGGTCAGCGCCGTCGCCCAGCCGTCGGCCATCATGCAGCTGCGGTGCAGTACCGTCACCGATGACACCATATTGACGATCGGCCGTCGGGTGCGCGGGTCGAAACTATGCGAATAATGCTGACCATCGACAGTGAGGCTACGGCGATAATTGCCCGACGTCGCCGCCGACAGATCGTGCAGCGCGATTCGGTACGGCGCCACTGACGAGGTGGGCGGCATTTCGACATCGACCCACCACGGCTGGCCATCGGGCCGGATCCCTTCGCCCCTTAATTCGCCGCCGACATCGAGCAGGAAATGGCGCACCCCCTTCGCGAGTAGCCATTCGGCGGCAAGATCGACGCCGTAGCCTTTGGCGATGCCCGACAGGTCGAGGATCGCGCCTGCGCTGCGCCGGATGCGGCGGGTTTCGGAATCGAAGTCGATACGGCGTTCGCCGTCATCGGCGGTGTCCGGCGCGGACAAGACCGGCCCGCTGGCGCCAAAGCCCCATCGATCCGTCAGCGCGCCCAAGCACGGGTCGAACGCGCCGTCGCTCGTGCGTTGGATCGTCAACGCGGCATCGACAACATGGGCAAATTCCGCGGGCAGCTCGCACCACACGCCCGTCTCGGCTCGATTGAACCGCGACAGATCGGAATCGGGCTCCCATTGGCTCATCAGCGCGACGACCCGGTCGAGCGCAGCCTGCACCCCCGCGGCGACCGATGGGGACGCGCCGACCGCTTGCAGCGACCAGCCCGTCCCCATCGTTTCGCCACTGAAGCTTGAGATCACCGCCCCCGGGTCGCGCGCCGCAAAAGCGGCGGGCGTCAGCGCCCGGGGGATCAGGATGCGGTCGCTCAGGGCGCGAGCACCTCGAGCGTGGTGACATAGCTGGCGCGGCGTGCCGGCGGCGGCGGCGCATCGCCCTCGCCTTCTTCACGCTCCACCCGCGGCGTCGTGACGTTCAACCAGTACATGCCGGGTTCGGGCCACGTCACTTCGACCTTGCCCTCGGCGTCGGTCTTCAAATCCATTTGCCCGAGCTGGTCGCGGTAACGGATGCCGCCCGGGATTACGGTGACCGGCAGGCCTGCGGCAGGCTTGCCGTCGAGCAGGAATTGAAAAGTCGCCGTTTCGCCGGCAAACAGATCATTGGGATGCGTCACCGGCGCCAGCTCGATGCCCTTGCCCGTCGGCTTGAACAGCGTCGTCGTCGGCTCGCCCACCGTCACGAAAATCTCGTTGCGATTGTTCGCCTCGGCGGTTTTCACATTGGTCGCACCCGCGGGCAAACGCTCGGCCAGATTGGCAGTCGTCGTCCCGCGCGGCAGGCGCTCGGTCTTGCCGTTGAGGTCATAGCTACCCATCAGCATGTCGCTTGCCGAAGCAATCCGCCACGTCCCCTTCTGCGTCAGATGGACGTCAAAGGTGCTGCGATAGCGCCCGGTCGACTTGTTCTCGATCGCCGCCTCGGTGCCGTCGGGTGCCCACGCCTTCATTGCGTCGAGCCGCATCGGCTGATGCTCGAAATAGAACAGGTCGTTCGATACCGCGGCATCGACCGTCACCCACACATCGTCTCCCGAGACCACCGTCGATGACGGCATCATCCACTGGCGATGCGCACTGGCCGGAACCGCCGCCAAAGCCGCGAGCGCGGCGCCCGCCGCAAAACCCCAAAGTCGCTTGTTCATCATTCTGCCCTCTCGTTTTATCGGAAAGAGACCGCGACGGCCCCCAGTTCAGTCTTGCCCGCGGCGCGCCCGCCCGCCCCGGCCTTCGCGGGCCAGCTGAACGGAATGCGCAGCAATTCACGGCCACCAACCTCGCGCGCTGCCTCAATCACCAACGTATATTGCCCCGGCGCCGCGGCACCGAGCTGAGCGCGCGAGAAGGACACTTTGTGCGCCCCCGGCGCGCGGGTGGCGCCGGTGATGCCGTTAGCGGGAAAGGTCAACGACCGCCCCGAAACGCGCCACCACTGGCGCACGTCGCGGAGCCACTTGGTGCCCTCGTTTGCCTTCATGTCATGATCGTACCAGACCGCGACCGTCTTGGCCTTGGCCCCCGCCTTTTCGACCCAGATCGAAACATAGGGTTTGTGATATTCGGCGACCTTTAGCCGCGGGATAGTGATCGTCACGTCCATCGTGCCGGGGTCGGCGGCCAGCACCGGAGCCGCAAACGCAGCCCCCAGGCCAACGGTCGAACCGAGCACAAGCGCGCGGGTGGAAAGCTGCATCACGAAACTCCCTAATGAATGAAAACGACGGCGATTGCGGCGGGGATCGCCAGGCCCAGCCCGACGAGCGGCCAGGTGCTTTTGCGCTTCGCCGAATGAAGCTGGAGCAGGAACAGCCCGGTGATCGCAAAGACCAGACAGGCAAAGGAAAAGACGTCGATGAACAGGCTCCACTCACCGCCCGAATTGCGGCCTTTGTGGAGATCGTTAAGGTAGGAAATCCAGCCGCGGCTGGTGACTTCGCTCGCCACCGCGCCCGTCGTGAGGTCAATCGCGACCCAGGCGTCTCCACCCGGGCGCGGCGCGGGCAGATAGACTTCACCCTCTGACCATTCGGCCTCGTTCGATGCCTTGATGGGGAAGGTCTGCTCGACCCAATCGGCGACCGGCCCTGGCAACGGCGCCTTGGCGTCGGCGGGAACCGCCGCGGTCAGCTGGGCGAGCAGTGCCGGGGGCAGCTCAGCCGATTTTTCGGTAACGACCGGTGATGCCTCAATGTCGGCGGCATGGTTCAGCGTGAAACCTGTAATCGCAAACAGCAACAACCCGATCAGACAGATAGCCGAACTCATCCAGTGCCACATATGCAGCTGCTTCAGCCAAAAGGCTTTCCGGCTTTTTTTGATCGCCGGACGCGAGGGATTGGGTGCGTGCATCGTGAGGTTCTAAACAGGAATGATGCGTGGCCATTATCGCGAACGCTTCGCAATTACAATAATTATTGCGACATGGCGGCGATTTATGGCGCGCGGCACAGAGCCCAAGAAACGCGCCGTGACGGGCGCCCCGAAGGGCTGAATCAACAATGATGGAATAGGTGGCGGAGACGGAGGGATTCGAACCCTCGGTGCCGCATTCACAGCACGACGGTTTAGCAAACCGTTGGTTTCAGCCACTCACCCACGTCTCCGCATGGTCTGTCGCGCTAACGACAGTTGGCCTAGGCGGGTCGCTATAGCCATGCGCTTCGCGCCCCGCAACGCCTAAGATTAGGCAATATTTCGCGCCAACGCGGCATTTTGTCGCGTTATCGATTCGGTCTGGCGCAAAATCGACTCAGGTCATCGCCCGTTCATTGCCCGCCGCGCAAACAGAGTCATGATTAACGCCGGTTTCGGTGCGGACGCGCCGTTCGATTTTTGGGGGTCCAATATGCGGAAAACATTCACCAGCTTTGCCTTGGCGGCCATGGCCTCGCTCGGCCTCGCACTTTCGCCGGTCCCCGCAGCGGGGCAGATGCGCGAATTCGATCCGAACACGATCGATTCCGATCTCGACAACCCGGCGCCACCCCCGCCGGTTGCAAGCGATTCAACCGACGAAGTGATCAATTACGACAGCGACCTGGCCACCGGTGATCAGCAGACCAGCGAAATACCACCGGTGGACGGCGCCACGGCGCCGAGCGATATGACGACAACCACTGTCATCACTGAGGATACCGCCACCTACAAACAGGACGATCTGATCGGCGCTGCCGAAGGCGTGTTCGGCAAGGGCGCCCAGGGGCTGGCCGGGTTGATCGAAGACATCCTCAAGAAGCAGGGCGAACCCAACGCCTATATCGTCGGCCGCGAGGCCGGCGGCGCGCTGGTGCTCGGCGTGCGCTACGGCTCGGGTACGCTGCATCACAAGATCGAGGGTGAACTGCCCGCCTACTGGACCGGCCCGTCGATCGGTTTCGATGCGGGCGCCAATGCGGGCAACACCTTTGTCCTCGTCTATAATCTCTTCGACAGCGAAGAACTCTACAAGCGCTATCCGGCGGGTGAAGGCGCCGCCTATTTGCTCGGCGGCTTCAACGCCAGCTACCTGCGCCGCGGCGACGTCGTCCTGATCCCGATCCGCGTCGGCGTCGGCGCACGGCTGGGTGCGAACGTCGGTTATATGAAGTTCCGCAAGAAGCAGAATTGGGTGCCGTTCTGACTGAACGGCAAGTTTGACCGAAACAATGGCCCGCGTCTCGGCGCGGGCCTTTTTTCTTTGCGGAGCGTAGTTTGGCGGTTGTCCGCTAACGACCGGTTGCGGACATTGCCAGATAGCCGCATATACGCCAGATCATGACAACCGAACCTTGGCAAACAAGGGCGCCGGATATTATTGCCGACGTGCTCATTTATCCAACCGAGGAGGGCGGAAGAGCAACTGCCATCCAGCCCGGCTATGGTTGCGCCTGCTTCACTGAAAAGCAGACCAGCGTTGGAGGTTGGGATGCCCGGCTCCAACTGGGCGATCAACCTCTAGAGCTGGGAATCAAGCGGCAAGTGGGCTTCTTATTTCTCTCGTCCGAAGGTGCGGATAAGATGCGTCGTGCGCGTAAATTTTATCTGTGGGAGGGTCGCTTCATCGGTGAAGCGTTGGTCACGGACTGACGACCTCTCACCACCTCAAAGCGGCCTAATCGCCGTCGAAGGCGATCAGCGTCTCGCAATTCAGCCCAGCAGCTGACAAGCGTTCCGAGCCGCCCAGTCCGGGTAGATCGATGACAAACAGCGCGGTCGCTACCTCAGCCCCGACGCTGCGCATCAATTCTGCGGCCGCGAGGATCGTCCCGCCGGTCGCGAGCAAGTCGTCCACCAGCACGACGCGGTGTCCCGGCAGCACCGCACCTTCGTGCAGTTCCAGCCGATCGATGCCATATTCGAGTTGATAATCGACCCCGATCGTCACGCCCGGCAGCTTCCCCGCCTTGCGCACCGGGACAAGGCCCAGCCCCATCGCCGTCGCCATCGCCGCACCAAACAGAAAACCGCGCGCCTCGACCGCGACAATGAAGTCAGGGCGGTGGACGGCAGCCAGCACGCTCAAACGGCGCACGCTTTCGGCAAAACCGGCGGCGTCGCCAATCAACGTCGTGATGTCGCGAAACTGGATGCCCGGTTTGGGAAAGTCGGGGATGGTGCGGACCAACGACGCCAGGTCGAGGTCGGGCTGGGGCGGCAGGGCGATCATGCGGTCACAATCGCCCTGCCCTTTTGCCTCAATGCTTCTTGTCGGCCCAGATATTGCGGTACGACAGATAGGCAAGAACCGTGAAGATCAGCAGGAAGAAGAACACGGCCCAACCCACCTGCACGCGCTTCACCAGCTTCGGCTCGGCGGTCCAGACGAGGAACGCGGTCACGTCCTTCGCCATCTGGTCGACGCTCGCCTTGGTACCGTCGGCATAGGTCACCTGATTGTCGGCGAGCGGCTTCGCCATCGCGAGGTTCAGGTTCGGGAAATAGGGGTTGTAGTGCAGCCCCGTCCCCGGCTTCAGTTCAGCAGGCAGGTTCGCCGGCGGGTTCTGATAGCCGGTCAGCAGCGAATAGACATAATCCTTGCCGCCTTCGCGCGCCTTGGTGATCAGCGACAGGTCAGGCGGGATCGCATTGTTGTTCGCCGCGCGCGCAGCAACGTCGTTGGCATAGGGCGCCGGGAAATGATCCGACGACAAACCGTCGCGCGTCGCGACTTCGCCCGTATCGGGGTTGATCGAAGGAACCTGGAAGCCCTTGGCAAAGGTCTTCACCTGGCCTTCGGTATAGCCCAGATCCTGAATGTTGCGGAACGCAACCAGGTTCAGGCTGTGGCAGGCCGAGCAGACCTCCTTGTACACCTGCATGCCGCGCTGCAACTGCGCCTTGTCCCAATGCGGCACCAAGCCGTCACTCGCCAGCTTCACATGGCGCGGGTGCTTGACGAAGGAATAGGCGACATTCGGCTCATTGCTGAGCGGCGTCGTGAAGATCGCGAGCACCAGCGCGGTAATGAAACCGAGGCCGACGAGAAATCCGAGCGGGCGAACCATGGCTGTATCAGCTCCTGTTAAAGTCTGGCGCTCAGGCCGCTGCCGGACCCGACGCGGCGTCGGGAGCATGTTTGGCAAGGACCGCTTCGGTGATCGAATTCGGCATCGGCAACGGACGTTCGATCCGCGACACGATAGGCAGAATGACCAGGAAGTGGGCGAAGTAATAGATCGCGCCGAGCTGGCTGAGGATCACCCACGGCTGTTCGGCGGGCTGCATGCCGCACCAGCCGAGGAGCAGCACGTCGGCGACGAGCACCCAGAAGAACCAGCGGTACAGCGGGCGATAGGTCGACGACTTGACCGGCGAGCTGTCGAGCCAGGGCAGGAAGAACAGCAGCGCGATCGACGCGAACATCGCAATGACGCCCCACAGCTTCGCGTCGATCCACAGGAAGTTGAAGGTGAAGGCCTTCAAAATCGCGTAGAAAGGCAGGAAATACCATTCGGGAACGATATGCGCCGGCGTCGACAGCGAGTTGGCCGGGATATAGTTATCGGCGTGACCCAGCATGTTCGGGCTGAAGAAGGTCAGCGCGACGAACACGAGCAGGAAGATGCCGAGCCCGAAGCCGTCCTTTGCGGTGTAATAGGGGTGGAACGGGACGGTGTCCTGTTCGTCCTTCACCTCGATACCGGTCGGGTTGTTCGACCCGGGGATGTGCAGCGCCCAGATGTGCAGGATGATGACACCCAGGATCACGAACGGCAGCAGATAGTGCAGCGAGAAGAAGCGGTTGAGCGTCGCGTTATCGGGGACGAAGCCGCCGAGCAGCCACTGGCGCACCGGCTC
>JAHJHL010000176.1 GCA_018823905.1 Alphaproteobacteria bacterium
CATCGTTGCGGCTGGACGCACGGGAGAGATCCCGGCCTTCGCCGGGATGACGAGATGGAAATTGATGGCGCTGAGGGCTGAGCAAAGACTGAAATGATTTCCGTTGCTTCCCTTCCTTTCATGCTGCGTACCCCGTCTGTCGGTAAGCCGCGCGATAATCGCTGGCTGGCGCTTTTCGGCCTGTTCTTCGCGATCCTGCTCGTCGGCGTCGTCGAGGGACAGATCAGCAGGGGCAATCGCGGCATCACCCCGATCAACAGCAGCGGCGATTTCTTGGCCAGCGGCATTCTGGTCGACGTCACCGGCGACAATGCCGATGACGCGCGGACCAAGGGCTGGCGCGAGGCGCAGCGCAAAGGCTGGACCCAGCTCTATCGCAAGTTGAACGGCAGCGACGGTCCGGCGCTCGGCGATTCGGTGCTCGACGGCATCGTCACCGCGATCGTCGTCGAGGAAGAACAGATCGGCCCGCGTCGCTATGTCGCGCGCCTGGGCGTCCAGTTCGACCGCGTCCGCGCCGGACAGATATTGGGCGTCAGCGGCCGGACGCTCCGTTCGCCGCCCTTGCTCGTGATTCCCGTCTATTCGATCGACGGCATCCCGCAGGTGTTCGAACAGCGTAGCGCCTGGCAGCGCGCTTGGGCCGAGTACAATACGGGCCAAAGCGCGATCGACTATGTCCGCACCGCGGGCACTGGCGCCGACACGCTGTTGCTCAATGCTGGCCAGACCGGGCGCCGCGGGCGCGTCTGGTGGCGGGTCATTCTCGACCAATATGGCGCTGCCGACGTGCTGACCCCGATCGCGCGCGTCGAATATTCTTATCCGGGCGGGCCGATCAAAGGCACTTTCACCGCGCGCTTCGGCCCCGACAGCAAGCTGATTTCCAGCTTCACGATGACCGGCCCCAGCCCGGCGGCGCTTCCCGACATGATGGAAAAAGCCGTCGCGCGCATGGACCGCATCTATATCGACGCGCTGGCGGCGGGCGTGCTGCGCACCGACACCTATCTTGTCCTCGAAAAGCCGGTCGAGCGCGAAGACCTGCCCGAGGAGGCCGCGACCACCGATGAGGACGCGCTGCCCAGCGAAACCGACAGCAGCGTTCCGACCACCGCGCCCGTCGGCGTACAGAGCTTCACCGTCCAGTACAGCTCGCCCGACGTCGAATCGGTGACTGCGACCGAGCGAGCGGTAGGCGGCATCGCGGGGGTTCAGTCGGCATCGACCACCAGCCTCGCGCTCGGCGGCACATCGGTTATGCGCGTGACCTTCCGCGGCGACATCGCAGCGCTCAGTGCCGCGCTCGGGGCGCGCGGGTATAAGGTGCAGGAGGGCGGCAGCACGCTGCGGATCAGCCGCTGATGGCGCGCTCGACCAGCCAGATCGCTCTGCCGCTCGACTGGAGCGCCGGGGGTAACAACGACGCTCCGCTGGTGATCGGGACCAGCAACGCCGATGCGATCCGCTATCTACGCCACGTCGCGACCTGGCCGGTGCGAACCGCGGTGCTCACCGGCCCGCGCGGGTCGGGGCGCAGCCTGATCGGAAGGCTCTTTGCCGCCGAAACCGGGGGGCGGGTGATCGACGGGCATGACAGCGTGCCCGAAGAAGAGATTTTCCATGCGTGGAACGCCGCCCAATCGTCGAACATCCCCCCTGATCATCGCCGACTCGCCGCCGTCCGAATGGGGCATTGCGCTGCCCGACCTCGCTTCACGGCTGCGCGCGGTGCCGGTGCTGGCGATCGCCGAGCCCGACGATTGCCTCGCGCGCGACCTGATCGAGGCATTGTTCGCGCAGCGCGGTATTGCGCTGGCGCCCGAAGTCGCCGCCTATATCGTGCCGCGGATGGAGCGCAGCTATGCGATGATCCACCGCGTCGTCGCCGCACTCGACGCCGCGTCGCTCGAACAGGGACGGCGGGTCGGCATTCGTCTTACGCGTGAAACATTACTGTCACAGGGGCTGATCGATCCCGATCTGCTCGAACGACAGGACCATGACGCATGACACTCTCCGGACAGCCCCTTCGCGCCGATAATGACGCCAATACGGGGCTTCCGTCCCTCGGACCCGAACGCTTCTTCAACCGCGAACTCAGCTGGCTGGCGTTTAACCGCCGCGTGATGGAGGAGGCGCGCAATCCCGCGCATCCTTTGCTCGAACGGCTGCGCTTCCTGTCGATTTCGGGCAGCAACCTCGACGAATTTTTCATGGTCCGCGTCGCGGGTTTGAAGGGACAGCAGCTGCAGGGGATCGACGATCCCTCGGCCGACGGTCGCTCGCCAGGCCAGCAGCTCGCCGAAATCGAGGCCGAGGTGAACCGGCTGGTCGATCAGCAGCAAAGCGAATGGCAACGGCTGCATAAGCTGCTCGGCGAACAGGGGATCGTCGTTCACGGCACCGGGTCCGACCGCGAACCGCTGCGCGCCGCGCTGCGCCAATATTTCATCGACCAGATTTTCCCGATTCTGACCCCGCAGGTGCTCGATCCGGCGCATCCCTTTCCTTTCATTCCCAACCGCGGCCTGGGGATCATTTTCGACCTGCAACGCAAGGCGACCGGCGAGACGGTGCGCGAACTGGTGCTGATCCCCGCGGCGCTGCCGCGCTTCGTCGCGGTGCCGGGGCAGGCGCAGGCCTTTGTGCCGATCGAATATCTGATCGAGATTTTCGGCGACCTGCTGTTCCCAGGTTTCACCATCCGCTCGCTCGGCGTGTTCCGCATCATCCGCGACAGCGATATCGAGTTGGAGGAAGAGGCGGAAGATCTGGTGCGCCTGTTCCGCACTGCGATCCGCCGCCGTCGCCGCGGCCGCGTCATTCTGCTCGAACTCGAGGCCGATATGCCCGGTGAGATTGCCGAAGTGCTCAACGCCGATATTCAGGGGCATGAGGCAATCGTCGCCAAGATCGGCGGTTTCGTCGGGCTGGCGGCGCTGTCCGCGCTCGTCGATGTCGATCGCCCCGACCTCAAATTCCCCGCCTATTCGGCGCGCTTCCCCGAACGCATCCGCGAACATGGCGGCGATTGTTTTGCGGCGATCCGCAGCAAGGACATCCTGGTCCACCATCCCTATGAAAGTTTTGACGTGGTGCTGGCGTTTCTGCGTCAGGCCGCCGCCGATCCCGACGTGGTCGCGATCAAGCAGACGCTGTATCGTGCCGGCGACCAGTCGCCGGTCATCCGCGCGCTGATCGAGGCGGCCGAGGCGGGCAAGTCGGTCACCGCGGTGGTCGAGCTCAAGGCACGCTTCGACGAGGAGCAGAATCTGCTCTGGGCGAACCAACTCGAACGCGCCGGGGTGCAGGTCGTGTACGGCTTCATCGAGTGGAAAACCCACGCCAAGATTTCGATGGTGGTGCGCCGCGAAGGGCAGGGGTATCGCACCTATTGCCACTTTGGCACCGGCAACTACCACCCGGTGACCGCGCGCATTTATACCGATCTCAGCTTCTTCACCGCCGACCCGCGTGCCGGGCGCGATGCCGCGCAGCTGTTCAACTATATCACCGGCTATGTCGAACCCGAACGGCTCGATATGATCACCATGTCGCCGCTCAACATGCGCGCGCATCTGTGCGACCTGATCGACGCCGAAATCGCGGCGGCGAAGGCCGGACAGCCCTCGGGCGTGTGGGCGAAGATGAACAGCCTGGTCGATCCCGACATCATCGACAAATTATACGAGGCGAGCGTGGCGGGGGTGCCGATCGAACTGATCGTCCGCGGCATCTGTTGCCTGCGCCCCGACGTCCCCGGCCTGTCGGAAACGATCCGCGTCAAATCGGTGGTCGGGCGTTTTCTCGAACATAGCCGCGTCTGGGCGTTCGCCAACGGCGCATCGCTGCCGAACCAGCGCGCCAAGCTGTACATCAGCAGCGCCGACTGGATGCCGCGCAACTTCGATCGCCGCGTCGAATATATGATCCCGATTGAGAATCCGACCGTCCACGACCAGATTCTGGACCAGGTTCTGGTCGCGAACCTGATCGACAATGAACAAAGCTGGGTGCTGCAATCCGACGGCACCTATGTCCGTACAAGCCCGGGCGACAAGCCATTCAATCTGCACCATTATTTTATGAACAACCCGTCGCTGTCAGGCCGCGGGACGGCGCTCCACAAGCGCCAGGACGTCCCGACCCTCGCCTTCGACATGCGCGATGATTGAAACTTTGGGACTGTTGCGAACCTCAAAACAGGCGGTCCATCGCTCCGCCGTCATCGACATCGGATCGAACTCGGTCCGCCTCGTCGTCTATGAAGGACCGGCGCGCGCGCCCGCGGTGATCTTCAACGAAAAGGTCGCGGCGGGGCTGGGCCGCGGGCTCTCGATCGACGGCCGTATCGCCGACGAGGATGCCGCGCGCGGCCTGACCGCGCTGCGCCGCTACGCGCTGCTCGCGAGGCATATGGAGGTCAAGAACCTGCAATGCGTCGCCACCGCCGCGGTGCGCGATGCCGAAAACGGTCCCGAGTTTATCGCCAGCGCCGCCGAGGCTGGGCTGAAAATTCGCCTGCTGTCAGGCGAAGAAGAGGCCGAAGCGGCGGGCTATGGCGTGCTCTCTGCTATCCCCGACGCGCACGGCATCGCGGTCGACCTTGGCGGTGGCAGTCTTGAGCTGGCCGAGGTGGTCAATGGCCAAGTCGGGCGCCGCGCGTCCTTCCCGCTCGGGGTGCTGCGCCTGCCCGCGCTGCGCAAGGAAGGGCAACAGACGTTCGAGCGCGCGGTTCGCAAGTTGTTGCGCGCGGCGGGCTGGCCCAACGGGATGACGGGGTTGCCGCTCTATCTGGTCGGCGGATCGTGGCGCGCGCTGTCGCGTCTTGACCTGGAACTGACGCAGGATCCGCTCGCGGTGCTCGACCAGCACAGCTTGCCGCGCGCGGCCTTGCGGCGGCTCGTTCGCGCGACCAACCGGCTGACGTTCGAGGAATTGCGGGCGATCCCCGGTATGGCGTCGAACCGTGCCGCGGCCTTGCCCGATGCGGCGGCCTTGCTCGCGGCGCTGGTGAACATTCTCGACGTCCCCGAAATGACGGTGTCGTCGTCAGGGCTGCGCGAGGGCCTGCTCTATCAGGCGCTCGATGCCGAAACGCGCGCGCAGGATCCACTGATCGTCGCCGCCGAATTCGAAGGCCGCCGCCTCGCGCGCTTTGCGCCGCACGGCCGCGCGATCACTGAATGGATCGCGCCGCTGTTTACCGGCGAGGCGCCCGCCGACAACCGCGTCCGGCTCGCCGCCAGTCTGCTTAGCGACGTTGCCTGGTCGGCCAACCCCGACTTCCGCGCCGAACGCGGGACCGAGATCGGCCTGCACGGCAATTGGCGCGGCATCGATATTCCGGGGCGTATCCTGCTCGCGCGCGCGCTCCATGCCGGGTTCGGCGGCGCCGACAGCGATTTTCCCGACATGGGGCCGCTGGTGGCGCCCGATCGACTGGCGCGGGCGCGGCAATGGGGACTCGCGATCCGGTTGGCGCAGCGGTTGACCGGCGGGGTCGAGGCGCCGCTGAAGGCCAGCCATATAGAGCTCGTCGATGGCAAGCTGCGGCTCAGCCTCGACAAGGGCTGGCATCATCTGGCGGGTGAATCGGTCGACCGCCGTTTGCGTTCGCTGGCGCAAGCGCTGGATACGAAGCCGGAGATGGTGCTGCTTTAAGGTCGTCCCGTCGCCTCCGCGAATGCGGGGGCCATTATCGTTTTGCGCAGCGACGCAGGAGAAGGCTGCCTGCGGCCTCCGCCTTCGCGGGGGCGACGTTTCTTTAAGCTTCCGCCGCCGTCGCCGCGTCGATCTCGCTCATCACCAGCTTGCCGTGCTTGACGGCAAAGCCCATCCGGCCTTCGACCAGATTGAGTGCGGCAAAACCGAACACATCGTAACGCCAGCCCTGCAACATCGCGATGCCCTCGCGGCCACCCGCCGCGAGCGCTTCCAGCTCGTCGCTGCGCGCGATCAGCCGCGATGCGACGTTGAGTTCGCGGGCGCGGATTTTCAGGAGCAGTTTCAGCAGGTCGGCGACCAGCGCGCCTTCCTTGCCCAGCCCCGGGCCGCGCGGGGCGCGGTCGGGCATGTCGTCCTTGTCCAGCGGTTTGGCATTGGCAATTGCATCCATCAACCGCCCGCCGATGTCGTTGCTGCGCCAAGTCGCCGACAGCCCGCGGACGCGGCCCAGGCCGTCCTGATCCTTGGGCGGATGCGCCGCGATGTCAGCGAGCGTTTCGTCCTTGACGATGCGTCCGCGCGGCAGGTTTTTCGACCGCGCTTCGCGTTCGCGCCAAGCCGCCAGCGCCTGCAACCGGCCCAGCACATCGGGCTTGCGCGACGGGATTTTGATCCGGTGCCAGGCGTTTTCGGGATCGAGGTTGTAGTTTGACGGATCGGCCAGCTTTTCCATTTCCTCGTCCAGCCAGTGACCGCGTCCGGTCTTGACCAGCTTGTCGAGCATCATCGGGAAAATCTTGGCGAGATGGGTGACGTCGCCGACCGCATAGTCGATCTGACGCTTGTCGAGCGGGCGGCGGCTCCAGTCGGTAAAGCGTGCGCCCTTGTCGAGTTGCAGCCCGATCCACGCCTCGACCAGGTTCGAATAACCGACCTGCTCGGCCTGGCCGATCGCCATCTGGCCGATCTGGGTGTCGAAAATCGGATGCGGGGTCTTGCCGGTCAGGTTGAAGATAATTTCAACATCCTGCCCGCCGGCGTGAAAGACCTTGAGCATATCCTCATTGTCGACGAGCAGGTCGAGCAGCGGCTTCAAGTCCATGCCCGGCGCCAGCGGGTCGATTGCCGCGGCATGCTCGCGGTCGGCGACCTGGATCAGGCACAATTCTGGCCAGAAGGTGTTTTCGCGCATGAATTCGGTATCGACGGCGATGAAATCGCTGTTCCGAATGAGGTCGCAGAAAGCGGCGAGCGCGGCGTTGGTTTCGATCAACGGATGGACTTGCATAGCGCGCCTATACAGCTAGTTGAAAGGAACGGGCAGGAAAAATTGCCCGTACTCTTCGGGTCGCGGAACCGGAATACCGGTCAGGGGAAAAACGAAGGGATTTGGGGCATGATGTGGGTCGGTTGGGCGCTGGCTGCGCTCGGTTTTGCGCTGCTTGTCGGGCAATATGCGGCGGGGCATGCGGACATTTTCGTCTCGATCGCCAATCCGCGGCCGCTCGACGAAGAATCGATGGTGGTGACGCTGAAAGGCTGGGGCTTTGCGGCGCAGGCGGCGCAGCCGTTTGTCACGCCCGAATCCGACCACGGCCTGTGCGATGTCCGCGTCTTCGCAACGCGGCGGCAGATGCTGGTCGCCATCGCGACTTTCGGTTTCCTGCGCCCGGTCACCGTAACGTGGCGCGCGCATGCCGGCGTGCTGCCGCTGGGAGACGCCTGATGCCGATCGTACGACTCGGCAATGAAGGGCGCTGGACCAATTATCACGGCACCGGCACCTGCGAGGCGGCGACGCGGTTTGCGCTGCGTAGCGGCGATGCGCCGCGCGGGCGCGACGAGATCGCGATTGCTGCCGGATCAGTACAGGACTGGCTGGTCGAGGCGGCGGCTGCAAAGCGGCGCGTCCGTCCGCTCGGGGCGGGTTGGTCACCGTCGAACATCAATATCGCATCGCAATGCTGGTTGCTCCACACGCGCCGCTTCAACCGCTGCTTCCTTATCGATGCCGCTGACGTCCGCCCCGGCGTCAACGCCGACGGCTTGATGCTGGTCGAGGCGGGGGCGCTCGTTGACGAAGTGTCGGACAAGTTCGAGGCGCAAGGGCGTTCATTGTGGACCAGCGGCGCAGGCAACGGTCAAACCTTTGCGGGTGCGTGTGCCACCGGCACTCACGGGTCGATGATCGCCAGCGGCGGCATCCAGGATCATATTCGCGCAGTGCAGATTGTGACCCCTGCGGGCATCCACTGGATCGAACCCGCAACCGGTGTGATGACCGACGCCTTTGTCGCCGCGACGGGATCGACGGTGTTGCGCGACGACGCCCTCTTTGCGGCGGCGCAACTGCCCATGGGATCGCTCGGCATCATTACCGCGCTGGTCGTGGACAGTGTGCCGAAATTCCTGGTTCGCCCGATCCAGAATCTGCGCAAGGTTGATCGCGCGGCGCTGGGTTGGCTGGCGGCCGGTGATTTTCGGCGCTTCTCGGCCAACTATGCGCTCGATCAGGATCCCGATTTTGTCCAGATGATCGTCAACCCCTACAAGCCGTTCAAACGCCCGGCGATGCTGCGCTTCCTTTATCGCGAGCCCTGGCGCGACGATTATCCGCGCGCCACGCCGGGGCAGTTGGGGGCAGGCTATGACGCGCTCAGCCTGCTCGGGCGCCTGCTCGACGATTACCCGTGGGCGCGCGGCGCATTGCTGCAATTTGCGATGAAACAGGGCTATGCGAGCGGTCCCGATGTCGATGCGCCACCGGTTTATGGCAGCTGGGGGGAGGGGCTCGACACCCATCGCCCCCTCGCCGACCTGTTCAACGCATCCGTCACGATCGACCGCGCCGATCTGGCGCATGCGTTCGAGTTGATCTGCGCCGTCTATGCACGCCACGGCGGTTCGACCGTCGTCACCGTGCGCTTCATGGCGCGCGCCGAAGGGCTGCTGGCGCCCGCGCGTTTCCCGCACAATGCGGTGATCGATTTTGATGGTCCGCGCAGTGCGCGCACTGCCGACGCCTATGCGCGCGTCGTCGAACGTCTCGATGCCGAGGGGATCGCCTTCACGCGCCATTGGGCCAAAAGCTGTCGCCTCGACGCAGCCCGCGTCGCCGCCGATTATGGCGAGGATTTTCGCCGCTGGCGCGCGGCGCGCGACCGGCTGCTGCCCGATCCGGAGCACCGGGCGCTGTTCGGTAGCGCGGTGCTCGATGGACTGGGGCTGACGTGTTGACACACCGTCGCCCCCGCGAAGGCGGGGGCCGCAAGAGGCCTTTAGCAAGGTTGCCGGCGGCCCCCGCCTTCGCCGGGGCGACGAGCAGAACCCTTGACAAATCGCTCCCCGCGCTGCCTTAGGCGCGGCCATATCGGCGCGTTTTTTCGCGCGCTCCCGAACCTTGAAAGACGATCTCATGCACGCCTATCGGACCCATAATTGCGGCCAGCTTCGCGCCGAACAGGTCGGCCAGTCGGTCCGCGTCTCGGGCTGGGTGCATCGCAAGCGCGATCATGGCGGGCTGCTGTTCGTCGATCTCCGCGATCACTACGGCCTCACGCAAATCGTCGCCGACAGCAGCGATCCGGCGTTCGCGATCCTCGACGGCCTGCGCGCCGAAAGCGTGGTGACGATCACCGGCGACGTCGTTGCGCGCTCGCCCGAAACGGTCAACGCCAACCTGCCGACCGGCGCGATTGAAGTGCGCGCGCGCGACGTCACCGTCCAGTCGGCGGCGATCGAATTGCCGATGCCGGTCGCGGGCGAACAGGATTATCCTGAGGATATCCGCCTGAAATACCGCTTCCTCGATCTGCGCCGCGAACGCCTGCACGCCAACATTATGCTGCGTTCGAACGTGATTTCCAGCCTGCGCCGCCGCATGACCGATCAGGGCTTCACCGAATTCCAGACCCCGATCCTGACCGCCTCGTCGCCCGAAGGCGCGCGCGACTATCTGGTGCCCAGCCGCGTCCATCCCGGCAAATTCTATGCGCTGCCGCAGGCGCCGCAGATGTTCAAGCAGCTGCTGATGGTTGCGGGTTTCGACCGCTATTTCCAGATCGCACCTTGCTTTCGCGACGAAGACGCGCGCGCCGACCGTTCGCCGGGTGAATTCTACCAGCTCGATTTCGAGATGAGCTTCGTCACCCAGGACGATGTGTTTGGCGCGATCGAACCCGTGCTCGCGGGCGTGTTCGAGGAGTTCGCCAATGGCAAGTCGGTGACTCCGGCAGGCTCGTTCCCGCGCATTCCGTATCGCGAGTCGATGCTCAAGTACGGCAACGACAAGCCCGACCTTCGTAACCCGCTGATCATCACCGACGTGTCATCGCACTTCACCGGTTCGGGCTTCGGCCGTTTCGCCGACATCGTCGCGGCGGGCGACGTCGTTCGCGCGATCCCGGCGCCCGCTACCGCCGAAAAGAGCCGCAAATTCTTCGACGACATGAACAGCTGGGCGCAGGGCGAGGGCTTTGCCGGGCTTGGCTATGCAACGCGCAAGGGCGGTGAGTGGGGCGGCCCGATTGCCAAGAACCATGGTCCGGAAAAGATGGACGCGCTCGCCGCCGAGCTCGGCATCGGCCCCGACGACGGCCTGTTCTTTGCCGCGGGCAAGGAAGCAACCGCGGCGAAACTCGCCGGTTTTGCCCGCACCCGCGTCGCCGAGCAGCTCGACCTCATCGATCCGAACAAGTTCGAAATGTGCTGGATCGTCGATTTTCCGATGTTCGAGGCCGACGAGGACACCGGCAAGATCGATTTCAGCCACAATCCGTTTTCGATGCCGCAGGGGGAACTCGAGGCGCTCGAAACCAAACACCCGCTCGACATTCTTGCCTGGCAATATGACATCGTCTGCAACGGGGTCGAACTGTCGTCGGGTGCGATCCGCAACCATCGTCCCGACATCATGTACAAGGCGTTCGAAATCGCGGGCTATTCGCAGGCGGATGTCGACGCGAATTTTAGCGGCATGATCAATGCCTTCAAATTCGGCGCGCCGCCGCATGGCGGTTCGGCCCCCGGCGTCGACCGCATCGTGATGCTGCTCGCCGACGAGCCAAACATCCGCGAAGTCGTCGTCTTCCCGATGAACCAGAAGGCCGAGGATCTGATGATGAACGCCCCGGCGCCGGTTAGCGACAAGCAGCTCAAAGAACTCGGCATCCGCATCGTGGATGGGCCGAAAGGCTGAGCGTGAACGAAGCGCCGCACGAGCATCGGCTGGAAACGCCGCACGGCGAAATCTGCTGGTTCGAATGGGGGGAGCCGTCGGAGCGCCCGTCGCTGCTGTTGCTCCACGCGACGGGGTTTCACGCGCGGTTATGGGATCAGGTCGTCGCGGCGCTGCCCGCAGGCACCCACGTCATTGCGCCCGATCAACTCGGCCATGGCCGCAGCGCCAAGCCCGCGTCGCTGTTCGACTGGGCGAAAACCGCCGACGCGCTGCTGCCGCTGATCGACAGCTTTGCAGGCAAGCCGCTTGTCGGTTGCGGTCACAGCATGGGCGGTTACGTCCTGACCCGGCTCGCCGCCGAGCGACCCCATGCCTTTGCGCATCTCTTCCTGATCGATCCGGTCATCATGCCGCCTGAGTTTTACATCGGCGCGGCCGATGCGCCCGTACCCGACCCGGCCGAACATCCCGTGGCGCGGCGGCGCAGCCGTTGGGATAGCTGGGAAGCGATGAACGCGCATTTCGCCTCGCGTCCGCCCTATGCGCATTGGCAGCCGGAAGCGCTCGCGGACTATTGCCGTTTCGGCCTGCTCGTGTCCGCTGATGGAGAGGGCTGGGATCTTGCCTGTCCGCCCGCGCTGGAAGCGTCCGTCTATCAAAATGCGTTGCGTACCAATCCGCACGGCTGGCTGCCGAGCATCACCGCTCCGGTAACCGTCATTCGCGCCAAGACCGGTGAACGCTCGGGCAATCTCGACTTCTCGGTCAGCCCGACCTGGGCTGGCGTTGGTGCTGCGTTGAGTGCGGTGCGCGACGAACAATGGGCCGATCAAAGCCATTTCATCCCGATGGAAGCGCCGCGGCGCCTCGCCGACTTAATCGCCACCGAATTCTGACCCCGGTGCCTGCGCTGCTTTGACAGTATCATCGGGCTGCGATAGCCGGGAGCAAGGTTGATGGTGGGGGCAATGATGACCGACGCACGATGGGTTTTTGGAGCCGCATTGCTGGCGTTTTCGGCGCCCGCGACCGCCGAAACCTTGCCGATCAACGCCGCCGATCCCGCCGCCGCTGACGTTGTTGATCTGATCCGCATTTCGGTCGAGCGGTTCGAGGGTGAGGATGGCACCGCGTTCGCGCAGGCGCTCGAAGCCGAACTGGCCGATGCCAGCTTTCGCGGCAGCCCGTTCTACCGCGTCGTTGCGCCCGAATCGGGGGCGCCAACCGATGCGCTGGTCACTGGCACGGTGCGCAACAGCGTCGAAGAGGTGCCGGTCATCGAAAAGCGCAAACGCTGCACCGAATATGACCCCGCTGACAAAAAGAAATGCACCAAGGAAATCGACGTCGACATCCGCTGCCGCCGCCGCACCGCGACCGTTGCGACAACGGTGCGGCTGGTGGTCATAAACGACGGTTCGATCCGCTACACCCGGCCACTCAACGCCCGCGATCAGGTCACCTATTGCCCCGACCGCAGCGCGCCGCAATCGGTCGAGGATTATTTCACCGCGGCGATCCGCAGCCAAGTGAGGACGATCCGCAGCGACCTCGCCCCGCGCGACTATTCGCTCGACGTGCGGGTCGACGAAAGCACCAAGGGACTGACGAAACCCGCACAGGCGGCGTTCAAGGCCGCGGTGCGGCTGACCAAGACCGATCCGAACGGCGCATGTGCGGCGTGGGAGACGCTGACCCGCGATGCCGAACCAACGGCGGCGCTCGCCTTCAATCTGGGCCTTTGCGAAGAAATGCAGGGCGATCTGGACGCCGCCGTCGATTGGTACGGCGAGGCGCAACGACAGGGATTGCGCAGCAAAGCCGTTCCAGACGCTTTGGCGCGCATTGCCAGCCACCAGCGTGCATTAAGCGAGTGGACCGCGAGGCAAGCGGCGAACAGCAGCGAGTAAGGATGTTGGCGCGCCCTGTGCCAGAAATCGACATCGCCGCTTCGCGCTTGGTCTGACTGCACGGGTTAGTCTAAGGTGAGCGCATGACCATTTCCCTTTCCGATCACGAAGTCGGCGTCAAATATGACGGCGACTATGACGACACCATGGAAGCGCTGCAGGAGCGACTGGAGCGTGTGCAGGCGGCGCACATCACCCATGGCCAGCGCAGCGTCATCATGTTCGAGGGCTGGGACGCGGCGGGGAAGGGCGGGATCATCAAGCGGATGACCGCGCTGCTCGACCCGCGCTATTTCGATGTCTGGCCGATCAGCGCGCCGACCGACGAGGAGCGGGCGCGGCATTTTCTGTGGCGTTTCTGGAAACGCTTGCCCGGCAACCGCGAAATCGCGATCTTTGACCGTAGCTGGTACGGTCGCGTCCTCGTCGAGCGCGTCGAGGGATTTGCCACGGAGGCCGAGTGGCGCAAGGGCTATGACGAAATCAACGAATTCGAGGCGCAACTGACCGGCAGCCGGACCAATCTCGTCAAGGTTTTCGTTCATCTGACGCAGGAAGAACAGGACAAACGCTTTGCCGATCGCCTCGACGATCCGTGGAAGCGGTGGAAGACCGGCACCGAAGACTATCGCAACCGCGCCAAGCGCAAGGACTATCTCGCCGCGATGGACGAGATGTTCGCCCAGACGAACACCCGCTGGGCGCCGTGGAAGGTGATCGACGGCAACAACAAGAAGGCCGCGCGCATCGCGGCGCTGACCCATATCGCCGAGGCGCTGGAGGCGATCGTGCCAATGACGCCCCCCGATCTGGACCCCGCAGTGGTCAAGCTGGCGGGCAAAGCGTTCGGCTACAAGCCTAAAACCTAGGTTTTTCGCGGCCTGCGGGTAGCCATCTCGCCCCCCGCTCGCTACATGGGCGTGATGAGCCGCGCAAAAAGATCCGACGATTGGGGATTTCCCCGCTGGCGCTCCTATGGCTCGGGCAACGAAGCGCAAAAGGTTCGCCTGTGCGATCGGCACGGCTGCACCAACCCCGGTAACTGCCCCGCACCCAAGTCGCCGAACAGCCCCGAGCGCTGGTATTTTTGCGAGACCCATGCCGCCGAATACAACCGCGGTTGGGACTATTTCGAAGGCTTGAGCGCCGAAGACGCTGCTGCGCGCGCCGCCGACGAAACGCGCGATGCGGGGGCTTATGCCAAGGCGCAGCACTATGCCTGGGGCGGCTCGGGCGACGGCAGCCGTAGCGCTGACGAAATGCGCGCGCTGGAAATCCTCGATCTGGAACCCGACGCCGATTTCGAAGCCACGAAAAAGGCGTGGCGCGCGCTAGCCAAGGACACCCACCCGGATGTCAAGCCCGGTGACGCTGATGCCGCAAAGCGCTTTGCGGCTGGGCAGGCGGCGTTCGAGGTTCTGAAGCAGGCGGAAGATCGCAAAAGCTGGAAGCCAGCCTGAACGGCACAACCGATTATGCTGCCTTAGCAGCCATTGAGTTGGCTGTCTGCTCGCGTGCAAAGTTGCGGACGACGATAGACGCGGAAAGCGGACGCTGAGCGAACCGAAGGCTGCATGGGGTGAGCCACGGGGAAGGCGATTGGCAGGTCACCTACCGTCGCTAGCCACATCAAGACATTTGGAACCTATATACTTAGCTGGGTTTCGTGGACAAAGGGTATCCATAGTTTGACTGAGGCGAGTGCGACGAAGCCGAGGTAAGATTCCTTGGTTTTGTCGTAGCGTGTGGCGACACGCCGCCAGTTCTTGAGCTTGTTGAACAGACGCTCGATCAGGTTGCGCCATTTGTATTTCGTGCGATCGTGCGGGGCGGGATTGCGCCGGTTGACCTTGGCCGGGATCACCGCCTCTACACCGACTGCCTCGATTTCCTTGCGGATAGCGTCGGCATCGTAGCCCCGATCAGCCAGGAAGGCCTCGATCCGGTCGCTAATCATGCGGAACAGCGGAGCAAAGCCCTGCACATCGTGCGCCTGTCCGGGTGTCAGCACGAAGCCGAGCGGGAGACCTCTGGCGTCGCATCTGGCGTGGAGCTTGGTGGAGAAGCCTCCTCGCGATCGGCCAAGCGCCTCGGTTTGCTGAGTCCCCTTTTTATGCCGACGGCACAATGATGTGCCCGGACCACCGTGCTATCGATCATGTCGGCGGATGTATCGCGCCCCGCCAACTCGCCCAACGTCTCGAGCATGGCATCGAACACGCCGGTCGTGACCCAGCGTCGATAGCGCCGGAACACGCTGTTCCACTTGCCGTACTCATCGGGCAGATGTCGCCATTGCGCGCCTGTCCGGGCAATCCACATCATGCCTTCGAAATAGGGGCGGTTATCCTGTGCCGGCCGGCATCCACGACCATGCTTAGGCGGCAGAAGCGCCCCGATCACTTCCCATTCTTCGTCTGCAACGCCGATCCGCTCGCTCAAGGTTGCCTCTAAAAGCCGGCTTTGAATCAGCGACCGCGTTCACAGTCAAGCATTGTCCACGAAGCCTAGATCGGTCGACAGCATGGGTGCTGATGAAGCACAAAATCCAGTTTTCTTTGGACCGCTTGCGGTTTAATCGTTTGAAATTGTCGGAAACCGCCTGCTCATTCGTCTAACTGAACGAAGACAAATATTGGAGCGCTATGTCGAGCCTGGCTGAGATGTTGGCAAAAGCCAGGCGTGCGGTAATGCGGCGCGGCGTTCCCATTGAAGATGCGGATGAACTTGTGCACGACGCATTTATCAAGGTCGAGCAATTTGAGCAGACCCATCGCGCGCAGTCGCGCGAAGCGCTTTTGGTCAAGGCGGCGGTCAATCTGTCGATCGATCGTGCCAGGCGAAGCCGCCGGTCACCCTTTGTCGAATATGAAAATATCGCCGACATCCGCGATTCTACGCCGGACGCGGCGCAAATTGTCGAAGAGCGGGCGCGCCTGCTGCACGCCGCCGCAGGGCTGGAACAGTTGAGCGAGCGCGCCGGGCGAATTTTGCTGCGGCGACGGCTGGACAATCTCTCCTTCGCCGAGATCGCCGATCTGGAAGGGATGTCGGTTGCGGCGGTTGAAAAGCAGGTCGCGCGTGCGACGTTGCAACTGATGAAATGGATGGAGCAATGGTGACGCCGCTCGATCGATCCGAACGGATCGCTGCCGAAGCTGCGGCGTGGCTCGCGCGATTGGAGTCGACGGGTCGTACAGCGGCGACCGAGGCAGGGCTCCAGACGTGGCTGGTAGCCGATGACGCGCATCGGCGGTCGTTCGAACGGGCGATGGACGCCTGGGCAATTATCCCGGGCGCGGCAGCCCTGCTCGACCCGGGTACGGCGGGGGTCGCCGACCCGGCGCCGGCAAATGACCGGTGGCAGCCCGTCCGGGCGCTCGCGATCGCAGCGTCGCTTTGCTTTGTCATTTTTGCGTCCGGCTGGTGGTTCTTCGACCAACCCACCGCCTATTCGACCGCGAAGGGCGAGCAAAAAATCGCGACGCTGGAAGACGGAACCCGCGTGGCCCTAAATGCCGAGACGCACCTTAGCGTCCGATATGATCGGCAAACGCGGAGCATCCACCTCGACAAGGGCGAGGCGATGTTCGAGGTGAAGTATAATGCCAAAAGGCCGTTCAAGGTCGAGGTCGGTGACAAGACGGTGACCGCGCTTGGGACGAGTTTTCTGGTACGCAAGATGGGCGATGCTGTTGTTGTGACGCTGATTTCAGGCAAGGTGCGCGTCGACACGCGTAACGCTTCAACCGGATCGCCGCCGCGGCTACCGACGGTGCTGACGCCCGGTGAGCGTCTGATCGCTGTCCCCGATTCTCCCGAGATGGTCACGCGCACCTCATCCGAGGCCGCAACGGCGTGGCGGCGCGGCCAGGTGGTGTTCGAGGACACGTCCTTGTCGGCCGCGGTCGCCGAGCTCAACCATTATGGTGGGGTGCAGATCGACGTGGCAGATCCTCGTCTGGGCGGCCTTACCGTGTCGGGGGTCTTTGCAACCAACGATGCGGCGGAGTTCGCTTCAGCCATCGCGGTATTGCACGGACTGAAAGTAGAGCGGGAAGGCGACCGGCTGCGCTTGTCGCGGTAATTTCGGCTAACCAGAATCGAACAAAAGAGCGACACATAATTACGCGCCGTGCGCTACGGGCAATTTTTTGCGCTATTATGTCGGATTTGCGACGCGCGCGCGTCTAAACAAATAGGGCGGAATGCGATCAACGCACCGACCGCAGGGGGGATATATCTATGATTTCGAAGGCTATGCTGGGAGCCTGTGCTGCCGTTGTGGCGATTGCGGCAAATACGGCGGAGGCCCGCGACCAGGCGGAGTACAGCTTCGACTTGCCGCAACAGCCGTTGGCTCGCTCACTGCGCGAGGTTGCCTCAACGACCAATAGCAATGTCGTCTTTGCCGGGGCTGTGGTGCAGGGCAAGACCGCTCCGGCAGTTCGGGGGCGCGTCACGGCTGGCGCCGCCTATCGGATGTTGCTGCAAGGTTCGGGCCTGGTCTTGCGCGAAACGACCGGGGGATCCTTCGTCGTCGCGCGGCCGCGTAACACGGTCTCGGCGGCCGCCCTGGGCGGCGCCTCGGCGAATTACGGTGCGGCGGCGCAAGAGCCGGCACCGCCGGCCGAAACCGTCGACACCACCGAGATCGTCGTCACTGGCTCGCAAATTAAGGGCGCTAAAATCGATGCCGTTCTTCCCGTCACGGTGTTGACCGAAGAAGATGTCGAGGCGACCGGCGCGGTGACCGGCGACGAATTGTTCCGGTCGATCCCGCAAATCGGCGCGACGGCGTTCAACGACCAAAACACCGTTGGCAGCGCCAATGCCGCACGCGGCGACGTGGCATCGATCAACTTGCGCGACCTTGGCACCGGCAACACTTTGTTGCTGATCAATGGTCGCCGCATGGTGCTGAACCCCGGTTTCCAGACCGAATTGCTGGTGCCGGTCGTTTCGCCCAACACCAACACCATTCCGCCCGGCGCCGTCCGCCGCGTCGAGGTTCTGCGCGACGGCGCATCGCCGATTTACGGCGCCGATGCCGTCGCAGGGGTCATCGATACCCAGCTGAAAGGCAATATGAAGGGCGGATTCCTGCAAGGCCGCTATGATTTTTCCGACAGCACGTCGCAGTTCGAATATAATATCTTCGGCGGCTACGGTTTTGACTTCAATGGCGGCAAAACCAATCTGACCGTTTATGGCAGCTATTTCCACGGCAATGGCATCCTTGCGACCGAGCAGGATTTTTCATCGTCGGACAATTTGCAGCGCTTCTTTGAAGGCACCAGCTTTGAGGGCGATACCCAGCTCGATAACCGCAGCACGGTAACCCCTTGGGGCCGTTTCAAGGCAAGCCGCAGCATCAACCGTGTTGGCGACGATGATTTCCATATCCAGCCGTCGACCAATACCGGTTGCAACATCCAGATCGGCAATGGGCTGTGTATCGATAACGGCAGCACGACCGGTGCGATCACGAGCGACCTGCGTTACGATTCCGCGCCGGTATCCAATCTCTATTCGGAACGCGATCGTTACAACGCCTATGCCTTGCTCAACCATGATTTCGGCAATGGCATGGAGCTATATGCCGAGGGTTCTTATTATTATTCGAAACTGAACCGGACGATCGAGCAATCGTCGCCACTCGGCGCCGCGCCGGTGACCGTTTCGACGACGGCTTATTATAATCCGTTCGGTGCCGCTGATCCGACCAACCCCAATCGCGTTACTGGCACCAATGTTCCCGCCAGTGGCGCCACGGTGTCGATCGTCGGCTATCGTCCGATTGACGCAGGGCCGCGTGTCATTCAGGTGACGGGCGACAGCTGGCGACTGCTCGCCGGGTTGCGCGGCGAAATCGGTGCTTGGGATTTTGACAGCGCAATTCTTTATACCCAGGCCAACACGACCGACCGCGCGCGGCGCATTTCGCAGACGCTTTATCAGGCGGCAATCAACCGGACTGACGCAACGGCGTATAACCCCTTCAGCGGCGGCAGCCTGACAAACCCGAATACCGAGGGGAGCGGACGCAACAGCCAGGCGACGATCGACAGTTTCCTGGTTGATGTTTACCGCAAGGGTGAAACGACGCTGGCGCTCGCCGACTTCAAAATTTCGCGCAACGATCTGTTCCAGCTTCCTGCTGGCGACTTGGGCATCGCCGTCGGCGTCGAGGCCCGCCGCGAAACCTTTATCGACGACCGCGATCCGCGCGCCGACGGGACGATCACCTTCACCGACAGCGTGACCGGCCTGTTCGATGAAAGCGACATTCTGGGTACCAGCCCCAGCCCAGACACGTCGGGCAACCGCGAAGTCTATTCGGCTTTTGCCGAAGTCTTTGTGCCGGTGGTGAGCGAAGACATGAACATTCCGCTGGTGCATAAATTCGATGTCCAGCTGGCCGGTCGTTTCGAGAGCTTTTCTGACGTTGGCAGCACGTTCGTGCCGCGCATCGCGGCTTCGTGGGGGCTGAACGATTCGGTCACTTTGCGCGGTGCATGGTCGAAGGGCTTCCGCGCCCCGAACCTTGCCCAGGTCAATGACGTGGGCACCACCCGGAGCAATACCACCGACGATTTCGTCCGCTGCTTGCCGCGCGTTGAACGTGGCGAAGCGGGCATCGACAACGTCGCCGATTGCGCTGGCACGAGCATTTCCAGCCTGCGAACTGGCACGAACGCGCTCAATCCCGAACACACCCAAAGCATCAACGCCGGGATCGTTATTTCGCCTCCCGAATTGCGCGGTTTCACTATCACCGCCGATTATTGGCGGATCAAGCAAACCGGCCTGGTCGGCACGTTCGGCTTTCAGAATCAGGTCGCGCTCGATCTGCTGCTGCGCACACAAGGCAGCTCGAACCCCAACGTGCTGCGCGATCCGGCCGATGCCGATACGATCGCCTTGTTTGCCGGGACGAGCCTCGCGGCCAATCCAGCGGGTCCGATCAACTTCATCCTCGACCCTTATCTGAATCTGGACAGCCGGACGTCCACGGGCATCGACTTCGGTCTTTATTACGACATCGGCACCACCCCGATTGGCGATTTCAAATTCCGTTTCAACGCGGCGCGCCTGCGTTCGTTTTTCCAGGTGCCGAGTGTCGATGGTCAGGCCTTGCTTGACGGTAATTTCCCGGTCGAAGGTCTGGGCGAGCTGTTGCTGATCGACGGACGCCCGAAATGGCGTTTCAGCACGTCGCTCAACTGGGACATTGGCGATTTCGACATCGACTTGTTCGGCAAATATACCGGCAAGTTCCTCGACCCGAGCACCACCAATAATGCAGGTGATTCCTTGCCCGTTCATTCGTGGTTCGTTGTCAACCTGTCGGCTGGCTATACGTTCAAGGGCCGGGGGCCACTGAGCGATACGCGCATCCGTATCGGCGCGAACAATTTGTTCGATCGGGATCCGCCGATCGCCGACGAGAGCTATGGCTATTACGGCGCCGAACATAGCGGCAAAGGGCGCACGCTGTTTGCCGAGATTCGCAAGAAATTCTGAGGACAGTCGTATGAGAAAAGGCGTGACGGTAATGAAGCATATGATCCGTCACGCCTTTTCCGTATCGATAGCGGCTCCGTTGCTCGCGATTGGGTCGGCCCATGCCGCAGATACCGCCTCGACGGCCGGTCAGGTCTCCGCGCCGGTAAAGGCAGGATGTGCAAACGCTCAGGTGCGGCTCGATACGAATTTTCCGACCGGCGCCGCGGCGCGCTGTGAAACGCTGGGCAAGCGCGAACTGGCGGTCACGCTGGCGCCCGAAGACGCTCCGCCGATCAATTGCAGCGCGTGGTATGCCTTTCGCCTGACCCCCCAACCCGGGGCAAAACGCGGCCAGCGGGTCACGATCACGCTAAACTATGCCGCTTGCGGGCATCGCTATTGGCCGAAGGTCAGCGAAGATGGGGTGCGTTGGACGTCCCTCCCTGCCAGCGACGTGACAGTATTCGAAAACAACGGGATCAAGCAGGCGCAGTTGCGGATCCAGGTGGGCGCCGGGCCGCTGTTTGTCGCCGGGCAGGAAATCATTGCCCCTTCGACCAACGAACATTGGCTCGCCGAAAAGGCGCGCCATCCCGACGCCCGCCGCACGATTCTTGGCCGGTCCGCCGAGGGGCGCAGCATCGAACAACTCACCATCACATCTGCCCCGACACCGCCGCGCGAACAGGTGGTGCTGGTCGGTCGCCAGCATCCGCCGGAAATCACCGGTGCGCAGGCGATGATGGCCTTTGTCGACACAATCCTGTCGGATGACCCGATTGCCATAGCCTATCGCGCGCGCTTTTCGACGATCGTCGTCCCCATGCTCAATCCCGATGGCGTGGCGCGCGGGCATTGGCGCCATGCCACTGGCGGGCTCGACCTGAATCGCGACTGGGGGCCATTCACCCAGCCTGAGACCCGGTTGATGCAGGGGTTGTTGAAAGATATTGCCGACGACCCGGCCCGGACATTGCGGCTTTTCCTTGATTTTCATTCGACCCGCAAAGACGTCGTTTACACCTTGCCGGACGCCAAGATCAGCGATCCGCCCCGGTTCGCTGCCGATTGGCTGGCACGTTATCAGGACCGCATGCCCGGCTATCGCGTCGAGCGTGATTCCAGCCATAATCCGGGGCTGCCAACCTCGAAATCATGGGTCTATGAAACCTATCATGTTCCCACCGCGACGTTTGAAATCGGCGATGACACCGACCGAGCACTTATCGCAAGAATTGGGCGGGAGTCGGCGCTGGCGATGATGGAAACGATGCTCGCGACGCCCGCACCCTGAGGGACTCGGCACGACGATCACCTTTTGCGAGGGCACAAGTGCGGGACTCAAGCGATCTAAACTTTTGCAAAAGGATCCTCGCGGAGTGACCGTCCGGCCGTTTCGGGCATGAAACGCAGGGCGACCAGCCCGACAACGCAGGCCAGCATCATATAATAGGCGGGCATCAGCGGATCGCCGGTCAGGCTGATCAGCCCGCTCCCGATCATCGGCGCGGTGCCGCCAAAAATCGACGTCGAGATATTATAGGCAATCGCGAAGCCCGCGAAACGCACCGCGGTCGGGAACATCGCCGGAAAGGTCGCGGAGATCGTCGCGAGCTGCGGGACATAGAGGAGGCCCAGCAACAGGAATCCTGCAACAGCGCCCGCAAAGCCGGTGCCGATCAGCATGTAAAGCGGCACGACGAAAACGAGCAGGCCGATCAGCGACCAGCGCCACATCGGCCGCCGCCCGATCCGGTCGGACAATGCGCCCGCGAACGGCAGGAAGACCATCATGAAGACCATGCCGATGATCGGCACGATCAGCGCCTCTTCGTTCGACAGGCCGATACGCCGCTGCAAATAGGTCGGCATATAGCTGAGCAGCGAATAGTTGACGACGTTGAGCGCGACGACCAGCCCGCCGACGACCAAGAGCGGGCGCCAATATTCGCGCATCATCGCGGCGATGCCCGGCGGCTTGCGCCGGTCAGCCGACGCCATTTCCTCCCGAAAGACGGGGGTGTCCTCCAGCTTTGAGCGCAGATACATCCCGACCAGGCCGACCGGTCCGGCGATCAGGAACGGGATGCGCCAGCCCCATTCGTGCATGGCTTCGTCGCCAAGGTGCAGCGAATAGCCGAGCATCAGCGCAGCGCCGAAAGAGAAGCCCGCGAGCGTGCCGAACTCCAGAAAGCTGCCATAAAAGCCGCGCCGGTCGTCGGGCGCATATTCGGCCATGAAGGTCGCCGCGCCGCCATATTCGCCGCCGGTCGAAAAGCCCTGCAGCATGCGCAGGACGATCAAGATCGTCGGCGCCCAGAAACCGATGCTGTCGTATGAGGGGATCAGCCCGACGGCAAAGGTTGCCGCGGCCATCAGCAGGATCGTCATCGCCAGCACCGACTTGCGCCCGATGCGATCGCCCAGCGGACCCCAGAACAGGCCGCCGAGTGGACGGACGAGGAAGGAAATGGCAAAAGTCGCGAGCGCGAACAGCACCGCCTCTTCGGTATCGCCGGGAAACAGCGCGGCAGAGATATAGGTCACGCCATAGGCATAGATGCCATAATCGAACCACTCGACCGCATTGCCCAGCGCCGACGCGCCGACCGCGCGGTTCAGCGGCGAGGGTTTGGCGAAGGGGGCTGGCTGGCCGGGCGCCGGGATCATCATATCATTGTCCATGTGTCACCTGTTTGCGATTGCGCTTGTTTGCGGGGCGGGCGTGTCTGAGCCTGCGGGATCGAGCAGCGCGGCGACCGGCGTGGTGCGCGGCAGGATCTGGAAATCCTGCTGTTCGGTGCCGGGGACCGGGTCGCTGACTGCGAGGCGGAAAAGGCCGAAGGCGAGCATCGTGGCAGCGACCGCGGCGATGAAGAGGAAGAGCCCGCCCGCGCCCGCCAGCGTCATCGCTGCCGCGGCGCCGAGCGGGCCGAGTGCGGCGCCTGCCGAATAAAGCAGCACAAGTTGTCCGCTGGCGGCGACACGCTCCGACGCGAGCAACCGGTCGTTCACGAAGGCGACGCAAAGCGGATAGAGCGCAAAGCTGAGCCCGCCGAACGCCGCGCCAAGGGTGAGCAGGAGGATGCCGACGGGCTGCAACGCCAGCGCGACGCTGACCGCCAGCGTAGCGGCAAAGCAGGAAATGATGATGCGCCGCCGGTCGTAGCGGTCCGACAGGCGCCTGAGCGGCCATTGTAGCGCAACGCCGCCGAGGATCACCGTCATCATGAAGGTCGCGGTGTCGCCAAGATCGAGCCCGACGCGGCGAGCATAGATGGCGGCAAGGCCATAGAAGGCGCCGAGCAACAGCCCGGTCATGCCCGCCCCGGCGACGCCGAGCGGCGATGCTTCGAACAGGCGCCGCAGCGGCAGCGCGGCGGCATCGTCCAGCATCGGCGCGGGACTGCGCGTCAGGCAGACGGGGATGATCGCCAGCGAGATCAGCATGGCGGCGATTTCGAAGGGCACATGCGGCGCGGTGTTGCCGGTGCGCAGAAAAAGCTGGCCAAGCGCCTGCCCCGAATAGAGCGCGACCATATAACCCGCGAGAACGGTGCCGCGGGTGCCGCTGTCGGCGCGGTCGTTGAGCCAGCTTTCGATGCAGATGAACACGCCCGCGACGCACAGTCCGTCGATCAACCGCAAACCGCCCCAAAGGAGCGGATGCTGGAACAACGCATAGGTCAAGGTGCTTGCCGAAAGCAGCGCCACAAACGCTGCGAAGGCGCGGATATGACCGACGCGGCGCACGACCTCGCCCGCGCGTATTGCGCCGATGACCAGCCCGGCAAAATAGGCGGTGGCTACCAGGCCGACCACCATCGTACCGCTGCCCGCGCGGTCGAGCCGCAGCCCGATCAGCGTCGACAGAAAGCCGCTGCCCGCCATCATCACAAAGATGGCGATCAGCAGGCTTCGCACCGGCAGGATGGTTGAAAGCATCTCGGGACACCGGCCGCCGCGTCAGGCGGCGCGCCGGTCCTTTGCGGCTTCGGCTTCGTCCTCGACCAAGACGCGGTGGAGGACGCGGACGGCTTTTTCGAAGTCGCGGCTTTCGATGATGAACTGGATATCGACGTTGCGGATCTGGTGCTGCATCGCGATCATCGTGATGCCGGCCTCGTCGAGCGCGCGCAGCGCATCGGGGACCAGCCCAGGCCGCGAGATATCGCTGCCGATCGCCGACACCATCGCCACCGGTTGTGCCGAAATGGCGGCGTCGGGATAGTCCTTTTGCAGGTCGGCGATCACCTTTTTCACCGCATCGGCACTGGCGAGCAGATAGTGGGTGATCGTGTTGGCGTTCGACGATTTACTGACGATCCACAAGCCATGGCGCTCCAGCGCGCCGAGGATCGCGGTGTCATACCCTTTGACCCCGACCATATCCTGTTCGAAAAACTGCAGCGCCTGCATGTGACGAATGCCGGTGATGATTTCGACGCGCGGGACGTCGGAGACATAGTGACCCGTCACCAGCGTACCGCCATCTTCGCGGTCGAACGTGTTGCGCACCCGCAGCGGAATGTCGGTTTGCCGCAGGCCGCGACCGGCGCCGGGGTGGATCGCTTCCATGCCCAGGTTGGCGAGCTGGTCAGCGACGTCGTAATTGGTCCGGCCGATCTTGCGCGCCTTGTCCTCGCCGACCAGCTTCGGGTCGGCGCTCGACAGGTGAAATTCCTTGTGAATGATCGCCTCGCGCGCGCCGGTGACCACCGCAAGGCGCGAAAAGGTCATTTCGGTGTAGCCGCGCGCATAGCGCCGTACCATGCCGCCCTCGCAGCCTGCATAGCCGGTGACGATCGGCAGGGTGGTCGTCAGGTCGATGTCGGCAAAGGCGTCGCCGATCCGGGTGTCGAGACTGCTGAGGTCGTCCTGATCCCACAGCGTCAGATCGACGAACCGTGCGTTGACGTCGCGGTCGCGCAGCAGCAGGCTGGTGCTGTGCGCGCTATGCGCTTCGCCGACCCCCGCGAGCAATTCGCGCACCGTCATCAACTGTTCCTTGACGCAGAAGCGGCCGTGGCTGCGCAACCGCGCCAGATCGTCGAGGCAGGCGGTGACCGCGGCGATCCGGCGATCGACAAAGGCATCGGCTTCGGCGCGGCTTTCGTCGCGCGCAAACATCGCGGCATTGCGGGCGTGCATCGCGTCATGGACCTCGCGCATCGCGGCGCGCCAACCGTCGGCGGCGTCATCGGCGACGAATCGCCCATAAACGCCCGGAACGCCGGTCTTTTTATTCTCGAGCAGCAGGTCGGTCATCCCGGCATAGGCCGAGACGACAAAGATGCGGTTATACAGATCGGCGCCTGACCGACCGGCGATCAGGACGTTGTCGAACAATGTCGCGGTCGCCGCCATCGACGTGCCGCCGATCTTTTCGACGCTGTGCCGACCGGTCATGCCGGTACCGTTTCGGCCAGCGATCCGTGCTGCGGCATCAGCGGCACAGGTTCGCCGCGATTGGCGAGGAACCACGGCCGGGGCTTTTCGACCCCGAACGGTTTTTCCAGCCGGTTGCTGACCGCATTATAGACCAGGAACGCATTGGCGCGCGGGAAGGGCGTGATGTTGCCGTTCGACCCGTGCATCAGATTGCAGTCAAACAGGATCACCGTTCCCGGCTTGCCGGTGGGCGCGACGATGCCATGTTTGTGCGCCAGTTCGGCCAGGCTATCCTCGTCGGGCACGCCAAATTCCTGTTTCTTCAGCGAGCTCAGATAATGATCGTCTGGGGTTTCGCCGACACAGGTCAGATAGGTTTTGTGCGAGCGCGGAATGACCATCAGCGGCCCGTTGTGCGGGGTGTTTTCAGCGAGCAGGATCGACATCGACAACGCGCGCATCCGCGGCATGCCGTCCTCGACATGCCAGGTTTCAAAATCGCTGTGCCAGTAAAATTCCTTGCCCTTGAACCCCGGTTTATAGTTCAGGCGCGACTGGTGGATATACACCTCGTCGCCCAGCAGGAAGCGCGCGACATCGGCGAGCCGCGCATCGGCAGCGAGCCGTGCCATCACCGCATTCTGCTGGTGAATCTCGAAGATCGAGCGGATTTCCTTGCTCTGCGGCTCGGTCACGATCGTGTCGTCGTCGAGCGCAGACGGGTCGGCGAGCAGTTTGCCGGCGGCACGCTGCAGGAAAGTGACCTCGTCGTCCGAGAAAAGATCTTCCAGCACGATATAGCCGTCGCGGTCGAATTGTGCGGCCAGTTCGACGCCGATCGGTGCCTCGTCGCTCCATTCGTTATGGACGACAGGATCCTGGCGCGGCCGCATCTCGGCGGCAGCCGCGTGGCGGGATGGGTAGATGTCGGTCATGGGACGTCCCCCTTTCTTGGTCTGAATGGATGTCAGGCGGCGGGTGCGGGCTCGCGCGCCGACGCCGTGTCGGCGGGATAGGCGCCAGTTGCGTCGTGGACTTCCTTGCCGGTCACCGGCGGATTGAAGACGCAGGCGGTCAAGATGTCGGTTTCGGGCCGCACGATGTGCCGGTCATGGTCGTTGAGTGCATACATCACGCCGGGTTCCAGCTTGTGCGTCTTGCCCGTACCCAGATCTTCAATCGTGCCGGTGCCTTTCAGGATGAACACCGATTCCAGATGATTCTGATAGTGCATCTTCAGCTCCGACCCCGCGAACAGCGTCGTGATATGGAAGGAAAAGCCCATCCCATCGTCCTTGAGCAACATACGGGCGCTGGCCCAGCCGTCCGAGCGGACATTCTGGTCGGTCTTGCGAATGGCGTTCAGGTTGCGAACGATCATGATATTTCTCCTGAGTTATTCGGCAGCGACGGCGTAGTCGGCAGCCATCGCCTCACGGATTTTGGTTTCGAGGATGTCGAGCCCGGTCGCGAGCGTCGCGTCGTCGATGATCAGCGGGGCAAGCACCTTGATCACTTCGTCGTGCGCGCCGCTGGTTTCGATGATCAGCCCGGCGTCGAAGCAGGCGGCGGTGACTGCGGAGGCCAATTCGCCCGATCCGGTGTTGACGCCGCGCATCATGCCGCGTCCGCGCGTCTCGAAGCCATGCTCGGCCGCGATCCGGTCGAGCCGCGTTTCCAGCAGTGCGCCGCGGCGCGCAACGTCGCGCTGAAAATCGTCGCCGCTCCAGAAATGGCGGAGCGCTGCGGTCGCGGTGACAAACGCATGGTTGTTGCCGCGAAAGGTGCCGTTGTGCTCTCCCGGCGACCATTGGTCGAGTTCGGGGCGGAACAAGGTCAGCGCAAAGGGCAGCCCCATGCCCGACAGCGATTTCGCCATGGTGACGATGTCGGGGGTGAACCCCATGTCTTCAAAGCTGAAAAAGCCGCCGGTACGACCGCACCCGGCCTGAATGTCGTCGACGATCAGCAGCGCGCCGTGCGCCTTGGCAATGTCGGCGATCCGGCGCAGCCATTCGGGCGATGCGGCGTTGAGGCCGCCTTCGCCCTGGACGGTCTCAACGAGGATCGCGGCGGGCGCATCGAGTCCGCTCGACGGGTCGGACAGGCGTTGCTCAAGCAGGTCGGCGGTATCGACCTCCGGCCCGTAATAGTCATAATATGGCTCGTGCGCGACATGGCTCAGCGGCACCCCGGCGCCGCCGCGTTTTGCAGCGTTGCCGGTGCAGGCAAGCGCGCCCAATGTCATGCCGTGGAAGCCGTTGGTAAAGGCGACCACCATTTCGCGCCCGGTGATCTTGCGCGCCAGCTTGATTGCGGCCTCGACCGCGTTGGTCCCGGTTGGCCCGGTAAACATCATGCGATAATCGAGCCCGCGCGGGTTCAGGATCACCTCTTCGAACGCGCGCAGGAAATCTTCCTTGGCATCGGTGTGCAGGTCAAGGCCGTGGGTGATGCCGTCGGCAGCGATATAATCGAGCAGCGCCTGTTTCAGCAGCGGATGATTGTGGCCGTAATTCAGCGTCGAACAGCCCGACAGGAAGTCGAGGTAACGGCCGCCCTGATCGTCGTGCATCCACACGCCCTGGGCCTTACCGAACTGGCGCGGCATCGAGCGCGCATAGCTGCGCACGCCGGATTCGCGTCGCTCATAAATTTTCCGGTCCGGAATCGCGCCGGACGGTTTCGGTGACATATTCATTCAATTACCCCTGGACGTTCTGAAGTTTGCTAAAGGTCAACGGCCCGATGCGGGCCTGATATTCGGTCGGATACGCGCCGGCGAAATGGGCCTCGCGCTCGAACAGCGCGCTGCGCTCCAGCTCGGCATCCCAATCGCGCGCGAGGCTGCGAAAGAGCGCCCATGACGCCTTGTTGTTGTCGGTGATCGTCGTGATCAGATGCGTAACATCGTGTTGCGCCGACCGGGTGAGCAGCGACTTGATCATCCGATTGGCCAGGCCTTTGCCGCGCCCTTCGGTTGCAACGGCAACCTGCCAGATAAAAAGGGCGCGTGGGTCCGACGCGGGGCGATGCCCAGATACCCAACCGACGATCCGGTCACCGAGCTCAGCGATCACGCACTGATCGGCAAAATGCGTACACTGGATCAGATTGCAATAAGCCGAATTGCGATCGAGCGGCGGGCAGCGCGAGATGAGCGCGGTCACCGCCGGGCCGTCGGTGCTGACCGGTGAGCGAAAACGCAGCGATGCCCCGGACGAAGGCTCGGCGCTCAAATCCGTTTGCGAGGGCAAGGGCACATCGTCCTTTTGCCGATATAAGATAATTCATCTCCTGAAATAAACTGCCAATCCAACTTCGTGGACTCGAGCAGAATGTGGCGTAAATATAGGCTTTGTTGCGAGGCAATCAACCCCCGTGCCATCAATATGATTCATTATGCGAAATAATATCGGCATTGTCTGGCTCGGAAGATTGGCGTTGGTGAGAGCGCGCCGTCCGGCTAACAGGGGTGGATGGAAGCCGTGATCGCCAATGCCACCTTAAAGGCTCTGCGCCGGATTTTGCGCGCGACCGACGGCGGCAATCGCAAGCTTGCCACGGCGACCGGGCTCACGCCATCGCAGCTGCTCGTGCTGCGCGAAGTCGAAGCGCGTGAAGAGGTGACGCCGGGTTCGATCGCCCAACGGCTTCAGTTCAGCCACGCGACGATCACCGCCATTACCGACCGGCTCGTCGACCTCGGACTGGTCACGCGGACGCGCGGCGAGCGCGACAAGCGGCAGATATTACTGAACGCCACGGCGGAGGGACGCCAGCGGCTCGCCGACGCTCCGGATATGTTGCAAGAAATCTTCGCTGAACGCTTCGCGGCGCTGCCGGCCTGGGAACAGGCGATGATCTTGGCCGGGACCGAGCGGCTTGCGGTCATTCTGGGTGCGGGCGACCTAGACGCCGCGCCGCTGCTCGATACCGGAATAATCGACCGGTCGGGCGCCCGCGAAGGGGCATAGAGGGCGCTGACCAAGCACCAACATCGTCTCCTCCATCGCCGTACGTGAGTGGGGTGCCAGGACGGGCGAATACCGCTCAAAGCTCAGGTGCTTTGGCGTAATCTCGCGTAAGTCTGGAAGCAAATGGCTTCCCGACGACGATGGGTACGAGAGCCTTTGACCGGAAGGCTTTGATAAACCGAAAAGGCACGGGCACACCCCAGCGAGGGGTGCTCAGGAAGCTCCAGGAGCCCCATTATCATTGCGCGAGATCATTGCGCGAGCGTCCGATAGCGCTGGCCGAACGGAATGAAATCGTCCGTGCCAAAGAGTTGGAGACTATCGGTGTTCCTCGCCAATTTCCTCTCATGATGTGCAGGGAAGGGCATCTCATCCGCACAGCTGTGGTGTGTACATAGCCGCCACCGACGATAGCAGACCAGCGGAACAAGGCACGCGGCGAATGGCGGCTATGTACTTCATCCTGGCCTTAGCCGAACTCAAAATTCTGCCCGAAAATGTTCGCGTTTTCACGTCAACGCGAGAGGTCGGCGACGCGCCTGATATCGGCCATTGTGATCGGCGTTGATCAGAGCCTGAAAGCGGACGCGAAGGCTTGTCATCGTCTGGTGCGACGGCAGCCGCCGCGCTGACGAAATGCGCGCGCTGGAAATTTTCGATCTGGAACCCGACGCCGATTTTGAAGCGACGAAAAAGGCGTGGCGCGCGCTCGCCAAGGAAACCCACCCCGACGTGAAACCGGGCGATGCCGCAGCGGCCAAGCGCTTCGCGGCAGGGCAGGCGGCGTTCGAAGTACTGAAACAGGCCGAAGACCGCAAAAGCTGGAAACCAGCCTAGACCGACGCCGCGAGATGCCCCTGATGTACCGGTTCGCTGACGCCATTGACGGCCGAGCCCGACGCGCGCTTTCCACAGCCGGATTGATTACGATCGAGCAAAGGGGCGAACATGCGGATTATCGGTGGACTACTTATCAGCGCGGCATTGACGACGTCCGCGGTCGCCGAACCCATGGCGTATCAAAGTGGCATGAGCCGCGTCGATGGCGTCGTCGGGCTCGGCCTCACGATCCCGATCGGCCGTCAGCATAAAAAGGCGCCGCCCCGCGTCGAACTGCGCTTGACCCGCGACGTGGTCAATTTCGACGGCACCCGCCAGTCGTCGAACATGGGCGTCAGGCCGACCGAGACGCGGATCGGCTTTTCGCTGGAGCGCGAACGACGGTTTCTGCTCAACGGTCAGCCGGTGGACAAGGCGCAGCGAAACAATGTCTCGACCGTCGGCTGGATCGCAATCGGGGCCGGGGTGGTCCTGATCGGGGGCGCCTTGCTGGTCGCCGAAGCCGCGCGCGACGCGAGCGATTAGCATCCTCTAATTATACACACACCCGTCCAGCCCGTCGCGCCGGACCTGGCCGATGCGGGCGCGGATGGTGTTGCCATAACGGCGGGTGAAGCCCGACGGGCTGACCGCTTCGCGCTTCTTGGGCAGCGGCAGGATCGCGGCGATGCGCGCGGCCTCGGCCGGGGTCAGCTTGCCCGCGCCATGCTTGAAATATCGCTGCGCCCCCGCCTCGACGCCATAGGTGCCGATGCCGGTTTCCGCGACGTTCAGATAGACCTCCATGATCCGCCGCTTGCCCCAGATCGTCTCGATCAGGAAGGTGAACCACACTTCGGGTACCTTGCGGACATAGCGCGTCCAGCCGCTGCCCTGCCACAGAAAGACATTCTTCGCGGTCTGCTGGCTCACCGTCGATCCGCCGCGCATCCGCTTGCCTTTGGCGTTGCGTTCGATCGCCTGTTCGATGGCTTCGGTGTCGAAGCCATTATGGGAGCAGAATTTGCCGTCCTCCGCCGCAATCACCGCGCGCACCATATTGCGGTCGATGCCCGACAGGCTCGTCCAGTCCTTGGTGATCCCGTTGCTGTCCGCCAGCATCGTGAAGGTCACCGGTGGCGGCACCACCGCATAGAGCAACACCCACAGCACCGAGATCGCAACGAACCACAGCAACCATTTGAATGGTCGCAAATACCAGGCGAGCTTGCGGCGCTTCGGGCGTTTTTTGGCGGCGGTCGTCATGCCGTTTTCATAGCCGCTTGCCGCCTGTCGGCAAGCGGCTGATTGACATTATACCGCTTCAGGGCGCCTTCGGCGGCTCGTCGTCCTTTTTGTCCTTGGCGGCGTCGATCGCGTCGCTGGCTTTGGCAGCCGCGCCCTTCGCCGCATCAGTGGCATCGGCGGCGAGCGAGCGCATCTTGGCTTCGGCTTCGGCTTCCTTGCCGCTCATCACCAGCCACGCCATTGCTGCGGCAGCAATCAGCGCCAGTAGGGCGAGCCAGTAGCCAAAGTGCCAATTGACCTGGATCATCGCCAGCGCCGCCTGGTCCATCGCCCTGCCGTCATTCTTTGCGGCTTCGGCCATGATCGCGTCCTTGCTGTAACGCCAGGTGCCGACGATGACCAGCAACAGCGCGGCGACCGAGGTGCCGAGCACCAGCTTCGCCGCCTCACGCCCTTTGGTGAACAGCAGGAACAGTCCTCCCCCGATCGCCAGCAGCGCGAAGATCAACCAGACATTCATCGAAGCGCCGTCGCTGGCCTGAGAAGCCTGACCCATGGCGGTGACGCGCCCGAAAGCGAGACCGAAGCCGCTTGCCTCGACCAGTTTCTGGCCGGAACAACTGACGGTCATCCATGGCAACAGGAACGCCAGCAGCGCGATGCCTTTGGGAATCCGGATCCATTTCCACATGATATTTCCCCCTTCGCGTGACCCGAGGAGGAGGCTAGCCCAATGCGCCCGCGAGTCAAATCGCGGGCGCATTGGCTAATTCGGTAAAATCGTCAGGCGTTGATGAGGCGCCGATCGCCGGCCAGCTTCAGCATCGCCTTTTGCAGCTTTTCGAACGCGCGCACTTCGATCTGGCGGACGCGTTCGCGGCTAACGTCGTACACTTGGCTCAGGTCTTCCAACGTCTTGGGATCGTCGGTCAGGCGGCGTTCGGTCAGGATATGGCGTTCGCGCTCGTTGAGCGTTTCCAGCGCTTCGCTGAGCAGTGAATGGCGCACGTCGCGTTCCTGCGCTTCGGCAACGCGTTCGTCCTGGAGCGGGCCTTCGTCGCCGAGCAGATCCTGCCACTGGCTGTCGCCATCCTCGCCCATCGGGACGTTCAGCGAAGTGTCGCCGCCCATCGCCATGCGGCGGTTCATGCTGGTGACCTCTTCCTCGGTGACGCCGAGGTCGGTCGCGATCTTGGTTAGATGTTCGGGCGACAGGTCGCCATCCTCGAACGCTTCCAGATTGTTCTTCATCCGCCGCAGGTTGAAGAACAGCTTCTTCTGCGCCGCGGTGGTGCCCATTTTGACCAGGCTCCACGAACGCAGGATGAATTCCTGGATCGACGCGCGGATCCACCACATCGCATAGGTCGCGAGACGGAAGCCGCGTTCGGGGTCGAATTTCTTCACCCCCTGCATCAGGCCGATATTGCCTTCGCTGATCAGCTCGCTGACCGGCAGGCCATAGCCGCGATAGCCCATCGCGATCTTGGCCACGAGGCGCAGGTGGCTGGTGACGAGCTGCGCCGCAGCTTCATTGTCGCCATGCTCCTGGAACCGTTTCGCGAGCATATATTCCTGCTCGGGGGTCAGCAGGGGGAATTTGCGGATTTCCGACAAATAGCGGTTCAGGCTGGCTTCGCCGCCAAGCGCTGGCACGGTGGCCGGAACATTGCTTTTAGCCATTGGAGAGCGTCTTCCCTTTGGTATCTGGAGTCAGAATATGCCGCCGTTTGTGCAAGCGGTCGAGATAGATTTTCATTCGAAACCTAAACGCGCAATTCGTCGATCAGTTCCCGCATATCCGGGGGGATTTCGCTGTCGAGCGCGATATTGTTACCGGTCACCGGATGAATAAAGCCCAAATGGGCCGCATGCAATGCCTGCCGCACGAAATTCCGCGCCTTCAGCACCTCGGACAGCGGCTTTCGGGCGCGTCCATAGACCGGGTCGCCGGCCAGCGGATGGCCGATATGCGCCATATGGACGCGGACCTGGTGCGTGCGCCCGGTCTCCAGACGGCATTCGATCAGGCTGGCGTGGCGCAGCGGCTCGATCGTGCGGTAATGCGTGACCGCGCGCTTGCCGCGGTCGGCGGCGACCACCGCCATCTTCTTCCGATTGGTGTTCGATCGGCCGAGCGCCGCGTCGACGGTGCCGCTGGCGGGCATCGGGCGCCCGGTCACGATTGCGATATAGCGGCGGTCGATGCTGTGCGCGGCGAACTGCTTGGCCAGCCCTTCGTGGGCGCGGTCGTGCTTCGCGGCGACGATCAGCCCGCTGGTGTCTTTGTCGATGCGGTGAACGATGCCCGGACGGGCGACGCCGCCGATCCCTGACAATTGTCCCGCGCAATGATGGAGCAGGGCGTTGACCATTGTGCCGTCGAAATTGCCCGCGGCGGGGTGGACGACCATGCCCGCGGGCTTGTCGACGACGATCAGATGTTCGTCCTCATAGGCGATGATCAGGCCCATGTCCTGCGCGACATTGTGCGTCGGCTTGGCGGCGGGGACGCGGATTTCGAGCGCTGCCGGGAGTACTGCTTTGGCCGATGGGTCGCGCAGGACCGCGCCACTCGCGTCGCTGACGCGGCCATCCTTGATCAGGCTCTTGACGCGCTCGCGCGACAGATCGGGCAAAGCTTCAGCCAGCGCGCGGTCTAACCGCACTCCAGCCGCGCTATCGTCCAGCGCTACGCTCAAAATATCATCATCCCCCTGCATTGATGCGGATGTGGAAATTGACGGCGGAATTTCAAGGTGCGCTCCCTCGGTTCCGTTCGTGTCGAGCGAAGTCGAGACACCCCGAGGGCGCGCGCTAACGATGAGCATCTCGACTTCGATCGATGCGAACGGGTTTGGGGATGCTACTTGCCTCTGGCTTGGTGCCTGTCCTAGGGAGCATCCGCGCGCCGGAAATGTCTGGCTTGCGGGGAGTTAACCAATCCATGTCCGACGACCGCGTCGATTTCGCCTCCATGCTGGCCTCGCGGCTGTGCCACGATCTGCTCAGCCCCGTCGGCGCCTTTGCCAACGGGCTCGAACTGCTCGCCGACGAAAAAGACCCGGCGATGCGCGAACGCTGTTTCGAACTGCTGGAACAAAGCGCGCGGACTTCGGCAAACAAGCTGAAATTCTTTCGCCTCGCATTTGGTTCGGCCGGCGGTTTTGGCGAACTGGTCCCGGCCGATGAGGCCAAATCGGCGATCCAGGGGATCATCGGCGACCGCGCGATCGAGCTCAACTGGATGATCGGGGCTGAACCGCTGCCCAAGCCTGCGGTCAAGATCATCCTCAATCTGTCGTTGCTGCTCGTCGATGCTCTGGTCCGCGGCGGACGGCTCGACATAGGTTGCGAAAAGCAGGGCGACGCCACTGAAATCGCGCTGCACGTCGAAGCCGAACGCATTTTCCTCGACGCCGATGTCGAAACCATCCTGCGCGACGGCGAAGGCGCGACCGCCATGACCTCGCGCACCGCCCCGGCAGTGCTGGTACAGGCGGTCGCGGCGCAGAATGGCGGCACCGTGATGCTCGCGCGCGAAACCCCGACCTCGCTGCTGGTTGGCGCGGTGCTGCGCGGGCGCGGGTAAAGGCTCCCTTAACCATTGTCCGGCATGGTGCAGCTTCAGTTTCTGGGGCGCACCGGTACCGTGATAGACGATCTGCTGAACGACTTTTTGGCCGAAACGGCCGAAATCCTTGCCGATGCCGGTGGGGCGCTCGTCGCGTGGGAGGCCGATCCCACTGATCGCGCCCAGCTCGACGCCATTTTTCGCCTTGTCCACACGATCAAAGGCAGCTCGGGTTTCCTCGCTCTGCCGCGCGTCACCGCGCTCTCGCACGCCGCTGAAGACGCGCTTGATCAGGTGCGCCGCGGCAATCGAACAGCCAACGCTGCGCTCGTCACCCGGGTCCTTGCGATTATCGACCGGCTGCACACGCTTTGCACCGCATTGGGCCGGGGCGGCTTCGAGCCCTCCGGCGACGATGGCGACGTGATCGCGGCGCTGGCCGAACAAGATTCGCCGTCGGACACCGGATATGATGTTGCCGGTGTCCCGCTACGCCGCGACGATGATTTTCAGTCCGAACTGCAAAGCTGGCGCTCGATCCGGGTGCCGCTGCCATTGCTCGACAGCGTGATGACCGGGGTCACCGACATCGTCCTCGCGCGCAATGAATTCGCCCGGATGCTTCGCGAATCGGGCGCCAGCCCCACCGTGATTGCGTCCTTCGATCGCTTGTCCGATTCGATCGCCGGGATGCGCCAGTCGGTCAGCCAGATGCGGATGCAGCGGATCGACAAGCTGTTCGCGCCGCTGCCGCGTATCGTGCGCGATCTGGCGCAGGACATGGGCAAGAAGATCGCGTTCCAGACCAGCGGCGGCGAGGTCGAGCTCGACCGCGAGATGATGGAAAATATCCGCGACCCGCTGATCCACATTGTCCGCAACGCGATCGACCATGGCATCGAAGCGCTCGAAGACCGGGTCGCTGCGGGCAAGGATATTACCGCGACCATTTCGGTGTCAGCACGTCAGTCGGGCAACCAGATCGAAATCGAAATCCGCGACGACGGCCGCGGCATATCGCCTGACGCGCTGGTCGCCAAGGCGATCGCATCGCGCGCGATCACCGCTGCCGAAGCGCGCACGCTGTCGGCCAAGGACAAGCTGGAACTCGTGTTCCGTCCCGGCTTTTCGACCGCGGCGAAAGTTACCGAAGTGTCGGGGCGCGGCGTCGGCATGGATATCGTCAAGGCAAATGTCGAAAAGATCGGCGGCGTTGTCGAACTGCGCAACGATGAGGGCCGGGGGCTGACGATTCTGCTCCGCGTGCCGATGACGCTGACGATCATTTCGGGGCTGATGGTGCGGGCGGCGGGACAATATTTCGCCATTCCGCGCGGAGCAGTGCGCGAAATCCTGCTCGAAAATGGCGACACGGTGCGCATCGACCGCGTCGGTGGCGGCGAACTGGCGACGGTGCGCGGCGAACAATATCCCTTGCTGCGGCTCGAAACGGTGCTCGGGCGTGAAGCGAGCGACGACGACGATGTTGATGATCGGGCGCTGGTGATCGTGCGGCCGGGGCAGGGGCAAAGCTACGCGCTGAGCGTTGCGGCGATCCACGATCATGAGGAGCTGGTGATCAAACCCGCGGCGCCGATGATCATGGCGACGGGGCTTTACGCCGGAACGACGCTACCCGACAATGGCCGCCCGGTCCTGCTGCTCGACGTGCAGGGGCTGGTGGCCGCTGCGGCGATCGACGCGACCGAAACCGGACGCAACCATGATCAGATGGCCGCCGCCGAAGCGCAGGCGAATGCCGCGCGCAACGCCGCGCAGCTGCTGCTGTTCCGCGATACCAATGGCCGGGTCCGCGGGGTGCGGTTGTCGGTCATCGAGCGGGTCGAGGAAATCCCTGCGTCGGCGCTGTTCGAAAGCGCGGGCCACGTTCAGGCGCAGATCGGCGACGAGATTTTCCCGGTCCATACCGCGAACCTGCCCGAAGCCGAGGGATCGCTGAAGCTGCTGCGGCTGTTCGACGGTCAATCGGTGCTCTGTTATCCGATCGCCGAAGTCATCGACATCGTTCGATTGCCCGACGCGGTGCAACCGTCGGCAGCGCCGGGGCTTATTGCGGGTGTCGTGCTGGTCAGCGGCGAACCCGTCGAGCTGATCGATCCCTTCTGGCTGATGGCGCAATATGCGGCACTGGATGGCGATGCCGCGCCGAACCAGCCGCTCTGCCGCCTCGCCGACGACGATGATGGCTGGGGCAGCAATTTTCTCGCGCCGATCCTGCGCAATGCTGGCTACCGCGTGGTATCGGGCGACGATGCAGCGGACGAGGCGCCCGATGTCTTGCTCTGCCTGACCGAAGATGGCGCGTCCTGCGCCCATGTCGGCGACGAAATCCCGGTTATCCGACTGCGCAGCGCGGTTGCCGCGGCGGGGCCCGATGACGAAACCGTTTATCGCTACGACCGTCAGGCGCTGCTCGACGCGTTGGCGCGCCGCGTCGGAGGAGGCCGCGCATGATGGAAAAACTCTATCTGATCGCGCGCATCGCCGACACCCGCGTCGCGCTGCGCAGCCGGGCGATCAACTCGGTGGTCACCGTCGGAATTCCGGTCGAAGTCCCAGGCGCGCCGCCGCATGTTGCAGGTCTGTTTGCGCTGCGCAGCCGCGTCTTCACGCTGATCGATCCGCATGTTGTCATCGGCCTGCCGCCGGTTCCGGTTGCATCGGGGCAACGGGTGATCGTCGTCGATGTCGCCGACCATGGCTATGCACTGCTCGCCGATGCGATCGAGGATGTCTGTTTTATCGAGGCGCCGGAGACGCGCGTCGCGGGCAAATTGCTGCCGGGATGGGCGCGCGTCGCCGACGGGATGATCGAGCATCAGGGCGCTTCGCTGCTAGTCGTCGATCCGTCGCATTTCATCACCTTGCCGGTGATGAAAGCGGCGTGAGTTAACGGGCTAGACACTCCTTGAAACTAGCATGACGTGAAATCTGGGTGTTGCGGAGGAATGAATGTCGAAATCTTGTCTGGTCGTCGATGACAGCAAAGTCATTCGCAAGGTCGCGCGCCATATCCTTGAAAGCATGGCCTTTGCCGTCGAAGAAGCCGCCGACGGGCAGGAGGCGCTGACCTTTTGTCGCGCTAATCGCCCCGACGTGATCCTGCTCGACTGGAACATGCCAGTGATGAGCGGGATGGAGTTTTTGGGCGCGTTCAATGATCTTGATTATGGCCACGATGAACGGCCGCGGGTCGTGTTCTGCACCACCGAAAACAGCATCGACCATATTCGCGCCGCGATCGAAGCGGGCGCCGACGAATATGTCATGAAGCCGTTCGATCGCGAAACGCTGGAAGGAAAATTGCAGCTCGTCGGCGTCGCGTAAGCCGATGTCGATGGCGCGACCGCTTCCCCTGATCTCCGATCCGGAACCGTCGGCGCGGACGGTGCGGGTCATGCTGGTCGACGACAGCCTAGTCGTGCGCAGCATCCTCGAACGTATCGTCGATCAACGCGCGGGGCTCGAAATCTGCGCCTCGGTTGCCTCCGCACATGACGCGCTCGCCTTCCTCGCCCGCGAACCCGTCGATGTCGTCGTGCTCGATATCGAAATGCCCGGGATGAGCGGCATCGACGCACTGCCGCATATTCTGACGCGCGCCGCCAAGGCGCGGGTGTTGATCCTCTCTTCAAACTGCGTCGAAGGCGGCCCGGCGGCGATCGAAGCGCTTGCGCTCGGCGCCAGCGACACCCTCGCCAAGCCCGGTCGTGGTAGTTTTTCGGGCCGCTTTGCAGAGGTACTCACCGACCGCATCATGACGCTGGGCAACCAGCAGGATTTCCCGGCGCCGGTCCCCGTCGCCGAACGCCGCGCGCCTGCGCCCGTCGCGCTGGCAATCGACAGCGACCAGCCGATCGAATGTATCGCTGTTGCGGCATCGACCGGCGGCATCCCCGCCTTCACCAATTTCCTCGCCAACCTCGACCCGCGCATCACCGCACCGATCCTGCTGACCCAGCATCTGCCCGATGCCTTCATGGAATTTTACGCCAAGCAGATCGCGACGATGACCGACCGCAGCGTATCCGTCGCCCAAGCCGGAATGGTGATCGAGCGCGCCCATATCTACCTTGCGCCGGGGGATGCCCATTTGGTCGTCGTGAAGAACGGCCGCCGCTATGAAATCGCGCTCGACCACCGCGCTGTCGACAATGGCTGCTGTCCCTCGGCCGATCCGATGCTCGATTCGGTTGCCGAAGTTTACGGTAAAGGCGGCGTCGCCGTTATCCTCAGCGGTATGGGCCGCGATGGCGTCATCGGCGCGGCGCGGCTCAAAGAGGCGGGCGGCACAATCTTCGCGCAGGCACCCGAAAGCTGCGTCATCTGGGGGCATGCCCGGCGCGGTCGCCAAGGCAGGAATCGCCGCCGCCACGCTCAATCCCGACGCGATCGCGCTGATGCTCGGCAGTTTTCTGCCGGGTCGGCGCCAGCCATGATGGGCGGCAGCGCCAGTGAATCGGCCTACCGCGTCCTGATGGGCGTGCTTGAATCGCGGACCGGACAGACGCTGTCACCCAGCCGCATCTGGCGCATCGAAATGTCGCTGAAACCGGTGATGCAGCGCCACAATATCGCCGATCTCGACGCGCTGGTCGCGGGATTGGTCACCTCGAACAGTCGCCAACTGCTTGACGATACCGTCGACGCGATGCTCAACAATGAAACCTATTTCTATCGCGAATACAGCCTGTTCGATGACATTGCTGCAACGGTGCTTGATAAGCTGCGCGAGATCAACAAGCTGCGCCGTCGGCTGACGATCTGGCATTGCGGCGTGTCGACCGGGCAAGAGGCCTATTCGCTGGCGATGCTGATCGCCGAACAGGGCGAGAAATGGGCGGGGTGGCAGGTCGATATCGTCGGCACCGACGTCAGCTATCACGCGATCAGCCGCGCCCGTGTTGGGCTCTACAGCCAGTTTGAAATCCAGCGCGGCCTTCCGGTCCAGCGCATGGTGCGCTGGTTCGACCAGACCGAGGCTGGCTGGCTGGTCAAAGCGGATATCCGCCGCCGCATCGATTTTTCGGTCCAGAACATGCTCACCGACCGACCGCCGCTCGCCAGCCCCGCCGACCTCATTTTCTGTCGCAACCTGCTGCTCTATTTCTCTCCCTCGATGCGGCAAAAGGCGTTCGCCAAGCTGCGGACAATGGCGGCGCCGCAAAGCTTCCTTGTGCTCGGCGCGGGCGAGACCGTGCTCGGCCAGACCGACCAGTTCGTCGCGAGCCCGCGTTTGCGGGGATTGTACGAACCCGCCGACCAGCAAGTGCGCCGCGCCGCGGCGGCCTGACCTTGCAATTTGCGCCGCGCTGGCGCAGGTGGATCGGTATCCCGCACCGGGATGAAACAACATGGGCCGCGAACCGCATGAGCGATTTTATCGAACGCTGGTCACCCAATTTCGACGAGCGCGCGCTGCCTATCTCGATGATCGTGCTTCATTATACCGGCATGAAGACCGGCGCTGCGGCCATCGACTGGCTCGCCAATCCGGAAGCCAAAGTGTCGGCGCATTATGTCGTCAGCGAGGATGGCCAGATCACCCACATGGTGCCCGAAGAAAAACGCGCCTGGCATGCGGGGCAATCGCACTGGCGCGGAGTCAGCGACATCAACTCGGCGAGCGTCGGGATCGAGATTGTCAATCCCGGCCATGAATTCGGCTATGTCCCGTTCCCCGATCCGCAGGTCGCCTCGGTCGTCCGTCTCGTCCATCTGATCAAGGATCGCTACGCGATCACCCGCGGCAATGTCGTGGGTCATTCGGACATCGCCCCGACGCGCAAGCAGGATCCGGGCGAACTGTTTCCGTGGGAAGAACTGGCGCGCCGCCGCCTCGCGCTGCCGCGCCCGCGCAAAAAGCTGACCGATCCGCTGTGGACCGATGCGGGGTTCCTGCTGGCGCTCGAACGCTTTGGCTATGACGTGACCGACGGTTTTGCCGCAACGGTTGCCTTCCAGCGCCGCTTTCGACCCGAACTGATCGATGGTACGATCGACGGCGAGTGCCGGGCGATCCTGCTGGGTTTGCTGCTGCCCCAACCCGAAGGGAACTGAACGAGCCGTTTTGTCGGCGCGTTCGCGACGACAAAAAGCACGCCGTCTTGTCGGGTATCAGTTTAGCGCACAACCAGCAGATAGGCGGCGACGAGCGCGGCGACCAGAACAGCGCGCAGGATCAAACCGTTACGCAGCGAATGACCTTCAAGATGGGCTTGCAGGTCCGATGGGATCGGCATCGGCCGCGTTGCCGAAACGTCCGCGCCGCCCGTGTTGCCGACGGGAACCCAGCCCGCCACGTGGAAGGGACCGGCACCGATCAGCCGGACAAGCTGTCCCCGCACTTCTTTGCCATCCGCCTGTTTGAGCGCGAGGCGCAGCATTTGGAAATGCGTCTGGACGTGCGTCCAGTAGCGACGCTGGCCCAAGATATGCGCACGTTCCAAATGATGTTTGGCGAGCGTCATGTTGCCCGTCGCTGAGGCGGAGCGCGCTGCCGCCATTTCGTTCGCGAACGCCGATTTTAGGTTGGATTTCATGGTGATGTCTCCATCGTGAGGACAAAATATTATCACGACCGTCGTCATTCCAGCCAGCGGCCGATGGCACTAGTGCATCGGCCGCACCCCATTGCCAACCTCGGTTTCTCATGCGGTTGCCGCCCATTGCCACGCGGCAGTTAGCGACCAATTGCGGCCAACTAAATCCTCCCCGCTTGCGGGGAGGGGGACCACCGAAGGTGGTGGAGGGGGCTGGCGGAATTAAGCCGAGGTTGCGTTAGGGCGCGAACCCCCTCCGTCAGCGCTTTCGCGCTGCCACCTCCCCACAGGTGGGGAGGATCTAACGTCCGCTCCCCACCCCAAACCAGCCTTCCCCACAATCGCTCGTATTGCGCGTCTGATCGCGCTATACTCGATCCGCCAGAGGGTTGGGCGATCGCCGCCGGTGGGGTATCCTGCCGGGGGAGGAAAGTCCGGGCTCCACGGAAATCACGGTGCCGGATAACGTCCGGCGGGCCGGTCTTCGGACCGGTTCAGGGAAAGTGCCACAGAGAGCAAACCGCCACGGCTTCGGCCCGGCGAAAGGTGAAAGGGTGCGGTAAGAGCGCACCGCGCGGCTGGTAACAGGCGCGGCACGGCAAACCCCACCGGGAGCAAGGTCGAATAGGGACGGTACGGATTTATCCAGGGCTGATTCCGGCCCAGCCGTCCGGGTTGACTGCTTGAGCGTTCGGGTAACCGTTCGCCTAGAGGAATGATCGCCCATCCCCGGTAACGGGGTGGACAGAACCCGGCTTATAGACCCTCTGGCACTTACCTCCCCGGCGCCGCGCGGGAACCGCCCGCGCGCGGGCCGCGTATTAAGCGGACGAGTTGGAAGGGAAACGCATCATGAAAATCGTCGACGACCATGTCGAAGTGGATGAAACCGAAGCGAGTGGCGGCGTCAAAGGGCATAATGTTCGCTACGTCCTGGCCTTTTCGCTGATCGCGGTGGTGATCGTGTTGTCGGCGATCTGGATCATCCCGACGCTGTTGCAGCCCTGATCGCGCTCATTTCGCCTTGGTAAGGCGGACCAACTCCTCCTCGGCGCCCGGGGTGTCTTCCATATAGATGGTCGACACCGGCTGCCTGAATTTTCGCGTATGAAGCTTGTCATATCCACGGTCGCCCGTGGTCGCGACCTTGAGCTGGGTGGTGATCGTATCGCCGGTCGCGACATCCCAGCTCATTTCATTGCCGTCATGCGCAAAGGTGCGGCTGTACACCGTTGCATCGAGCCCGATCAGCCGCATCCGTGGGCGCTCCGCTGTGCGGACGGCGCGATACCGATAGGTCGCGGATAAGGCCGTGGTGCCCCCGTTCAGATCGCGGATCGTCAGCACACCCTTGGCGATCGTCAGTGCCGCGGGACCGATTGGAAGGGGTTCGAGCTTCAATTCGCCGCCCGGTTCGTGACCGATATCGACCTCGCTGCGATAGCTGAGCATGACGCGCAGCGTTCGTGCGTCGGGGCTTGCGACGACATAAACAGTGTCGGTATCACCGTCGCCGTTGAGGTCGCCGTCGGCGCGCGTCTCGATCTCTTCGCCGAGTTCGAGCCAGTCGTTCAACATCGCGTCGGTAATCGGCGGCATCACTGGCCGGTCGGCCGCATGCGCCATCCCGCCCAGCGAAATCGCGGCGATCAATCCCAGACTGCGCATAAAATCATCTCCCCCAGTCACCAGCAGGTTATCAGCTGCTAGCAAATGGTCCAGCCGCCGCCGGTGATCGGGCGCACAGCCCAGTTTCCGCTTTCCTACATTATTTTGCTGACCTACCATCGGTTTTTGGGGGTCGTCTGAAATCACCGATAGGTGATTTCGGAGTGAAGTTGCGCAGATTTCCGCCATTCTTTGCGCGGAGCTGAACATGCGTCGGGGGGCAGGCAGTTGAGAAAATCATGGCGGATCGGCGCGCTGGGCGCGGCCCTTCTGGGGCTATTGCAGCTGGCGCCGCTGGCCGCTGCGCAGACGCCCGGAAGCTGCGGCACCGCGCCCTTGCAAGGCGAGCGTGCGGCACTGCTGATCGGCAACAGCGCCTATAATGACTGGGAATGGCCGTCGCTTAAAAACGCGGTCAACGACATCGACTATGTCTGCGCCGCCTTTGCCAAGGCCGGAATTTCGCCGCGTATCGTCCGCAATGCCGACATGGCGACGCTCGACGCGGCGCTGACGCGCTTTGCTGCGGAGGCAGCGGGGGCGAAATCGGTCATCATCTATTATGCCGGTCATGGCTTTGAATATGGCGGGCGCAACTGGCTGGTGCCGATGGAGGCGCCGCCAGCGACGCGCCGCGCCGATGTCGAAAAACGCTATTTGTCGATTGAGGCGGCGGTGAAGCGGGTGGTGCCTGCGGGTGCCTTTACCCTGCTGTTCGTCGATGCCTGCCGCACCGCCGAGCCGGTGGTGCGGATCGAGGACGTCAATGTCGCGGCAGGCGATGCGGCATCGGCGCCGCTCGGGCTGCTCGACATCGGGCAGGGGGCGGTGTTCTATTCGACCGCCAAGGGGCGCCCCGCGCTCGACTTTGCGCCGATTGGGTCGCCGGTCAGCCCGTTTGCGGCGGCAGTGGTCAAGGAACTGGGCATTCCTGGGCTAGAAATATCAGATTATTTCAAGATCGTATCGCGCGAAGTTTATAAGCGGACGCATGGTATGGAATTGGGGCCGCAGCAGCCGTTCCACTACGGTAGCTGGTTCGACGATTATTATCTGGTCGCACCGCCCGAGGTTCCCGCCGCTGCACCTGTCCGTCCGACGGCTGCGGCGGTGATCCCACTCCCTTCGAGTAGCGCGACGGCTCTCCCGTCGCGAGGCGCTGTGACAGACCCGCTCGCCGACATCTCGCTCGATCGACTGGCGATCGAAGACGAGCCCGTGCTAATCGCAGACGTCCTATCGCGCCATCCTGCCAGCGAGTTGATCGCGCTGGCCGATGGGGGGCATCCGCTGGCGCAGCAGCTGGCGGGCTATATGTTCTCGCTGGGTGTCGGGTTGAAAAAGGATATGCCGCGAGCGCGGGCGTATCTCGAGGCTTCGGCGGCGCAGGGGTTTCCGGCGGGGCAGCAGGAGCTGGCCTATCTGCTGCTCGAAAACGACCCGTCGCCTGCCGACGTGACGCGCGCGTATGACCTGTACGTTGCGGCGTCGAACGCTGGGTTTTCCAAGGCGAAGACGCATCTGGCGTATCGGCTGGCAGCCGGCACCTTCGGCCCCGCGGATTTTGCGCGATCGCAGGCGCTCTATGTGGAGGCGGCGGGAAAGGGGCATCCGGCGGCGATCTTTGCGCTGACCTATTTCGCCGATACCCGCGCCGCGAATCTTGCACGGTTGCGCACCATTGCGGCCACGGGCAACCCCGAAGGCAATCACTGGCTGTGCGAGGCGCATTTTGCCGCCAAGACGCTGGCGGGAGCGATCGAGGATTGCGGCCTCGCGGCGCGCGCCGGTTTTGCGGGGTCGCGTGCGATCCTGGCCGATGCCTATGCGAAGGGGATTGGAGTAACCGCAGATGCAAAGGAAGCGGCGCATTGGGCCAAGCTGGCGCGCGACCTGCCCGAATTGCGCAAGGATCAGCGGGACATGATCGCGGGGATCGGTGAGTGACGGGTCAGGGATAGCGGACCGCCATGACCTCCCACTCTTTCGGCCCAGACGGGAGCTGGACGACGCGAAGATCGCCGACCGCAGCACCGCGGAGGGCACGGGCAAGGGGGCTGTTCCAGCCGATCCGGCCATCGCCCGCTTCGGCTTCGTCGTCGCCGACCAGCGTGATCGTCCGCCGCGCGTCATCGTCGTCGGCGAGCTCGGCGGTGGCGCCGAACCAGATGCGGCTCTTGTCGGGCTGCTCGGCCGGATCGACGACGCGTGCCGACTTCATCCGCCGCGCCAGGAACGACAGCCGCCGGTCGATCTCGCGCAGCCGCTTGCGGCCATAGATATAGTCGCCATTCTCGCTGCGGTCGCCGTTGCCAGCGGCCCAGCTGATCACCTCGACCAGCTTGGGCCGCTCCTGCCCAAGCAGTGCGTCATATTCGGCCCGCAGCGCGGCAAAGCCGGTCGGCGAGATGATATTGCTGCGTTCCCCCGCCACGCGGCCTTACCCCGGCGTGCGTTTGCCGAGGTAGAAGCTGAGCGGTGCCTGCGGCAGCGTCTTGCCCGGTTGCAGCGTGTCGTAAACGACCGCATTTTCCAGCACACGCTGGACATAATTCTTCGTCTCGAAAATCGGGATCGCCTCGATCCAGTCGAGCATCTCGATCGATCCAGTACGCGGGTCGCCATTGGCGCGCAGCCATTTGTTCACATTGCCTGGACCGGCGTTATACGCCGCGACCGCGAGCGGGTAGCTGCCGCCATAATAGCGCAGCATCTGCTGGAAATAGGTCGACCCGAGCGTCATGTTATAGTTGGTGTCGGCGGTCAGCTGGTCGCGGGTGTACGAAAGACCCAGCTTGCCAGCGACCTCATTCGCGGTGGCCGGCATCAGCTGCATCATGCCGCGCGCACCGGCGTGGCTGATCGCCTGCCGGTCGAACTGGCTTTCCTGCCGCGTAATCGCGTGGATGAAGGTCCAGTTGCCCTCATGTCCCGCGGGCACGCGCACGGTGGGGAAGCCCGCGACTTCGACCGCGTCGAGGCTGTTCGCTTGCGCGCTGCGGCCGATCATCACGCCAAGGTCGGGGCGGCCGATCTGCGACGCCAATTGTCCGGCAAGGACATGGTCGGCGGGCGATGTCGCCTTTTGCGACAAGGCACGCAGGAACAAGGTCTGTTCACGCCAAGCACCGATCTCGCCCAGCGCGCGCGCCGCGCGGACCAGCCGGTCGTCATTGAAGTCGCGCTTTTCGTCATTGTTGACCTGGATCGTCGGGTTGGGGGTCGGCTTGGGCTGCGGACGGCCCAGCCGTTCAAGCGCCAACTGGCCATAGAACTGGTCATAATGCTGCGCGGCGTCGGCGAAGTGCGAATTGGCGGTGGCGCGGTCGCCCGCTGCGAGCGCGGCGCGGCCCGCCCAGTAAAAGCCCTTGGTGCGCGTCTGTGCCGATCGTGCGGCCTCGCCATAAGCGCGGTACAGTTTCACGGCCTCGGCCGGGCGACGCAAATCCTTGTATGCCAGCTGTCCGGCCAGCCATGCCAGCGAGGTATAGTCGTCGCGCACCGCCAGCGACGTTTCGCGGATCACCGTTCCCGGCGGGAAGGCATCGTCGATCTGCCGCGCGATATTATAGGCGGTGAGCTTGTCGCCGCCGCTGTCGGCCTGCCGCGCGTTGGTCAGCAGCGTTTCGATCCATTCCTCAGGATCGGTCGGCGCCTTGGTCAGCGCTCGCGGCGCCGCGAGCAGCGCGCGGGCTTCACCGACACGCCCCGACTGGCGCAACCAGGTCGCCTTGGCGGTGATATAACCGGGGTCGGTCCGGACGAGCGACGGGTTCGCCGCCTCGACCGCGGCGGCCTGCAACGCGGCATCGACCGATTTGCTCCGCATCGCAAGGCGCGCGGCGAAAACCGCGCGCTTGTCGGGCGACGTATAGGGCAATTGGCGGCTGGCGGCGGCGGTTGCATTCGACCACAGCAGCCGGTCCATCCGTGCGTCGTGATCGGCGAGCGTGATCGCGCCGGGGAACAGGCCGAGCGCGCGGCTGGTTTCCGCGTCGTCCAACGGGCCGGAGACCCACGCGCGGCGCACCGCGGCATTGGCGTCTTCGCGGCGGCCAGCTGCGTTGAGCGCCAGCGCTTGGCGCAAATGGCCGCTCGCCGTCTTCGGTGGATAGGCCTGAAAATAGGCGAGGGTGCGCGCAGGGTCGAAGCTGTCGATCGCGATCGCCTTTTCCGCGCGCACTTGCATTTTGTCGGCGTCGGGCCAGCCCTTGTTGGTCATCAGAAAGCGCGAGAGCTGGTCGAACGATGCGCCGGTGTTGGCGGTCAGTCGCCGCCATTCCATCACCGCGTCGCCGACCGAATTGGTCGATGGCGGCGGCCCCGATGTCGAGGCGAGGCCCATTTGGGCGCGATACCACGCCATCTGTTCGGGCGTGAGTTCGCTAGCCTGGGCAGCGGTCGGGACGAGCAAGGCAAAGGCCAAGGCCAAACGAGAAATTCGGGGCAGCGTAATCATGGCGGCCATGTTAGTGGCAAACTCCTTGCGGGGCGCTGAATAGGCGTCCATTAGCGGCGCGCCGTCGGGACTCTACCGGCGCGGCCATGTTTTTGTAAAGGAGCGGGGCATGTTTTCGGGGTCTATTCCCGCTTTGGTGACGCCATTTCGCGATGGGGCGTTCGACGCGCCTGCCTTCGCGCACCTGATCGATTGGCAGATCAAAGAAGGGACCAGCGCGCTGGTCCCGTGCGGTACGACCGGCGAAAGCCCGACGCTGGGGTTCGACGAACATTATCAGGTGATCGACAGCTGCATCCAGGCCGCAGCGGGCCGCGTTCCAGTGATCGCCGGCTGCGGATCGAACGACACCGCCACCGCGGTTCGCCACATGCGGTATGCGCAATCCGCGGGGGCCGCCGCGGCGCTGGTGGTTGCGCCCTATTACAACAAGCCTAGCCAAGAGGGGATGCTCGCGCACTTCAAGGCGCTGGCCGACGCCAGTGACCTGCCGATCGTCGTCTATAACGTCCCCGGTCGGACGGTTGCCGATATCAGCGCCGAAACGATGTGTAAGCTCGCCGAAATCCCCTCGGTCGTCGCGATCAAGGATGCGAGCGGCGATCTGGCGCGGGTGACGGTCCACCGCGCGGGTGCGGGTCATGATTTCTGCCAGCTGAGCGGCAACGACGATCTGTGGCTGCCGCACGCGGTGATGGGCGGCGTCGGCTGCATCTCGGTCACCGCCAATGTCGCGCCACGCCTCTGCGCCGATTTCGCCGCCGCCAGCGCCGCCGCCGACTGGGCGCGCGCGCTGGTGCTGCACGACCGCCTGTTCGACTTGCATCAAGCGATGTTCTCCGACACCTCGCCGGGGCCGGTGAAATATGCGCTGTCGCGCGTCCACGACTGGTTTTCGCCCGAAGTGCGCCTACCTATCATCCCGGCGAACGCAGCCTCGTGCGCCGCCGTCGATGCCGCATTGTCCGCGGCGGGAGTGATTTAGGTTTCCCATGGCCCGTCCGCAGTCCGCCGCCGAATTCGATAAGAAAAAGGTCGTCGCCGAAAACCGGCGCGCGCGGTTCGACTTTGCCATCGAACAGGTGTTCGAAGCGGGAATTGCGTTGCAAGGGACCGAGGTCAAATCGCTGCGTTTCGGCGAAGGTACGATTGCCGAGAGCTATGCCGAGGTGAAGGGCAATGAGGTGTGGCTGATCAACAGCAACATTCCCGAATTCAGTCACGGCAACCGCCACAATCACGAACCCAAGCGCCCGCGCAAGCTGCTCTTGAGCGGGCGTGAGATCAACAAGATGTACGCGGGCGTCGCGCGACAAGGCATGACGCTGGTGCCGCTCTCGGTCTATTTCAACAGCCGCGGTCGCGCCAAGGTCGAGCTTGCGCTCGCCAAGGGCAAGAAGGCGCACGATAAGCGCGAGTCGATCAAAGAACGCGACTGGAAGCGCGACAAGCAGCGGCTGATGAAAGAGCGCGGGTGAGCGGCGGTAAGCCCAAGGACAAGGCAGCGGTGATGAACTGGATCCGCCGCAATTCGCCGACGCGCGAAGAGCTGCTCGCGAGCCGTTTCGTCAAGCCGTTTGCTCATAGGGTTGCGCACAGCCATTTGTGGCGCTTCACTCGCACATCGGTGCCGCGCGGTACCGCGCTCGGACTGTTCGTCGGCATCTTTTTCCTGATTCCGGGCATCCAGATATTGGGGGTCGCGCTGCTCGCGCTGCCGGTGCGGGCCAACATCCCGATCGGCGCCGCGATGACGTTTTTGTCGAACCCGGTGACGACGCCGTTCATCATTCTGGCGTCGGTGTGGCTGGGCGACTGGCTGTTTGGGTTGCAAGCCAATAGCGCGACCTTCTCGGCGATGATCGAACATGGCGCGTCGGCAGGCGAGTGGGCGCGCTGGGTGTTTTCGGACGCGGCGCCTGCGATGATGGCGGGACTTCTGGTCATTTCGGTCGTGTCGGCGGCGGTCGGCTATGTGCTTGCCTCGGTGTTCTGGGACAATTGGATTCGCCTGCGCTGGCGGCGCAAATTGCAGCGCGCGCGCGACCAACGACTTGAGGCATCGACCAGCGACACCCCCGCCGGTTGAACGGCCCGCGCGCTATCGTATAGCTGTCCCATCGCAATGGAGTGCCCAGCCGATGCGCCGCACAACATTGCTTCGTTTTTAGAACTGGGGACTATCATGACTTGTTTGCATGTTTCTTCGCGTCTGCTGGCGACCGCCGCGCTGGGCGCAATGCTGATTTCTGCTGTGCCGGCGATGGCCAAGGAAGAAGCGACGCCTGCCGCCGAGACCGCCGCCAAACCCGAATTGGGCACCTTTGGTTTCGACACCGCGGGCATGGACACCGAAGTGCAGCCAGGCGACGATTTCTACGCCTATGCCAACGGCACTTGGGCCAAAAACACCACGATCCCCGCCGATAAGTCGAATTATGGCATGTTCACCGCGCTTGGTGACCTGTCGCAGCAGCGCACCCGCGAAATTCTCGACGCGGCGAAAGCCGATCCGAACAGCATGATCGGCCGCAACTATGCCGCCTATCTGGATGGCGCCGCGGTCGAGGCCAAGGGGCTCGCGCCGATTCAGCCCTGGCTCACCAAGATCCGCGCGGTCGAAAAGCCCGGTCTCGCCGCGCTGCTCGCCGAGGCCGATCGCAACGGCGTCCAGCATTTCTTTGGCGGCTTCGTCGGACAGGACGACAAGAACCCCGACGTCTATATCTATACGATGTTCCAGGGCGGGATCGGCATGCCCGACCGCGATTTCTACCTGAAGGACAATGAGCGCAACGCGAAGCTGCAGGCCGCGTACCTCAAGCATCTGGAAAATGTCCTGACGCTGGCGGGCGAAGCCAATGCCGCGGCGCGCGCCAAGGCGATCTATGATTTCGAAAAGCAGATCGCGACCGTCCATTGGGACAAGAACGACAGCAGCGACGCGACAAAAGCCTATAACAAGATGACGATCGCCGAACTGGCGGCCGCGGCGCCCGGGTTCGACTGGGCGACCTTCATCCGCGGTATCGGCGTCAACGAAGACTCGTTGCTGGTGTCGCAGCCGAGCGCCTTCACCGGCGAAGCCAAGCTGCTCGCCGACGCGCCGATCGCGGTGATCCGCGATGCGCTGCTGGTGCGCAGCCTCGACGGCTTCTCGGGCGTGCTGCCCGAGAAATTCGCGCAGGAAAGCTTCTCTTTCTATGGCACCGCCTTGTCGGGTACGCCGCAGATGCAGGAACGCTGGAAGCGCGCGGTTGATTTCACCACCGGCAATCTGGGCGAGGCCGTCGGCCAGGACTATGTCGCGAAATATTTCCCGCCCGAAACCAAGGCGGCGATGGACGAACTGGTCAAGAACGTCCTCGGCGCGATGGGCCGCCGCATCGACGGGCTGGCGTGGATGCAGCCCGCGACCAAGGTCAAGGCGAAGCAGAAGCTGGCCAATTTCACCACCAAGATCGGCTATCCCGACCGCTGGAAAGATTACAGCAAGCTCGAGATCAAGGCCGACGACCTGTTCGGCAACGCGCTGCGCTCGAACCAGTTCGCGCACGACGACAATATCAGCCGCCTCGGCGGGCCGATCCGCCGCTGGGAATGGGGGATGACCCCGATGACGGTCAACGCCTATGCCAATTTCGGCATGAACGAGATCGTCTTCCCCGCCGCGATCCTGCAGCCGCCCTTCTTTGACCCGCACGCCGACCCGGCGATCAACTATGGCGGTATCGGCGCGGTGATCGGTCACGAGATCAGTCATCATTTCGACGATCAGGGTGCGAAATATGACGAGACCGGCAAGCTTGCCGATTGGTGGACCCCCGCCGACGTTGCGGCGTTTGAAGCCGCGGGCAAGGCGCTGATCGCGCAATATGACGCCTATGAAGTGCTGCCCGGTGAAAAGCTCGACGGCACCTTTACGCTGGGTGAGAATATCGGCGATCTGGCGGGCCTGACTGTTGCCTATGACGCGTATAAGGCGTCGCTCGGCGGCAAGGAAGCACCGGTGCTGGACGGGCTGACCGGCGATCAGCGCTTCTTCCTGGGCTGGGCGCAGGTGTGGCGGCGCAATTATCGCGACCAGAATTTGTCGCAGCGGATCACCACCGATCCGCATTCGCCGTCGATCCAGCGGACTTGGGTCTCGCGCAACCTTGACCCGTGGTATAAGGCGTATCAGATCAAGGAAGGCCAGAAGCTGTATCTGGCGCCGAAAGACCGTGTTCGCATCTGGTGATGCGCCGATAAGAAAGACTGTCATTGACCGCGACGAGCCTGCCTTCCGCTGATTCCGATATCGGCAGGGGGGCGGGCGCCGTCGGCCCGCTTTCGGTGCCGACGGGGCTGTCGCGGGTCGATATGGGCCTGCTCGGCGGGCTGGCGCTGTTGTCGACCGCGCTGCTGTTCTGGGCGACGCGCGATACGGTGCTGGCGGCGGGTTTTGTCGCCGGGCTTGCGGTTGCGGTCGGCGGGGTAGTGCTCGCGCGGCGGCTGTTTCCCGCCATCGTCGCGGGTGATGCGGTGCCGCCCGACTGGACGATGCTGCGTCAGGCGGTGAATCACGATGACGTAGCGATCGCGGTCACCGACCGCGCTGGCCGGATGGTGTGCGCGAATGATTTGTTCGGAACCTGGATGGGCGGGTTCGTGACGCCACCGGGGCTGCCGCTCGAAGGCCGCGGCGCCGATGTGCTGAAAAACGCCGGTCGCATGGCGTGGCGCGATGGCGAGGGGCGCGCCGACGACCTGGCAATCGGCACGCTGCAATTGCGCGCGCAGGTGACCCGCACCGGCCAGGCCGAGGATTATCTTGTCTGGCGTTTCTCGGCGATCGAGCGGCTCGATCTCGCGTCGGAAATCACCCGTCACCTCGATGGCCCCGCGGGCCGCACGCTCAGCCATGCGGGTGTGATGGCGGCGCTCGTCAACGCCGAAGGGCGGCTGCGCGTCGCCAATCAGGCGTTCTTGCTCCGCGCGCTGGGTGAGGATGACGCGGGTCATTATGCCGGCCGCGACGTCGCGCCGATGCTGCGCATCGACGATGGCGGCGCGCTCTATTTCGCGCGCGAGGGCGACCGCGCCACGCCGGTGCGGATGCTGCAAATCCCGCTCGCCCCCGCCGACAGCAATACCCCGGTGCTGCTCGCGCTGCTCGATGAGGAGATGGGACCGGCCGATCGCGGCACCGCGCAGACCTATGTCGAAACCTTGCTGTCGCTGTTGCCGTTCGGGCTGGCGATGGTCGATCGCGACGGGCGCTTCCTTTACATGAACCGCGCCTTTGTGCGTGCGGCGAACCTGGGCGAAGGCAAGATGCCGCGCTATCCCGGCGACATCGTCGTTGGCGAAGACAAGGGGCCGCTCGCCGACATGATCCGCCGCCACAGCAGCGGTCAGCAGGTCGGCGGCGACCTGTCGATCCGCCTCGCTGGGCAGAGCGGCGAGCCGGTGTCGATGCGCGTCGTCGGGGTGCGCGGGCTGGGTGAGGCGGCGGTGCTGCTGAGCCTCAAGGATTCGAGCGAGGAGTCGCGGCTGAAGCGCCAGGTCGCGCAGGCATCGAAGATGCAGGCGGTCGGCCAGCTGGCGGGCGGGGTTGCGCACGACTTCAACAACATCCTGACCGCGGTGCTCGGCGCCTGTGATCTGATGCTGATGCGTCACACGCCGGGCGACAGCGATTATGACGATATCCAGCAGATCCGCAGCAACGCCAACCGCGCCGCCAGCCTGACGCGGCAATTGCTCGCCTTTTCGCGCCAGCAGACGCTGCGGCCGCAGATCCTGCAACTGCCCGACGTGATTTCGGAAGTTTCACACTTGCTCAAGCGGCTGATCGGCGAGACGGTCCAGCTGGTGGTCCATCACGGCCGCGGGCTGGGCGCGGTGCGCGCCGACCCCGGGCAGCTCGAGCAGGTGATCATCAACCTGGCGGTCAACGCGCGCGATGCGATGCCGGGCGGCGGGACGCTGACGATCGAAACCTATCCGGTATCCGCCGCCGACGTGCGCCAGATGGGCAATGAATTCATGCCCCCCGCCGATTATTGCGCGCTCAAGGTCAGCGACACCGGCACCGGCATCGCCGCCGACGTGCTGCCCAAGATTTTCGAACCCTTCTTCACCACCAAGGATGTGGGGAAGGGTACCGGCCTTGGCCTGTCCACCGTTTACGGCATCATCAAGCAATCGGCGGGGTATATTTTTGCCGACAGCGCGCCGGACCAGGGGACGAGCTTTTCCATCTACCTCCCCGTCCACCGCGTCGGCACCGACACGCCGGTGGTCGCGCCGCCGCCCGCCAAGCCCAAGAAAAGCCAGTGGGGGACGGGCGCCATCCTGCTCGTCGAGGACGAGGATATGGTGCGCGCGGTGGCCGAACGCGCGCTGACCCGTGCGGGCTACACCGTCGTTACCGCATCGCAGGGCGAGGAAGGGCTCGAACGCTTTGCCCAGATGGACAAGGTCGACCTGATCATCAGCGACGTCGTGATGCCGACGATGGACGGTCCCGCGATGGTCCGCGCGCTGCGCGCCAAGCGGCCCGACCTGCCGGTGCTGTTTATGTCGGGCTATGCCGAGGAGCAGCTCCGCCAGTCGATCAACATCGACGATGTCGCGTTCCTGCCCAAACCTTTTTCGGTCGCGCAATTGGCCGAGGCAACATCGGCGGCGCTCGACGATGCCGCACATCGGGTGAAAAATGGCTGATAATTTGCGTATCCTGCTCGTCGAGGACGATGTGCTGATCGGCATGATGCTCGCCGATATGTTCGACGCGCTCGGCCTGCCCGAACCCGCGCAGGCGGCGAGCAGGGACGAGGCGCTGGCGATCATCGCGACCGAATCATTGGGCGGCGCGCTCGTCGATATCAATCTGGGCGACGAAAAGGGGTGGCCGGTCGCCGATGCGCTGGCCGAGCGCGGGATTCCCTTTGCGTTTACGTCGGGCGGGGGTGACGTCTTACCGCCCGCGCACGCGCATCGACGACTGGTCGCCAAACCGTTTCGGATCAGCGATATCGAGGCAGCTTTGGCGGAATTTGGGGCATAGCAAACCCGTCGCCTCCGCGAGAGTGACGGTGAAGAAATATTTTGTTCCACTCTTGTTCTATGAGAACAAATGTCGTACATGGGTTCGGCGTTGCGATGCTTCTGTCGTCGCTCTAGAGCTGGAAGGGTACGGTAATGGCCGGACAATTGTCACTCGTCGAATCGGGGAAAGCAGTGAACAACACGGACAGGCAGAAGGCGCTAGACGCCGCGCTCGCGCAGATCGATCGCGCCTTTGGCAAGGGCTCGGTGATGAAATTGGGCTCGAAGGAAGCGATGCAGGTCGAGGCGATCTCGACCGGTTCGCTCGGCCTCGACATCGCGCTCGGCGTCGGCGGTTTGCCGCGCGGCCGCGTCATCGAAATCTACGGTCCCGAAAGCTCGGGCAAGACAACGCTCGCGCTGCACGTCCTGGCCGAAGCGCAAAAGGGCGGCGGTACCGTCGCCTTTGTCGATGCCGAACATGCACTCGACCCGGTTTATGCCCGCAAGCTGGGTGTCAACATCGACGAACTGATCATCTCGCAGCCCGACACCGGCGAACAGGCGCTCGAAATCGTCGACACGCTGGTGCGTTCGAACGCGATCGACGTGCTCGTCGTCGACTCGGTCGCCGCGCTGGTCCCGCGTGCGGAAATCGAGGGCGAGATGGGCGACACTCATGTCGGCCTGCAGGCGCGTTTGATGTCGCAGTCACTGCGCAAGCTCACCGGTTCGATCAGCCGCTCGCGCTGCATGGTGATCTTCATCAATCAGCTGCGCATGAAAATCGGCGTGATGTACGGCAACCCCGAAACCACGACCGGCGGCAATGCGCTGAAATTCTACGCCTCGGTCCGCCTCGACATCCGCCGCACCGGCCAGATCAAGAATGGTGACGAAATCGTCGGCAACACGACCAAGGTCAAGGTCGTGAAGAACAAGGTCGCGCCGCCGTTCAAGCAGGTCGAATTCGACATCATGTACGGGCAGGGCATTTCGAAGATCGGCGAGATTCTCGACATCGGCGTCAAGGCCGGACTGGTCGAGAAATCGGGCGCCTGGTTCAGCTATGACTCGATCCGCATCGGCCAGGGCCGCGAAAATGCGAAGAATTTCCTCAAGGAAAACCCCGAACTGATGGACCGGCTCGAAGCCGCGATCCGTAGCCGCACCGATGCGGTGGCCGAAGAAATGATGGTCGGCTCCGACGACGAGGGCGACGACATCAACTGATCCCGATCCGGTCGGTTCGCATTGGCGGACCGATCGGGAAACGGCGGCGGGTCTCCAGCCCCTTGCACCTGCACTCCCCTCTCCCCGCAGGTGGACCCGCCGGCCGTTGACCTTTTTATGGTTTGGCGGTTTTTTGGCGTTGCCGAAGGTGGTGGTTTGGGGTGGGGAGTGAACTGGCAGATTTTGAGCGACAATGTGCGGCAGCGGTCGTGGACGGCACCGCTGAGCCATATTGCCTACCTCGCCTCTATACGTAGTCGTATGATTCCATCGCCAGCCACCGGCTCCCCATATTCTCCACGTGCCGCCTTCCATCGCGCACCTGTGAGCACTTGGGCGCAAATGTCGTGGTCGAGCGGCTTTATGCCAGTTTTGGATTCCAATTCGCAGTCATGTGCCTTCCCATTCGCATCGACGCTGACCTTTGCAATGACAGACGCGTCGTTCTCCAATTTTCCTGCGTGGCGTTTTCGGCTGAATTCGATGCTGCGGGTCAGTTCGTAATAGGAAGGTTTCGAAAGAAGCGTCGGGGGATCATGGAGTACGACGTTCGGCGTTTTCGTTATGTAAGGCCGCATCTGATCAATCATCTTTCGCCATTGCAACGCTCGAGCGAATTGCATTGGCGAAGTCGGGGATGCCAGTCTCTGGCATGATGAACCTGACGGAGACGCGCCGTGCTTCAGAAGAGCGGCAGCATGATCGCCGCGCCGATAGATAACCGCCCAAGCTAGCGGTGTTAGACCAAATGCGTCAGTCCGGTTGATTACGCTGCTCGCCACTTGTGCCAGTCGCTCAACACTTTCTAACGTGCCTCTTCTTGCTGCCTCGCCGAGATCGACGGGCGAAGCAGTTTCTACAAGGTCGCGATACCCGTAAGATTCTACTGCGGGGTTGCCTGCCATACTAAACTGAGATGGTCGATCGATCGCTCGGCAAATGTCACGCCACGGATAGCGCGTGACCTGACCCCCATTTTCTCCACCAGTTGAAGCTAGAGTCCGACCTGAAGAAGGGACGGACAGATGAAGCGGAAGCAGTTTTCGGAAGAACAGATTATCGGCATCCTGAAGGAGGCCGAAGCGGGCGCGGTGGTCACGGA
>JAHJHL010000177.1 GCA_018823905.1 Alphaproteobacteria bacterium
CTCGGCCGCGCCCATGGCGCCCCAGGCGATGCCGTATCGCGCGCGGTTCAAACAGCCAAAGGGGCCCTTTAATCCTTCAACATGGGGCAAAAGTGCGGATTCGGGAACAACGACGCCGTCGAGGTTGATCATCCCGGTAATCGACGCGCGCAGGCTCAGCTTGCCTTCGATCTTCGGCGCCGACAGCCCCTTCATGCCCTTGTCCAGAATGAAGCCGCGGATCGCGCCGCCGTGCGCGTCCGATTTGGCCCAAATGATGAAGACGTCGGCGATCGGCGCGTTCGAAATCCAGGTCTTGTTGCCGTCGATCCGGTATCCCCCGTCGATGGCGGTCGCCCTTGTGCGCATCCCGCCGGGGTCGGACCCCGCGTCGGGTTCGGTCAGGCCGAAACAGCCGATGCTGGTCCCCGCGACCAGCGCGGGCAGATAGCGGCGCTTCTGCGCTTCCGACCCATAGGCCAATATGGGATAGGCAACCAGGCTCGATTGCACCGACATCATCGAACGATAGCCCGAATCCACGCGCTCGACTTCGCGTGCAACAAGTCCATAGGCAACATAGGAGGCGCCGATGCCGCCATATTCCTCGGGCACCGTGACGCCGAGCAGGCCTTGCTGGCCCATTTCCTGAAAAATCGCGGGGTCGGTATATTCGCGCGCATAGGCGTCGCGGACGCGCGGGCGCAGCCGGTCGTCGCAATAGGCGCGCGCCGCTTCGGCGATCATCCGTTCCTGTTCATCGAGCTGACCCTCCAGGTTCAGCCCATCCTGCCAATCGAATTTGCGCACTCGCTCCGCCCTTCCTGCCAATCCATTTGTATCAGAGTATAGACGGGGTCGGCGCCAACACCGGTGTTGCCAATCCTGCATAGGGCGGTGTCGGCTTCGTGATCCGGCGCGGCGAAGGGGGACAGCCTCAGGCTGCGGGCGTTCCAAAGCTATGGTGCGTCCGATGCACCAGTTTGCATTTGGTTGGCCCCTTTCTCGACAGGCCGGGCCGTCGCAAACCCGGCCCACTAAATATGTTCAAAAAGCGTTGGGCGTGAGCGATGTTCATCGATCCGGCGCCGACAAGGGGAGCACCCGGCATAGTCAGCCTGCATTCGTCCAAGCAGCTGTTGCGATGCCGCTTTCTCCAATTCTGAGGATACCAAATGTTTATCACGACGCTTTTGTTCGCGGCTGCGGGGGTCCCGCAGCCCGACCTGCTTTACACGCTAGAATCGACAACGACGCTCCCGAGCACGAATACGGACTGGGACTATGCGAAGATGCAGCCTGGAACAGAGCGTCTGTTCATCGCGCGCGGCAAAGATGGCCTCACGGTCTTCGATGTGGATAAAAATGCGATCATAACGACAATCGCCAACTCGAGCGGCGCGAACGGGCCATTGCTGATCCCCGAGTTGGACCGCGGTTATGCGGCGATGACCGACGGCTCCTTGCTGAGTTTCAAACTCAAATCTTTGACGACGATTGCCCGCCTGCCTCTGTCGAGCGAAGGAGGGCTCAATAGCGCGGTCTATGATCCCCTTACCAAACGGCTTCATGCGATTACCGGCACGGGCAAGGAACGCAGCACCTGGTACACGCTGGACGCAGCGACAGGGAAGCTTCTCGGGACGCATCATTTCCCCTTCCGGAAGATGGACGACCCGGCGAACGATGGCAAAGGTCATTTGTTCGCCCCGGTGCGTTACGATCGATTGATTCTGAAACTGAACGCCCAGACATTGGCAGAGCAGGCGCGATGGTCGGTGCCCTGCAACATCTCCAAGATTTTGTTCGACGCACCGAACAACCGGTTGCTCGCCGCTTGCACCGGCGACGAGCCGCGCTTTCTCGCCATCGACGCGGCGAACGGGAAGATCATGGCAAATCTGCCGATCGGGCGCGGCATCGACGGATTTGTCACCGATCCCGCGCGCGGACGGATCGTCACCTCCAACGGTGGCGACGCCAACCTCACGGTCATTGGAACGGACGGCCGCGATCGCTATCGGGCGCTCGGCAGTATCGGGACACGCTCGAATGCGCGAATGATGGCCATGGACGTGCGCGATGGCTCGCTTCTGGTCGTCGCTGCAGACTCGACGCTTGTCGCAGGACCGGGCGAGGCGAAGGAGGTCTTTCATCCCGATAGCTTCGTAGTCCTGAAATACGCCCCGCGTTAAGCGGAGTGGCCGGGCGCAAAAAATCCCGCCTTTCAACGTGTCGAAAGCGACATCAAGGAGCCCGGTCAGGGACGCCAAAATTCGCGCGATGGCCGCGACAATATCGACCCCTTCAAACCTCGCGCCTCGGCGGAATCTAAAGGACAAGTCTCATGCAAAAGAAAACGATCAACCTGACACTCGGCGGCTGGGCGCAAGCCAGTCATGTCAGCGAACCTTCGCAAATCCTCCTGATCTCCGGACAAGTCCCTCAGGATGCGGCTGGAAACGTGCCGGACGATATCGACGGGCAAAGCCGTATGGTCTGGGCGAATTGACCTGACCCCCATTTTCTCCACCAGTTGAAGCTAGAGTCCGACCTGAAGAAGGGACGGACAGATGAAGCGGAAGCAGTTTTCGGAAGAACAGATTATCGGCATCCTGAAGGAGGCCGAAGCGGGCGCGGTGGTCACGGA
>JAHJHL010000178.1 GCA_018823905.1 Alphaproteobacteria bacterium
ATGCCACGCGCCGAGGTTTCGTTCGAGGGCGACGAGTTAACGGCACCACAGGCCCCACTTACGATAACTTAAGCGGTGCAGCAGTGCCATTCTGATCCGGCTGCGCCGCTGACGGCATCCAAGCCCACTCTTTGGAAATTACCCAAATATAACCGTCAGATAGAGCGCCGACTCAGTACGAGATTTGTTGAAAAGGGCGGAACGAGAGGGTGGTCGCACCTGTATCGAAAGCCTTCAAGTGCCTGATGTCCCACTATGAAACAAGAACGCGCTTTAAGCGACTTCAGCGCACGGGAGCATTCGTGATGCACGAGCCAACGCTTTGATATTTCTTATAATTATACCGCGGGCGGTCAGGGGTGGCGATTTACCAAGCAACTGAATCTAAAGCGCAGTGTTATCGCCCTAACAGCACGTTGACATTCCTTAACGAATCATCAATAGCTGCCACTCGCAAGTAGGCAACAGACCTGCTGCGGGTTTCGCTCACAGGGTCGGATATTGTGACGGGCACTCATCTCGATGGGAGTCCGAATGCAAGGCGTTTTGACCCTGCGCGGCGTACTTCCGCTCAAGCTGGGATCGGGTTTCGTCCGCACGTCGCGGCTGAAGTCGGCATTTGCTTTTGCTGCTTGGCTTCGCGGCCGTTGGTTTCTCGATGCGTCGGCACGCTAACCGCCATGTTAATTTTGCCTGAGTTCAGATTTTTAAGATGGGGATAGACTTCATGAAGAATGCATTGATGTTAGCTCTTTCGCTTGCAGCGGTAACGCTGCCGGCGACCGCCGCAACGGCTGCGACCACGGTCAGCGTCAACACCGGCGTTACCAACAATTGGTCATTCAGCCCGACTTTGGTCGGCGGCTATATGACGGCGTTCATTCCGACCACGGTTCATACGAACTGGGTTGGCAACGACAACAACTCTGGCGCTGCTGGCGCTAAGTGGATCACGCAAGTCACGCCCGGCCAGACCAACGTCGCGCCCGGTGAAACTTTCTATCAGACGGTTTTCCAGATTAGCAATCTGGCCCAGCTCTCGCAGCTTGCCCTGTCGGGAACCTTCTGGGCCGATAACTCGGTGGCTCAGATCTTCCTTAACGGCAATTTGATCAACGGCTCGGGCGGCACGTTCAGCGGCAACGGCACCGCGTTTGGTACCACGACGGCATCTTACTTCGTCAATGGCGCCAATACGCTGACCTTCCGCGTCCTCAATGACGGCCCCGCTGGCACTCAAGCTGGCAGCAACCCCGCCGGCCTTCTCGTCTCGGGCGTCTTCTCGGCCGTTCCTGAACCGGGCACGTGGATGCTGATGATGCTTGGTCTTGGCGCCGTCGGTTTCTCGATGCGTCGTCGCCAGAAGACCCAGGTCCGCTTTCAGTTCGCCTGAACTCGACTGCGGCCACTTCGAAACTAGCAGAAGGGTCGGCCGGCATGGTCGGCCCTTTTTGCTTTTCTTAGGTGCGATCCAGTAATGCACGGCGTTATGTCTCGAATCGGCAAATCATGGGGAGCGGCTGCCCTGCTGGCAGCTTGCGGCCTTGCCATGCTCGCCGCGGTCGCGGCGATTTATGCGTCCACCTCGCCGTCCGCGAACCTGTGGCACGTGCCGAGCAATTCGCGCGAAATTGCGATGCGCACGCCGGTCGAACCGGAAGCTTTCAAGTTTCGCGAGGGCATCGCGCCCTTGCAAGCAGCTGAGATCAATGCCGCGGTGCCCGAATCCGACGAACCGATCCTGCCGGCCAAATCCTTTGCTATCTTGTCACCAGCGACCGCTGGCGCCACCCAGCTTTCGGCGGTCGATTGCCTGACGGCAGCAATCTATTATGAGGCGGCGTCCGAGTCCGCGACGGGTCAGCGGGCAGTAGCGCAGGTCATCCTCAACCGCATGCGCCACCCGGCCTATCCCAACTCGGTATGCGGTGTCGTTTTCCAGGGATCGCAGCGCACGACTGGCTGCCAGTTCACCTTCACCTGCGACGGATCGCTCCGCCGTCGACCCTCGGCAAGCGGCTGGCTCCGCGCACGATCGGTCGCGACTGCCGCCCTGTCCGGTTATGTCGAGCCGGCGGTGGGCTATGCGACCCATTACCATACAACCTATGTGGTGCCCTATTGGAGCAGCAGCCTGACCAAGCTGCGGACCGTCGGGTCGCACATTTTCTATCGCTGGAGCGGCAATAACGGCACCCCGCGCGCGTTCGTCAATCGCTATGCCAATGCGGAGCTCATTCCCGCCGGTGCCGCGGCCAGTCTTTCCGGCTATTTGCTCGGCTCGTCAGCCGTTCCGGGCGCCTTGGATCTGGCCAGTATCCCGCTTGCTGTCGAACCCCTCGATTCGGCGGCCCCGCCCCCGTCGTCCGGGCTGAAGGCGCCCTTACGCGGCGAGCTCAGCTCGGCGCCAAGCGGCGTGATCGCCGCGAACGGCGGCGGCATTGTGCTGCCCAGTCACAAGCTCAAAGGTGACGTCGCGGAACCCCGGCTCGTTGATGATCGTCCGCGCTTGATCGACTGAGCAGTCCGTAGAATGTACGGTTTGGCATGCGTTGCGGGCCAGACTTGCAGGTCACCTGCCGTCGAACAAAAACTCTTCGCTCGACACGATTTCTGCCACGGGAGCTAATAAGTGCCGACGATCCGTTATCCAACGCGACCCTTCGCCGATCAGAAGCCGGGTACCTCCGGTCTGCGCAAAAAGGTGCGCGTGTTCGAGCAGCCCGGATATGCTCAAAATTTCCTGCAATCGATTTTCGACGTGGTCGCACGTCCGGAGGGCGCGACCTTGGTTATTGGCGGCGACGGCCGCTATTACAACCGGACAGTCATTCAGCTGGCGATCCGTATCGCCGCGGCCAACGGCTATGCCCGCGCCCTTGTCGGTCGCGGCGGCCTTCTCTCGACCCCGGCTGTCAGCCATCTCATCCGCAAATATGGAGCAAGCGGGGGGGTCATTCTGTCCGCCAGTCACAATCCGGCCGGCCGCGACGGCGATTTCGGGATCAAATATAATATCGCCAATGGCGGACCCGCGCCCGAAGCGATCACCGACGCAATCCATGCCCGAACCCTGGTGATCGATCGCTGGCTGGCGGAAGATGCTCCCGACATCGACCTCGAGCAGGTTGGACAGTATCGCGTCGGCACGATGGATGTCGAGATTATCGATCCGGTGCAGGATTATGCCGAGCTCATGGAAGAGCTGTTCGACTTTTCCGTAATCCGCGGCGCGGTCGCCGAGGGGCTGACGATGGCATTCGATGCCATGCATGCGGTGACGGGTCCCTATGCGGTCGAGATTTTGGAAAAGCGCTTGGGCTTTGCCGCGGGAACGGTTCGCAACGCTGTTCCTCTTGAGGATTTCGGTGGCGGTCACCCGGATCCGAACCTGGTGCACGCGCATGAACTCTATGCGTTGATGATGAGCGACGCGGCGCCCGACTTTGGTGCGGCCTCGGACGGCGATGGCGATCGCAATCTCATCATCGGACGCGGGTGCTACATCACCCCTTCCGATTCGCTCGCGATGCTTGCGGCCAACGCTCATCTCGCGCCCGGCTATGCGGGCGGACTTCGCGGCATCGCCCGGTCGATGCCGACGAGCGCCGCCGCTGACCGGGTCGCCGCCGATCTTGGCATCGCGTGCTTCGAGACGCCCACGGGCTGGAAATATTTCGGCAATCTGCTCGACGCCGGGATGGCGACGATTTGCGGTGAGGAAAGCGCCGGAACCGGCTCCGACCATATCCGCGAAAAGGACGGGCTCTGGGCGGTGCTGCTGTGGCTCAATATCCTGGCGGTCAGGAAGATGTCGGTCGATGCGCTGGCGCGCGCGCATTGGGCGCGCTTCGGGCGCAACTATTATGCGCGGCACGATTATGAAGAATTGCCGGTGGCCGATGCCGATAAGCTGATGGACGCGGTGAAGGCGGAGCTCCCCAGCATGCCGGGCACAAAATTCGGGGATATTGAAGTAACCCTAGCCGACAGCTTCACTTACGATGATCCCGTCGATGGAACTTCGAGCGTAAACCAGGGCGTACGGATCTGCTTTGCCGACGGATCACGGGCGGTCTTTCGGCTTTCGGGAACCGGCACCGAGGGCGCAACGCTGCGCGTCTACCTCGAGCGTTATGAACCGCCTCAAGGCATTATCGATGCTACGCCGTCCGAAATGCTTGCGGGTCTTGCATCGGTCGTTGAGCTGATTGCCGACGTTCAAACGCACACTGGCCGGGCCGGGCCCGATATTGTGACGTGATGTCCCGCTAATTCGTAATTGCCGCTCGGAGCGCAAGGCAGGCTGCCATGAGGTCCCAGGCTGCCGCCATGTAGCCGTCAGGTCTTTTGAGCTTCCGCCGAAGCACCCCGTACATTTACGGAAGTTCATTGCAGGCCAAAGCGGGGTAGTTTCTGCCGGTGCGCTAACACGGTTTTAACACCGTGTGGCTGATAATGGGGCCATGGCTATTTCTGCATATTTCGAATCCTCGCCAAAGGCATCGACGCGCGCAAAGCGCCGCAAACTCATGCTCGAAGTGCGCGGCACACACGCCTCCGTCGCCGACGTTCCGGTTATGGTGCACAATATCTCGGAGACGGGACTGCTGATCGAATGCGAGGCATCGCTTTCGATCGACGACCGGATCGATATCGACCTGCCTCACGCGGGGATCGTCTCGGCAACTTTGGTCTGGGTCAGCGGTCAAATGTTCGGCTGCCAGTTCGACACGAAGCTCTCGCCCGCTGCGCTGAGCGCAGCGCAATTGCAGAGCGCCATCGACGTCGAGACCGCCTCTGCCACGAACGCCGCCGAAAATGATCCGATTCCCGTCGGAGGCCACGCCTCGAACTTCGCAGCGAATCTGAAGCGACTGCGCATGGCCAAAGGCTTGAGCCAGGCCAGCATGGCCGAACATCTCGGCGTGAGCGGTCCTTCGATTTCGGGCTGGGAAAAGGGCCGCGCCCGTCCGAAGGAGGATCGATTGGCTGATCTTGCCAATTTGCTCGGGGTGCCGGTTTCGCAGCTACTCGTCGATCCGCAGCCTGACATGATCCACGACCTGATCGATTCGAGTCGCGAGCAAATTGCGCGCGCCACCGGCGTGGCTCCCGAGAGAGTTCGGATTATTGTCGAGTTTTAACCGCGCGGCGATTGCGAGAGAATCTCGGCAGCTTGCTATGCTTCACCTCGGTGCAGCGCTTCTCAGATTTTCTAAAGAGTAGCCCGACTTTCAGCGGAGGGACGAAAGCCGGGCTGAGCGTCCAATGGTCGCAGCGGCCAAAGGCTCCTTTATCTTCAATGCCGAGGCCAAATGAGCGCGGCCTCAATTGAGCGCGCACTGGCGGCGGCAGACGCCGCCAGAGGTCGCGTGTTTTTACGGTTGGCCGCGCAGCGCGCTTGTCTCGCTTCTTGGCGCCGCGGGCGCGCGGACCTTGCGGCGGGTAAACAGCGCGTGGCGCTGCTCCGGGCGTGGCGGGGCCACTCCCGACCCGCCACCGGTCCGCGCACGCCGCGGTGCCTGCGCCTGCGACAAGGGCGCGTTTGTTTTCCGATGTTGACGCCGCGCCGATAGCGCGGCGGCGCTGTGCTTGGGCCGGCCACGGACAGCGTGGCAGTCGGCGCACGGCTATGGGACCGCTCGGCCGGTGCGCAAGCCGGGTCTTCGCCCCGGCTCCTCCACTGCGTTGCGGCCCTGCGGGTGCGTCCCGTCCTTTGGCGTGGTCCCGTCGCCTTTCCTCGCCGCCCGCCCCGCCGTCCGGGGCCGGGTGTGGTTGAAGGAAAGGAAGAAGATCATGAAGCTCGATTTTATCCCAATGGACAAATTGTCGATTGCAGCGACCAATATGCGCGGGAAGGGCAAAGATCCCGATGTGTCGGACCTGCTCCCCAGCATTCGGGCACGGGGGGTGATTGTTCCTCTGCTCGTGCGTCCGAATTGTGCCCAAGGGCATTTCGAGATCGTCGCGGGCCGTCGGCGCTTTACCGCCGTCAATGCCGTGGCGCGCGAGGGCGGGGCGGTGAAACCCATCCCCTGTGCGATCCTCGACGAGGGCGATGATGCCGATGCGCTCGAAGCGTCGATGCTGGAAAACCTTGCCCGAGTGCAGCCCGACGAGGTCCGTCAGTGGGAAGCGTTCGTGGCGCTGGTGAAATCGGGGCGCAGCGTGGAAGAGGTGGCCGACACGTTCGGGTTCGAGCCATCGGCAGTGAAGCGCATCCTCGCGCTCGGCAATCTTTTGCCGCGCGTTCGCACCCTCTATCGCGGCGGCCAGATCGACGTGAACACGGTGCGCCATCTGACCCTCGCCTCGAAAAGCCAGCAGAAGGCGTGGCTGGCGCTGTTCGACGATGAAGCGGCCTATTGCCCGACCGGCCACCAGCTTAAAGCGTGGCTGTTTAGCGGCACGGCCATCGCGGTGACCCATGCGCTGTTCGATGTCGGCGAAGTCAAGTTGGCTATCGTGTCCGACCTGTTCGGCGAGGACAGCTTCTTTGCTGACAGCGATGCATTCTGGTCGGCGCAGATGGACGCCATTGAGGCGCGCAAGTCGGCGTATCTCGAAGCGGGATGGTCCGATGTCGTCGTCATGCCGCGCGGTGACTGGTTCCGCTCGTGGGATCATGTTCACGCGGGCAAGCGCAAGGGCGGTCGCATCTATGTCGAGGTCCGCGATAGCGGCGAAGTCAGCTTCCACGAAGGCTATGTGACCACCAAGGAAGCAAAGCGGCTTTCGGGCGGTGGCGGCAGTGAGGGGGGCGCTGCCCCCGCGAAGCCTAGCCGTCCAGAAGTGTCGGGTCCGCTCAATGCCTATATCGACTTGCACCGCCATGCAGCAGTGCGCGCCGATCTGGTGGGCCATGCCGGGGTCGCACTTCGCGCCATGCTCGCGCATGTCATCGCGGGTTCAGCCCTGTGGCGGGTCGATATCGAGGCGCAGCGCGCGCCGAAGGAAGATATCGCCGAGAGCGTCGAGACTTGCCCTGCCGAAACGGCCTTCGACGAGAAGCGCCGCGCGGTGCTTGCCGTGCTCGGCTTCGACGACGATGCGCCGACCGTTACGCGTGAGGGTCTTCACCGACCCCCTTTTGCGCCGCTGCTCGCGCGGCTGCTCGAATTGCCCGATTCGGTAGTCATGGAGATCATCGCGATCGTCATGGGCGAGACCTTGCAAGCGGGCAGCGCGGCGGTAGAAATGATCGGCGTTCACCTCGGCACCGACATGCGCCAGCACTGGCAAGCCGACGCGGCGTTCTTCGACCAGCTGCGCGACCGCGAAGTGCTGCTCGCCATTACCGGCGAGGTCGCTGGCGCGGAGGTCGCGGCGGCGAACGCCGGTGAAAAGGCGAAGGCGCTGAAATCGATCATCGCCGATTGCCTTGCGGGCGCGAACGGAAGGGCCAAAGCCGAGCCGTGGGTTCCCCGGTGGATGACCTTCCCGCCGACCGCCTACACGGCCCGCGGCGGGGTCGGCAGCGTGACGGCGGCGGCGCGAGTGCGCCATGCGCTGGCCGCAGAGGCGGCTGCCGATCCTACGGGAAATCATGATACCGCCGATAGCGAAGAGCAGCGGCTGGCGGCGTAACCAATCGGGCGGGCGGCTATGGTCGCCCGCTCATTTTTCGCCCGCGGGATGATGACGCGCCGACCTTGCAGGTCGGCGCGGCGTTGTCGATTTTGGCGCGCCGCTGCCGCAAGCGGCACCGGCGCGCGAAGAGCCAAAAGAAGAGGGCGGCACGAAGACCAGCTTCGTGCCGCCCTACAACGATGAACGCTTTCGCACATCATCGCCCCTGCCGCCGGTCGGTCACCGGGGTCGCTACCATCACCGTCCGGCAGAAGAACTTGTTGCCCATCCCATTCGCAAGGCTGGGTTAAAGTTATTGTACAAATCCGCCAAATCGACGCGCAGTGACGTAATATTCCTCCAATTTTCTGCCGTCTGCGTTTCAGATTCGACACTCGCCTCTCAGCCTTCTGGGAATCTCGGTAGAGAAGGCCGACGCGGCAGAGGCGGATGATCGCCGATGAGCGGGACCGAATTGCGTCCGCTGTCGGTGAACCCTTTCCGCGCCGTTCGTCTCCGCAGCCCGCCGTCTCCACATCGGCACGTCAGACCATCCCCGGCGACGGGCGATTGACCTGGTCCGGCGCGGCGCTCCGCGAAAGTGCGGCGGCGCGATTATTTCCCCGCCGGCTGCGCCGGCTCCTCGCGGTCGTTTCGCTCCAAATAATCGCGCCGCCGCACTCCTCCGCTGCGCTGCGGCCCTGACGGGTTCGCGGAGCACCTCATGCGCCGGTTTCTGGTCCGCCCATGTCGCAGGGATGGTCCCGCGGCAGTTTTAAGGAGACGACCAATGGCAGCTATCGGCTTTGTGAACGGCACCATCGAAAAAGGCTTCGTGGGCCAGCTCAAAACCCTCTCGATCCGCGCGGCGATCGAGATCCGCCCCAACCCCTCGAAGAACGGCGACGTCCAGCCCGACTACCGGGTTTATTCCGAAGGCGTCGAGATCGGGGCCGGCTGGGTCCGCATCGGCGAAACATCGGGCAAGCCCTTCGTGTCGCTGACCCTCGCTGCCCCCGAGTTCGGGCCGCGGCGCATTTACGCCAACCTCGGTCGCGCCGCCGGTCAGGACAGCGAAGACGCCTATGCGATCATCTGGAACCCCGAGCATTGAAGTCGGGCTCCACCCCGCGCCGCCTTGGCGGCGCGGGGCTTTGCCGTGCCTAGCCGTTCAGGCGGCTTCGCGCTTGAGGTCGGCGATGGTGAACGCGTGCGGGTTACGCAGCCACATTTCGACCTCGCCGGCGCGCCAGCCGCAGCAGCGCTCGGCGAGTTTGTGCTGGGTTGGGAAGGTCCCGGCGGCGATCTTGCGATAGAGGGTGGCTCGGCTGAGGCCGGTCAGGTCGAGCACCTCATTGAGACGCATGAGGCGGAGGGGAGATTGGAATGCCATGCTGTTCTACTCCATCTGTTGAACGAATTTGCGTCGACACGAGATAAAGAGAACATGAGAGGCGCCGTCGTCAACACCTTAGAAAACCGACATTTTCGGCGTAGTCTTCTGGCGTAGGGCCACCGGTATCCATCGGCGTCCATGGAGGTCTGCGGGCGGCCTTGGCGTATCCGCATTCATTTTTCTCACAGCGTCCCACCGATGTCGCGGCGGAGAGCGAATGAGGCCGTCGATGACGGCCGCGCCCGCCAATGACGCGCCGTAACCGGCGCGGCGTCTGCCCGATTCGCTATGGGGAAGGGCGCCGCTGGCGCGCATTCGGTCGCCGCTTCGCGGCGGCGTTGGTCTGTCCCGGCACGGCGGGGGCAGGGTGGGCGTCACTCGCCTTAGCCCCGCCCGGCCGGTCCGCAACCCGCGTGCCGCGGGTCCTCCTCTTCGTTTCGGTCCTTCGGATGCAGCCCGCCCGATGATGCGGGTCTGCCGGCTCCTTCCTGCCGCCCACCCCGCCCCCTTCCGGGCCGGGTGCGGTGGCTGGAAGGAGAAAGAATATGCGTGCCGAAAGGATCGAACGGGCGAGCCACTATTCGGAGGTCACGAACCGGATCATCGCGGAGCTTGAAGAAGGACGTCTGCCATGGGTGCAGCCGTGGGACAGCGCGGCGTGCGGATGCACGATGCCGCAGAATGCAGGCACGGGCCGCAAATATAGCGGGATCAATGTGCTGATCCTGTGGGCCGAGGTCGTCGCTAAGGGTTACGCCTCGCAGCGCTGGCTGACCTACCGGCAGGCCGAGACGGCGGGCGGTAACGTCCGGCGCGGCGAGAAGGGCACGGTAATTTGCTATGCCGACCGCTTTACACCTAAGGCCGAAGCTGAGGCCGCGCGCGGCGAGGACCGCGAAGCGCGGCAGGTGGCTTTCCTGAAACGCTTTGTCGTCTTCAACATCGTCCAGTGCGAGGGATTACCCGAAGATTATATCGCCCCGATGGTCAGCCCCGATCCGGTACTTGCGATTGCCGAGGCTGATGCGCTGATCGCCGCGACCGGCGCGCGGATCAAGATCGGCGGCGGCGAGGCCTTTTACAGCCCGGGCCATGATTTCGTGCAGGTGCCGCCGCAGGCGGCGTTTCATGAACCGATCAATTGGTATCGCACCGCGCTCCACGAGCTTGGTCACTGGACCGGTCACGCGAGTCGGTTGGACCGCGACCAAAAGGGCGGGTTCGGATCGGGAGCTTATGCCAAGGAGGAACTTGTCGCCGAAATGGCGGCGGCATTTACCTGCGCGTCGCTTGGCATCGCGCCGACCGTGCGCCATTCGGATTATATCGCGTCGTGGCTGTCGGTACTGCGCGATGATGACAAGGCGATCTTTCGCGCTGCCAGTCAGGCGAGCAAGGCGAGCGATTTCCTGCTCGCCTTTGCTGGAGGCGACCAATGACCGCCCGCAAGTTACGCGAAGAGCGGCTGCGCCTTTGGCGCGCCGAGCGCGTCGTGGACCAGATGCACGGCATGGACCGCAAAGTGTTTCTCGCAATCCGCGTTGATGAGATGACCTATCCGCAGATTGCCGAGCGGTTCGACATCAGCGTCGGCGATGTCGAAGCGCATTTCGCGGCGAGCCTGCGCATCATGATGCAAGCCATGGACGAGAAAGATCCATGGTGGTGGAAATTCTGGCCGTGATCGCGGACCATCGACCGGATGACGCTTGCCATCCGGTCGATGCAATTACAGGGTGAAGACAATGCGCACCGACCTCGATCATCTTCCCGCCAACAAGCAGCGCGAGCTTGAGCGCGTGAAGCAGATTATCTTCGAAGAATTTGCCGACAGCGTCGCACTGGCGACGATGAACTGGAAGAAGAAGGGCCGGATCGACAAGATCATCCTTTACGGCAGCTATGCGCGCGGCGGCTGGGTCGATGAGCCGCACACCGCCAAGGGCTATCGATCCGACTTCGATCTGCTGATCATTGTCAGCGACAAGCGCCTCACCGACAAGGTCGATTACTGGCTCAAGGTCGAGGATCGCCTCAACCGCGAGCTTGCGATCGACAAGACACTACACACGCCGGTCAATTTCATCGTCCACACCATGCAGGAAGTGAACGACGGCCTCGCACACGGGCGCTATTTCTTCATGGATGTCGCGAAAGACGGCATCGCCCTCTACGAGTTTGACGACAAGGAATTGCACAAGCCGAAGCCCAAGACACCGCAGCAGGCGCTCGCCATGGCGCAGGAGTATTTTGAAGAGTGGATTCCCCTCGCTGCAAGTGCGCAGAAAGGGTTTCATTTCTTCATATCGCAAAACGAACTTCGGGACGCAGCGTTCATTCTACATCAGGCCACTGAACGCCTTTACCACTGCGTGTTATTGGTTTGCACCTTCTACACCCCGCACGTCCACAATCTCGGATTTCTGCGCACGCAAGCAGAGCGTATCGACATGCGGCTCGTGGATGCCTGGCCGCGCGAACTGAAAGCGGATCGCAAGCACTTCGAGAAGCTCAAGGAAGCTTATGTGAAGGCGCGCTATTCAAAACATTATCGGATCAGTGAAGAGGAATTGCGCTGGCTTGGCGAGCGCGTCGAAGAACTCGGCCGCGCCGTGCACGCAATCTGTTCGGAGCGGATCGCCCAGCTGGAATCTGCTGCGCAGCCTAGCCGCTGATCCATGCCCCGGCGCATGACCATCGCCGGTCAAATCGAGGCGCTGATTCAGCGCCTCGAAGGCGTGGCGATCTGTGACGATTGTGTCACCGACCGCCTCAATTCGACGTCGCATCAGCGCTAAGGCTGCTGCCAAACGCGCGCCGCCCCCGGCGGCGCCATAACGTCAGTTGCTGCTCGCGGCCTTCGCCGCGCAGCGTCGCGGCGGCTTCGACCAGCAGGCCGAGAATGACCGCGCGATCATCGCCGGTCAGCTCGATCAGATCGGCCTTGGCTATCAGCCCACCCAGCTCGATCAGCTGGCGCGTCCGCTCGCGGCGCTTCACCTGCCACGCCCGCGTGTCATGCCGCGCCCGTTTCGCCTGAAGGCGATTGCGGGCCTGCACCGACCGTCGATGTGCCGCCCGCGTTGCGGCGAGCGCTTTGGCGAGTACCGGTGCTGCTCCCGCGAAAGAACGCAGCGCCGCTTTTGCGCCACGCCTCCTTTCGCACCGCATCGCCGCCGACTGCTTCGATCAATGCGCCCGCAAGCTGCTCGATTGACAGCGCATCGGCGCCCGTCGCGGTGACCAGCTCGCCGAGCTGACTTTGCTTCTTCGTCTTGAGCGCCTTTGCCTTGTCGGTGAGCGCCTGGAGTTCGGCGTCAAAATCGCGGGGTTTACGCATCGTCTGTCCTTCCGTTTGATGGGGTAGGACGAACCAGCTATGCCGAGTCTCATCGCCGTTCAAGCAGCTGAAATCTCTTGCGACTTTGTGATCCCGAGCGCGATGAAATCGTGTGAGGGCGCGCTTATACGTCGTGCCGACGTGCTCGTTTTGCTGTAAATGGTACGCCCTCATGGCGATCTACCATTTCTCCGCAAAAGTGATTTCGCGCGCGGTCGGCAGCAGCGCGGTGGCTGCTGCGGCCTATCGTTCGGCCGACCGCCTGCACGATGAGCGGCTCGGTCGCAGCCATGATTTCTCGAACAAGGCGGGTGTCGTCCACAGCGAAGTGCTGCTCCCCGATGGCGCGCCGGATGAATGGCGCGACCGCGAACAGCTCTGGAATGACGTCGAAGCTGCGGAGATCCGCAAGGACGCCCAGCTCGCCCGCGAGATCGAGTTCGCGATCCCGCGCGAGATGACCCAGGAACAGGGCATCGAGCTGGCCCGTGATTTCGTCCGAACTGAGTTTGTCGAGCGTGGCATGGTCGCTGATTTGAACGTGCATTGGGATATCGGTGCCGACGGCCTCGCGCGCCCGCATGCCCATGTCATGCTGACAATGCGCGAGATCAGGATTGGCGAAGACGGATCCGCCGAGTTCGGCGCGAAAGTGCGCGACTGGAACCGCACCGAGCTGCTGACCCATTGGCGCGAAGCCTGGGCCGATCATGTGAACGAGCGCCTCGCGTCGCTGGATATCGAGGCGCGCATCGATCATCGCAGTCTTGCAGCGCAGGGCATCGATCTCGAACCGCAGCACAAGATCGGCCCGGCGGCATCGCGAATGGTCGAGCAGGGGCTCGAAGTCGATCGCGCCGAGGAGCATCTCGATATCGCGCGGCGGAACGGCGAGAAAATCCTCGCCAACCCGTCGATCGCTCTCGACACCATCACCCATAACCAGGCCACCTTCACCAACCGCGACCTCGCGATGTTCGTGCACCGGCATAGTGCCGACACCATCCAGTTCGATGCAGTGATGGGCGCCGTGAAGGCGTCGCCCGATCTGATCACGCTTCGTAAGGATGGGCGCGGCGAGGATCGGTTCACGTCGCGCGCTATGATCGAGACCGAGCAGCGGCTCGAACGCGCGACTGCGACACTCGACGCGCGCCGCAATCATGGCGTTGCCGATCGTCATCGCGAGCTTGCCTTGGAGCGTGCTAGCGGCCGCGGTCTCGACTTATCGACCGAGCAGCGCGGCGCTCTCGAGCATGTCATATCGGCGCGCGGTGTCAGCAATGTCATCGGTTACGCTGGAACGGGTAAAAGCGCGATGCTCGGCGTGGCGCGCGAGGCTTGGGAGGCGGCGGGCTATCAGGTGCAGGGCGCCGCGCTGTCGGGGATTGCCGCCGAGGGCTTGGAACATGGGTCCGGCATCGGCTCGCGGACCTTGGCGAGCCTCGAACATCAATGGGCAAATGACCGCGAACTCCTTTCGGATAAACACATCCTCGTTATCGACGAGGCGGGGATGATCGGGACGCGTCAGCTTGAGCGCGTTGTGACCGAGGCGGAGAAGCAGGGCGCCAAGGTTGTGCTGGTCGGCGATCCCGAGCAGTTGCAGGCGATCGAGGCCGGCGCCGCGTTCCGCGCCGCCGCCGAACGCCACGGCGCCGTCGAGATCAGCGCGATCCGCCGCCAGCATGAGGAATGGCAGCGCGATGCGACGTGCGAGCTCGCCACGGGACGGACCGGGGAGGCAATCGGTCGTTATGCCGATGCTGGGCATGCGCACGCCGCCGATACCCGCGAGGCTGCGCGCACCGAACTTGTCGATGCGTGGGATCGCGATCGGCAACGTCATCCCGATGCGAGCCGGATCATTCTTACCCACACCAATGACGAAGTGCGCCAGCTCAATGAGGATGCCCGTGACCGGCTGCGCGCGGGCGGGACTCTTGGCGAGGATGTCGCGATAAAGGTCGAGCGTGGGGATCGCAGCTTCGCGGACGGCGATCGTGTCATGTTCCTCAGGAACGAGCGCGACATGGGCGTGAAGAACGGCTCGCTCGGCACCGTCCAGAATGTCGATCGAACGCGCATGGCGGTTATGCTCGATGATGGGCGCAGCGTTGCCTTCGACCTCAAGGATTACGCCCATATCGATCATGGCTATGCCGCGACGATCCACAAGGCCCAGGGCATGACGGTGGACCGGGTGCAGGTGCTCGCTACGCCGGGTATGGACCGCCACGGAGCCTATGTTGCGATGACGCGCCACCGTGAGTCCGTCGATCTCCATTATGGCCGCGATGATTTTCGCGACCAGTCCAAACTGGTTCGCACGCTCAGCCGCGAGCGCGGTAAGGATATGGCGAGCGATTACCGCGTGCGTGCGCTGGAACCGGCAAAAGCCGCCGAGCCGAAGCGCAGCATGTTCGCGGGCCTGAAGCTCAGACCTACTGTTTCTGCCGCATCCCTCGGCAAAGCGGCTCCCCAGAAGCAGCAGCCCGAACGCACCCGCAATATCCGCGTCAGTGCGCGCGCGCTGAGTCCGGCGGCCGATCGCAGCGCACTCGACAAGGCGGTCGAGCGCTATGCCCGCGCGCAACGCGAGATCGACGGCATGCACGCCAAGGGGCTGTCGCCGGTCATCCACCAGCAGAAAAGTCTCAATGCCGCGGCGCGCGACATCGATGCTCTCCGTAGCGATGGCGCAAAGGATTTTGCCACGGCGCTGCGCAATGATCCGTCGCTCACCGCTGAGGCGGCGAGCGGCCGCACGCAGCGTGCTATGGAAGCGATGCGCACCGAAACCAAACTGCGCATCGACGCACCGGCCCGGGCTGATCGCTTCGTTGCCGAGTGGCAGGCGAGTGCGAAGCAGCTTAGGGAGCATAAGGCCAACTATGATGATGCCGGCGCCAAGCGGGTCGGAGCCCACCTTAACGACATGGCAAAGAGCCTGCACCGCGACCCGCAACTCGAGTCGCTGCTCCGCAACCGTACCCACGAGCTAGGCCTGAAATCGCTTGAGAAACATTCGGTGTCTCAGGCGCTCCAGGATTATCTCCGCCCCTCGCGATCCCTCGGAATGGGGCTTTAGGATGCGGCGATGCAGAACATAGACCCCGAGAATATTGGCCCCGACGAAATCGCCGCCGAAGATATCGCCCTCGACCAGGCCTTTGATCGCATGTCCGGCAAAATGTTGACGCTTGCCGCTGCTGTCGATCAGTTCGGCTTGCGTCTGAACGATCTGGCCGGGCGGGATTACAGCGACGATCTCGCGAAGATCGATCAGAACTGGGAGAAGGCGCGGGATGCCTTCAAGCGGTTGGCCGAACGCCCTGCGCTGGCGCTCACGCCAGAGGTCATGGGCGAGCAGATGAGGCTGGCGGGCGCGCGCGCCCGCGAGACCGAGCAGCAAGCCTTGCGCGACGCGCGTTCGCGTCTCGATGAGGCAGTGAAATCGATCACGCTCGTCGTCGCTTCGGCACGGACGCAGGAGCAGCAGAACTTCTGGATCGCGGTCACCGCAGGCGTTGCCGCAATCCTCGCATTCATGGCCGGCTGCACTGTCCCGTCCGCAGTCGATCGGGCCGTGCCCGCAGACTGGCATTGGCCGGAGAAGCGCGCGTCCAGTCTGCTATCGCAAGATATGTGGGGCGCCGGTGTTCGGTTGATGCAGTCAGCCGATCTCGACCGCTGGAACGAGCTTGTTCGCGCTTCACGCGTGTACAGCAAGAACGCGAAGGCGATCGCCGCGTGCCAGGCAAAGGCACCGCGCCGCAAGAAGACGATGAGGTGCACGATCGAAATCCCTGCATCGACAGGAAGCTAGGGGATGGCCCTTTTCGCCCAAACCCGCTCATGGCGCGTTGTTCGGGAACGACTTGAAGGCGGCGTCTGACAGCATGAAATGGCAGCGCTCGGACGACTTCCGTCGTCGACGCGGAACATCTCGTTCACGCCGAGAGGGTCGGCGGTCGAACGATTGTCGTATCGGCGTAGCAGACTTCCGGTCGGCGCCGGTCAAATGACTTGTGCCAAAAAGTGAGGGTCTAAGGTTAGCCCCGCTGCGCGAGGTCGCGAGCGCAGCGGAGCTGCGTTTTCGTAAGCTCTATGCGTGGATAATTGGTAAAAACGCTATGCCCGGCACTGAGATATTTGAGTGGGCTCCCTGCCTGGCAAACCGGACCCTGAGGGCAGGAGATGGTTTTTTTGTGCGCCCCGTTCGATACGCTTTGCGCTCACGCAAAGGACCACAAGGGCATGCGGATGGAGCCGCTTTAGGTTTTTAGTGAGGTAACCATGATAGTCGAGGCGGATGGAGCCGATCCGCGATGCCATATATTATCAGCAGCTGGCCCGTGTCGCGCGCGCGAAAGCGAGCCGCTGCGGCGATCCGTATCTGGCCCTTCGTCTGCGGGAAGCCGCCATACGCCATGATCGCATGGCACGGACGCTTCGCCGCGCCGAACAAGACCAGAATCCCGACCGCCGACGCCTTCGCTTGCTCGATAGGGTCGCAGCTTGGCTGAGTGGCAATTGAAGGTGATGCGCTAGGCGATTGCGACGATACTAACGGTGCCAAGCGGCTGCGATCGCGGGTGGTGTTGGCAATACCGGCGCCGCACGCGCTACCGTTCATTGAACTGCAGCGAACTAGCCAACACCGGGGCCTTTAGGAGGTATCCTACAATATCACCTGATTAAAAAGCTCGTCGTGAAACTGCCGACCACGCCGACTACAGACGAAGCCGCTGCGATTTTGTGGTTGCCGTGGCGATTCGGTTGTTGCGACGTTGACCGCGGTTGGGGGTCCCTCGTCGCTACCCAATCCAGTTTGCCTTGCGCCATCGCATCGCTGCGAGGTTGCTTGTCACCGCTTGCCCGCTAGTTTTGCAGTTCCGGCACCTTCATACTACCCCGAAGCGGCCGGAGGGTCAGTCTCTAGACGGCGTAAATTCTGGCTTGAGACCGGAAAGGCCCTGCCAATAGTGGCGGGGTCTTTCTTGTCTGGGCGCGACGATTCGCGTCGCTCCCTGCACATTCTTCGCTTCGAAGCGCCGTGCACGGCGTCGATGTCGAGTGCAGAATCGCCCCATATTAATTCGGGTTGCGGCACGATGTGAAATGTGCGGACAAGATGGGCTGGGGGCGGGTGATCCAAGATGATGACGAAGCACAATATTCTGATCGTGGACGATCACCGGATCACCCAGAGCGGGTTGCGCTATCTGTTCGCCTCTTCGGACCGCTACGCAGTCGTCGGCACCCTCGATCGCGGCGCGACCGTGAATGCCTTTGTCCAGTCGCAACCGGTCGATCTCGTCATCCTCGACCTTAACTTGCCCGACGTGCGCGGGGTCAATGTGCTCGCGGAGATCGTCGGTTCGCGCGACATGACGGTGATCGTGCTGACCGGTGAAACCCATGTTGCGGAAATTCATTCGGCGCTGAAACTTGGCGCGCGGGCGGTTGTGAGCAAAGGCGATCCGCTCGATCATATTGTCGCGGCGTGCGATGCGGCCCTGGCGGGGGAAATCTACATATCGCCGCACATCAGCGAGGCTTTGGGCAAGTTCGACCAACCCCCGGTTGCCTTGTCGTCCCGCCAGATGGCGATCCTTCATTATCTGGCTCAGGGCGAGACCAACAAGGAAATTGCGTATCGCCTGTCGATCGCCCCGCCGACCGTCTCCTTTCATATCGCCGAATTGCGCCGCAAGCTCGACGTCAGCCATAATCGAAAGATCGTGGAACGGGCGAACGAGCTAAAGCTGCTCTGACCTTGCCACCAGCAAAGGGTGCTGCGGCAGTTCATGGCACGTCGGCTTGATGGCCATCATCTCCACCAGCTCGCTCAAACGGCCGCGGGTGACCGTGGTGTCATCATAGGTCAACGCGATGATCGGTTTTGCCCCGTTCTGATGCGCGCTTAGTCCCGCCTCGAAAGCGGGGCGCTGATCGAAATCGAGCACAGTCCAGGCTGAGAGGTTGTCCTCCAGCTCATCGGCAGACATCGGCGTGACCTTTGCAAAAGCTGCTGGCAGCATGATGCGAACCTCGGTTCCGGATGCGCTCGAGGACAGAATCTCGAGCGACCCGCACAGCGTTTCGATGATCTTTTTTGCCGCGCCGAAGCCGGAGCCGGTTCCTTGCATCGTTTCGCTCGCGCGCAGCCGGGTCGCAGTGCCGTCGTTGAGTGCGGTAACGACCTCGCCAGGCATGCCGCAGCCGCTGTCGCGAAGGGTGATCAGCGCACAGCCCTCGGCGACCGCGAGATGGATACTGGCACCGCCGGTTGCGGTGTATTTGAAACTATTGCCAAGCAGATTGGCGAGCGCGCGCATCAAAAGGGGCTTGTCCGAAATGATCACGACTTCGCCCTCGACCTCTACCTCGAGCGCGAGCTTCTTGTTCGCGAACAGGGTCTTGAACATCATCGATAGCGGTTCGACCAGTGCCTGGGCGCGGAAGCTGCTCAGCGCGACAAAATCGGAATTGCTCGCGGCGATATTGGCACCTGAAATGGTCGTCGAGACAATCTCGCTCAAATAATCGGCCGAGCTTTGCAGCATGTCGACCAACTCGCCGTCGGCTTCCTCCAATCGATCGGTGCGCTTGAGCACCGCAACGGCGCTGTTGAGCGCGAGAATGACCTGGCGGCTGTCATGGCCCGATGCATGGAGCAGCGCATTCTGGCTGTGGACCGTCTCGAGGGCCAGCGCTTTGTCTTCGGCGAGGCGCTTGGCTTGCTGGCTCGTTGCAAGCTCGTTGGCGAGCGAGCGGGCGACATTGGCGTCGGCAGTCACCTTGTCCGACTGAATTTTCTTGAGGTGCAGCCCCAGCGCCAGCGTGACCATTACCGATTCAAAAAGGCCGACCGGACCCGCCAGATGCCAGTTGATCGGGAGCCAGGAGAAAATTCCCATTGAGGCAATCGCTGCATAGACGATGAAGACCGCGAGGCTCGCCCAACCGACAAATAGCGGCCACAACTGAAAGCCAAGCTGTCGCATCGCGGCGAAGCCGACAAAGGGCAGAAACAAGGCGACGGCTATGGCAACGAGCCACGCCGCTGCATGTAGAAAAAACCGCACTTCCGGGGGATATAAGGCCAATCCTGGCTGGAGCAGCATCACCGCGAGGGCGCTGATGATCAAGGCCTTCAAGGCGACATCGCGTTTGGGGAAAAAGCTCGCGGTCTTGACGAAGCTTCGCCCGAACTGGGCCATGGCGGCGGCAAAGCCGCATTTGAAAAAATCTTCGACAGCCACCCCGGCAAGCGGTTTGTCGTAGAGAAAGAAGATGGTGATATAGCCTTCCGAGTGGATCGTGTTGAGCGCGAAGAACAGTTCGGCGACGGCCAGCCACAGAAATTCCTTGAAGCCGGTAATCGAGAAGAACAGGAAATTGAGGAGGAGCAGCGTCAGCGCGCCGACCACGACGCCCGAGACCATCGAGATATTCGCGCGGCGATCCTTGAAGAAGCTGCCATAGGTTTCGACCCGAAGCGGCATATAGGTCGAATTCTCCGACAGGAATTCGATCAGGATCAGCTTTTCCTGTGCGGGGTCGAGCACAAGTTCGGTGCTGAATGCCTGATACGCGCCGAGATTTTGGCGCGCGTTCTGGGCATTCGTGCCATCGACCAGCATGTCGAGGCGATCGCGCCCGGTTTCGAACATCCGAAACTGCCTGAGCGAACCACGGCCGGTGGTGAGGATCCAGCTGCCCTGTTCGGTGCCGACGTTACGCAGCCGCAGCAGGACGACCGTCTTGGTCCCGGGCGCCCCGAAATGGATTGTCGAGCCTTGAATGCGTTCCAGTGGGCCATCGAGCAACGGCACGAGTCCCGGCAGCTCAGACCCGCCAGGCAGCTTTGCGAACCGGATAAAGGGGGCCACATCTGGCCCGTCTTCGCCTGCGCTCAATTCGATCACAGGCAGAACGGCAGCCGTCGCATGACGCGTGCCGCCCCACGTCGCCAAGGCGAGGATCAGTAACGCTAGCAAATTTCTCATCGGCGGCCTTCGTCATCCGATGAGGGACCGCCATTATCACCGAGCGATGCGCGTGGATGAACCATTGCGCGCCCGAATTTATGATCAACCAGCCCCCCGGTGATTTGCTTGTCGTACCGCTGCAAACTCAACCTGCGCAAGGGCCAGGCCAAAATTTACCCAAAAAAACATTGGGTAGACGGTCGAGCCTATCGCCCCCTAGGCACGGCGCACGAAGCTGAAGATGGTGTTCGTCCATCCGGCTAGGGGACGCAAAAATTGGTGAGGCGAGTGATCCGGTGTGCCGCGTGGTGCACCGGCAAACGCCTTCATTTTGCCGGTAACGCCTTTGGGAGTAGCATTCATGTCGCGCATTTCGAGATCACGACTCTTGGCCACCAGCGCCGTTGTCGGCCTGTCGATCGCCAATCTGGCATCGCCCGCAAATGCGCAGCAGGTGTTTGGCATTCACAATGATACGCCTGAGTTGCTTGAGATTGACGTGGCGGCGGGCGAAACGGTCACAGGCGACGACATCGGGATTTACGCCGACAACGGCCCCGTGGTCGTCGACAACGCTGGAATCATTCGCGGCAACGGCCTGAGTTATGGCAGCATCGACGATCGGCCCAGCGGCGGGATCGTGATCGCCCAGCCGGGCTCGGTGGTGACGAACAGCGGTCAGATCACCGGCGCCGCCAATGGCGTGACAACATCCTATTTCTTCAGCGAAGACGAAGAAGGAGATAACCTGCCCCCTGAGGCGCTCGCGGCGAATACGACGGTCACCAATTCGGGTCTGATCCGCGGCGAGGCCGGAAGCGGCGTCGCGTTGATCGGCGGCGGCGACGTCATCAACAGCGGCCTGATCCAGGGCTTTAACGGCAATGTCGGGAACGGCGCGCAAGGGATCGGGGTCGTCATCGCCGAATATCCCGAAGCCGTTGCGGAAGGCGTCATCGGGGTCGGATCGCTGACCAACAGCCTGACCGGCATGGTCGAGGGGCAGCTGTTCGGCGTGCTGCTCTCGGGCGGCGGCACCATCGACAATGCGGGAACGATTCGCAGTACCGGAAACTTCAATCCCGCGACGCCGAACGTCTCGCCGTTCGGGGTCATTCTTACCGCCAATGCCAGTCAGCCCGATCGCGCCGCGACAGTCAATAACAGCGGTACGATCTCGGGCGTCCTGTTCGGAATGCTCGCGAACCAGCACCTGGCGACCGCGACGATCAACAATAGTGGGGTCATCACCGGGCAGCAGACCGCGATCATCGGGCTCAACAGCGGCGACCTGGTCATCAACAATGAAGTCGGGGGGCAGATTACCGCCAATGGACCCGCCATCACGTCGAATGCGGGCACGCTCAGCGTCGACAACAATGGTCTGATCCGTAGCAATGGCCAGGCCGCGATCAATATCACCACCGCCAACGCCCAAATCGTCAACAATGGGGTAATTCAGGGCGGGGCCTTTGGCGTCACCACCAATTCGTTTCAGGTTAGCCCCGGCGTTGTCGAGGATCGCTCGTTCAACACGACGGTGATTAACAGCGGTTCGATCACGGGGGTCAACAATGATGGCGTCCGCCTTCAGGGCGGCGGCACGGTAACCAACAGCGGGCTGATCCAGGGCGTCAATCCCAACCCCGCGGGCACCGACGGCGTTTCGATTTTTGCCGCACCGACGCAGAGCCTGGAAGGATTTGTTGCGAGCGTCGAGAATCTCGATGGCGGACAGATCATCGGCAACCGCTTCGGCGTTGTCCTGTCAATGGGCGGCGATGTCGACAACGCGGGCACGATCAGCGGCAATAACGGCGGCGTGGTAATCCAGAATGGCACGGCCGCCACCGGAATCGACGGCACCTTGATCAACAGTGGTCTGATCGTCGGCAATGCCGGAAACGGCGTTGCTTTGAACGGGCTGACCGCCGCCACGCTCGCTAACAGCGGCACCATTGCCGGTAATGGCGGCGACGGCGTTTTCGCGTCGGCACCGGGTGATGCGTTGACCATCTTCACCAATAGCGCCGGCGGCTCGATCACGGGGTCGCAATCGGGCCTGCATGTAGAGCGGGGCGGGCTCGAACTCGACAATGCCGGGACGATCCGCGGCAACGGCAGCGATCCCGGCGCCAATGCCGCACCGGATGCGGGCGTCACCATCTCGGGTGCCGGCAACTCGATCACAAACAGCGGCACGATTTCGGGCACCCGCCTCGGGATCACCACTGCCAGCGTCTTCAATGCGGCGACCGGTCAGCTCGAAGGTTTGGCCATCGATACGTCGGTCGTTAATTCGGGCACGATCATCGGCGAGAACGACGACGGTGTCCGCCTGATCGGGGGCGGGAGCGTCGAGAACAGCGGCGAAATCCGCGGTCTGGCGGGCGACTTTACCGACGGCATCTCGATGTTTGCTTACACGGCGCAGCCGAAAGAAGATTATCGCGCCTCGGTCGCCAACGCCGAGGGCGGTGAAATCAGTGGCACTCGCTTCGGGACCGTCCTTTCGGGCGGCGGCGAGGTTGTTAATGATGGTGAGATCACGGGGGTGGTCGGCGGCATCTTCATTCAGGGAACCGCGCTCAACACCGACCCCGGCGAGGACCGCAGCGGTCTGACCGCCAGCGTCGTCAATACAGGTACGATCACCGGGACCGGCCCGCAGCAGTCGCTCGGCCAGAGCGGCAACGGCTATGGCCTTGGTTTTGGCAGCGATATGTCGACCGCCACCTTGGATAACAACGGCACGATTGCCAGCGAGCAGTCGGTCGGCGTTTTGCACGGATCTTTGGCTGACCTGACGATCACGAACCGCGAAGACGGCGTGATCACCGGCGCCACCTCGGGCATCTACGGCTCGGCGGGTGGCACTCTGGTCGTCAACAACGCCGGCACCATTCGCGGTGAGGGCACCTATGACGGATTTGACGCGGTACCAGACGCGGGCGTCACGATCGGGACCGCCGATTCGAGCGTCACCAACAGCGGCACGATCAGCGGCGCGGGTGCGGGCATTACGACGGTCTATTTGTTCGACAACACGACGAACCAGCTCGTCTTCCTCGCCGACAGCACCGCGGTCACCAACAGCGGCACGATCGCGGGTGAAAGCAACGACGGCGTCCGGCTGATCGGCGGCGGCAGCGTAAACAACAGCGGCTCGATTTCGGGCAGCGGTGCGCTGGGCGCCGATGGCGTATCGATGTTCCGTGCCGATGGGCAGGCGGCGGAGGGTTATGCCGCGACCGTTACAAACGCTGATGGCGGCACGATTGCCGGTGACCGGTTCGGCGTCATTCTGTCGGGCGGCGGCGCAATCGAAAACGCCGGGTCGATCTCGGGCGATCTTGGCGGCGTGGTGATCCAGAGCCAGTTCAACGGCGAAGTTGCCGGGCTGACCGGTGCGCTGGTCAACAGCGGGACCATCACGAGCGCCAATGGCGTCGGCGCGCAGTTCAATGCCGGACTCGCAACGGTCGTCGTCGACAACAGCGGTACGATCAGCGGCGCGACCGTGGGTCTGGGGCATGGCACCGATGGTGCAATGACGCTGACCAACAGCGGCAGCATCAGCGGCGGTCAGACCGGCGTGGCGAGCATTGCCGGCAGCGCCGTGACGCTGGTCAACACCGGCAGCATTGTCGGTACCACCGGCGCGGCCTTCACCTCGCTCACCCAGACCAGCCTCGACAATGCCGGTGTGCTCACCGGCGGGTCGGGCGTGGCGGTGACGCTCAGCAGCTTTGACGACAGCGTGACGTTGCGGACCGGCAGCGCGATCACGGGATCGGTCGATGCAGGTGACGGCGATGACGACCTGACGCTCGACGGCGACATTCTCGTACTTACCGAAGCGCAGCAGCTCACCACTGCCAACGGGTTCGAAACCCTCGACGTGGCCGCGGGCTATTGGTCGACCTCGGGCGTCGTCGGCGCCTTCGATAGCGTTACGCTCGCCGAAGGCAGCACGCTGCAAGTCAATGAGGTCGATCTGGGCGAAGCAGGTGGCACCTCACCGATCGAAACGTCGGTGGTGCGGACCAACGGGTTGCTCGTCCTGAACTTCGGAACGGATGATGTCGTGTCCGACCTTGACGAGCTGACAATCGAAGGGACGGGCCGCCTGCAGTTGATTGGCGACGCGGTGTTCACAGTCGATACCGCCAATATCGCACACACCGGCGGGACGATCATCTCGAATGGCGGCCTGAAACTCACGGGTCTGCTCCAAGGTGACGTGCGGACCGAGGGCGATGGTTTCTTCGAGCTTGGCGCCGGAGGCACCGAGGGCAGCTTTGCGGGCAACATCGTCAACGATGGCCGCTTCATCTTCAACCGCTCGGACAATTATGATTTCCTCGGCGGCTTCTCGGGCAGCGGTATTCTCGACAAGCGGGGCGACGGGACGCTGACCTTCATGGGCGATTATGCCTTTCAAGGTGTCACCAACATCATGGGCGGCGCCGTGCGCATCGGCGGCACCATCGACCCCGAAACCGAATTCGATCTCGGCGAAGGCGGGACGCTCGATATCACCGGCAACGACCAGACGATCGCGGGGCTTGAAGGCGACGAAGGATCGACGGTTGTCATTGGCGACAGCGAACTGACCGTCAATCAGGAAGGCGACAGCGCGTTCGGCGGCGACATCACCGGCAACGGCAGTCTCGTCAAGGGAGGCGACGGTACGCTCAACCTGACCGGCGACAGCAGCTACACCGGCCCGACGTCGGTCAATGGCGGCACGCTAGCCATCAACGGCTCGATCGCCTCGCCGGTCACTGTCAATGAAGGCGGCACGCTGGGCGGCAACGGCAGCGTCGGTTCGACGACCGTCGGCGGCGGCGGTGTGATCGCACCGGGCAACTCGATCGGCCAGCTGACGGTGAACGGCGATCTCGCCTTCGCGGCGGGCGCGATCTACGAAGTCGAAGTCAATGCGGCCGGTGCTGCCGACCGCATCGATGCCACCGGCACGGTGACGATCGCCAACACCGCCCGCGTCGCGGTGCTGGCCGAGAATGGCAATTATAACCCGCGCACCGACTATGTGATCCTGACCGGTGCGACCGGCGTCAGCGGCACCTTCGGATCGGTGACCACCGACCTTGCCTTCCTCAATCCGTTGCTCCGCTACAGCGCCAATGCGGTCACGCTGTCGCTGTACCGCAACGACATTGATTTTGCCGATGTCGCGATTGGTTTCAATCAGGCCAGTGTCGCGGGCGCGGTCCAGGCGCTGGGCATCAACAATCCGCTGTTCGAAGCGGTGCTGGTGCAAAACGCCGCCACGGCGCAGGCCAGCTTTACCGATCTGTCGGGCGAAATCCTCGCCAGCTCGATCAGCGGTCTGACCGACGACAGCCGCCATCTGCGCAATGCGTTGATGGGCATGACGGCTCCGCAGGACGGCGGCGCCTTTGTCTGGGGCTCGGCCTTTGGTGGATGGGGTGATTTCGACGCCAACCGCGGCAGCGCGGCGATGAACACCGATCACAAGGGTCTGGTCGCGGGCGTCGGAATCGGCGGCAACGGTTTCGCCGCTGCCCTCTCGGCGGGTATCGGTGGTTCGGACTTCGACCTCGATGGTCGCAGCGACCGCGCCAAAGTCGACAGCAAATATCTTGCAGCACATGCGACCTACGGGGCCGAAACCGGTCTGCGCGGGTCCGTTGGGATCAGCTACGCGTGGCACGACATCGACACCTCGCGCGCTATCACCGTAGCGCCGCTGGGCCAGACGCTGACGTCGAATCGCGACGCCGATACGCTGCAAATCTTTGGTGAGCTCGGCTATGCAATTGTCACCGGCAACGCCGCGGTCACGCCCTTTGCCCGTTTGGCGCATGTCGATACGGGAAGCGATGCCTTTGCCGAAACGGGCGGCACCGCGGCGCTGGCAGTCGGCAAAGCCAATCAGAAAACGACCTTCCTCAGCCTTGGCGGACGGGTGCAGTTCAATCTCGGCAAACCGGGCTTCCAGCCTTATGCCTCGGTCGCCTGGAACCGCGCTTTCGATGACCGCAGCGCGGTGATCGCCTCGCGCTTCGTCTCCGGAACCAACGGGTTCGCGGTGCTGGGTACGGCGCTGCCGAAAAATTCTGCCGAGCTCGAAGCCGGCTTTGAATTTACCACGGGATCGGTTCGTCTTGGTGCGGCTTATAGCGGCACCCTGGCATCGGATCGCAACACCCATGGTGCACGCGTGACTGCACGAATCGCCTTCTGATCACGCGACCCGATCAGAAGCGGTAGATGCAGCAGGGGCCGGGGCGACGTTTGTTGCTCCGGCCTCATTTTTGCGGTCATATATTCCGGCATATAGGCCGTTCGCCGTAAGGTGGTGGCGCCCGTATTCCATATTTCTCACGTGTCGTCGGACTGGCAGAAATCGGCCACACCGAGCCCGATAGTCGTCCGACTGCAACGCGCCCGATCTCCTACGTAACCGGGCACTTGGGGCGTGTCTGAAAGCGGACGTTTTGACGCCGCGGGGGAAGGGCTTCCGCTTCGCGCCTCATCCCGGCCATTCGCGCGGCCGCTGAAGGCGCGGCGCTGATTGAGGCCAATTCGCGAGCCGATATCCAAGGCTTTTCGGAAGCCCCCTAATTTAGACGGATTTTGGCGATGCTTCGATCAGGGCTATGAAGGCGATACAACGCCATTCTAGGAACTCTCACTGTCAAAGATTCCTATCTTTCTTAACATACACCGCGGTCTCATAACGGCACGGCGCCATGTAATGTCTAGTTTTTGTTAGGAAATTGGCTAGGTTTCTGCCATTGTGACGCCGGGTCGATTGTTAAATTAACCTAACAGGGGTTGTTCATGAAGAAGCTGGGTTTGGCTATCGCGATAGGTGCGCTTGCGGCGATGCCTGCAACAAGTATGGCTGCTGTCGTTGTGGATGGATCACCAACTGAACCGTTGCGTGACGGTTTCTGGACAAATAATTCAAGCGGTCAGAATTTTCTGGTGATGATCGAGTTGGCGTCCGCGACAAACATCACCGGATTTGAGATTTTTTCGGGTGCAGGTTACGCCGAGGTTGGCGACTCTATTCGCGTCAAAATCCGAGCCGACGTCGCGGGGTCTCCTGCCGCATCTAATCTATTCAGCTTTACAAATCCAATCGCCGGGGTTTCGCCAGTGAGCGGTTACAACGGCATTGTGAAAGTGACGTCTAACTTTAGCGCGGTCTCTTTGGCCGCAGGGACTTACTGGTTTGGCATGTCTGGTGACAACGAGAATCAAACCTGGGCGTCGTTTGGGAGCGGCGGTTTTTTACCTTCCCAGCGGCAGTTGTCAGGTGACAGGGTAGGAAACATTCCCGGCATTGGGAGGCTTGCATTCAATGTGCTCGATGATACCAGCGTTGCAGGGGCCGTTCCTGAACCGTCAACATGGATGCTACTTCTTCTTGGCTTCGGCGGCATCGGTTGGTCGATGCGTTCGCGTGGTTGGCAAACCACGCGCGCGCGATACAGGTAGGAGCATCGGGGTTCCGTAGGGTAAAAGCGGTCGGACGCCAGATGGAAAATCTTTAGAGCCTGCTGCTTCCAACAAGCTAACGGCCGGATTGATCACCGCTGCTGACCGCTTCCAAAAGTTACTGCAAGAAGCGGCCGGCTACGTTCGACCGATTGTTCGCGTGCAACTCGGCCCACTCCCCGGAGATATAAAAATATCGACGTCACAGGAACCTGGATCAGGGTCGTTGCGTATTCTCGCCGAGCTTCAAAAGGCTATCGATTGAATGCTTCTACCGGGCCGCGCGTCGCGCGGTCCGGACTATCCGCACGATCCCTTTGTGCGTTGCAGCCGGTCTTGGCAGGGGGGGGCACTCTCGTCGGCCGGGTCGGCGAGTTAATCGATCGCGGCAGCTGTGAGAGATCAGACACCTGCGAATTCGCATTAACCGATCAGCGTTTTTGGACGGAATGATTGACCCTGCGTCGGGCTGGTCGAGCGCGTCGGCTGAAAATCGGCGGATCGACATGCGATCCGCCCCAAGCCGCGACGGGCGCAATCGGGGTCGTGCTGCACACACCGTCGAGTTGCTAATGGCCAGCGCGTTGCTGCTCTGCTGACTATTTGAGCTGAGCCTTGGTCCCCAAGTAGTCCCGATCCGGCAAAGCTGGAGGCAGGACGTCTGCACGACCCCGCGGCCAGTTTGACGCAGCTCCTGGGCATGGCCAATCACCTTGCCGCGCGCATCGGTCTGACCGGCATTCCCAGCTCGACCGCGAACATCCCCGCGCCGGCAGATCTGAAAAGAAGCCGTCACTACGGACTGCCCAGAGTCTGCCAACGCGCGGTCCGTCTGATTGAGATTTCGGCCGCACTTAGAGTTGGATCGCCGAGCGTGGCTCCGTCCAAGGAACGAAGGACTAATCTGTACCGGCTGCGCGGACATTTCGCGAATTCATCATCCACATTATCACGCGGATCATCACTATCGTTAGCGCCGCGGCGGCGACATCGGCATACCAGTCGGCAAGATCGCTCGAACGGTTCAGAACCGGAATGCCCTGAGCGATCTCGATCGCTCCCCCTATCAGGGCCAACGATCCTAATACCCAGAACCATTTTGCTTTAGGATAAGCCCAACAAAACAGCGCGGTCAGAGTGGCGAACGCCAAGATATGCTGGGACTTGTCATTCGCAACGAGCACCGGTGGTGCCGGGCTCAGTGCGAAGTAAAGGGTCACGATGAGAGCCGCCCAAAAGGCAATTTTCGGAATTTGATTGATCATCGCCATTCATGGCTCCGCTATCGGTAATGTGGCCACCGCATAAGCCTCGCGAGCGGCAGCACGGTAGTTGTAACAGGTCCATGTTGCGCAAACTTCGGCATCCAAACGAGGCGTCCTTTGCGGCATGAAAAATTCGCATTCGCGGGTCGCGCGCTCTTTTGCGAAACCAGTGGCTCCCGTCAATCAGCATCACGGCGGCAAGCTTCTTAATCATGCCAGTCTGAGCCTAGCGTCCGCACGGTTTGGCTGGCGACCTGGAAACGACCCTCCGATGCTGGGCCTCTGATTCTGCTCGAAGCTGCGGCGATCGTCGTTGAAGGATGCTCGAAGTAAACAGGGGAGCCTTGCTGTCGCGTTCGACATCGCTTGTCGCCAAACGCAGTCGAAAGGGGCCTATTCCAGACGAGCTGGCACAACCCATATTATGATCTCGCGTTGCTTCCATGAGGCTTTGGTCGGGAAATTGCGCTCTCGCGTCGGTGTCGGTCGGTATCGAGCGAGCCCCTAACGAGCCGCTGCGCAATCGTTTCAAAACGAAACAACTATCAAATCCCCGTGGGCAGGGCATGGACTCTCGCCGAGAAATTTTACAGATGTTAGGAAATGTTATCGGGGGTGTTATGAAAAGACTTTGGCTCGCTTGTTCGTTCGCAGCATTGCTTGTGGCTTCGCCCGCGCAAGCGGCGTCGCTGATTGGTGACACCGTGACCTGCGAACAGGTCGGGGCGGGATCCTCCTATTCTTGTTTCACCAACTCGGCCGTTGTCGGTGGCGGCCGGGAGTTTGTGGTAGGTGCCGCGCCCAATCCCGCCATTGGACTTAATTTCAATGGCGGCGGGCTCCGGATCACGAACATCTCTGGGGGTTTTTTGGGTCTTACGCAGACCATTGTGTCGCTTTCGGATCTGTCGAAGGCGTTCACGAGCGCAAACCTCAATAACTCGTCGATCATCGGCTTCACTGGAGCGGACGTGTCGATCCAAAGCGGGGTGCTGCAGCTCAATTTTGCCAATACGTTGTGGCTACCGAATGCTACGGCCTTTGTTGCGCTGGATACAGCGTCAGCCGTACCCGAGCCCGGAACATGGGCGATGATGCTGTTGGGACTCGGTGCCATGGGCGCGGCCATGCGGTCGCGCCGTCGGCAGAAGGTCAGCGTCCGCTACGCTTGATTGGCTTGCGCATTTTGGGCAAAATCTGGGGCTCGGGTGTTAAACCCGAGCCCTTATTGCGTCTCGCACTGACGAGCGTGGAGGTGAGGAGGCGTTCGCTCCGGCAGACGGCAACCCAAATCTGGAAAGGGCCCGACCCTAGGAGTGGGGAAGGGTCGGGCCAGTTTCTGGCGCGCGCCGCTGAAGGCGTGGCCAAATCATAACCCCGCCGTGCGGGTCGGAGCGCGGCGAGGTCAATGTGAACTTATACGGAAACCTATGAAAGACCGGTGAATTACCGGGTCGAGCGTCCTAGCGGGAGGCAGAAGACCGAATGTCTCAGGAGTATAGAGCGCACACGCGTTGAGACAGCATCAGCCGCGGCGTTTGCAGACCGACGCGTTGCAGCGCGCAACGCCTTCAAAATGCGAAGCGCGTCGTCAGCATGTCCAACCCTCGAAGAGCGACCAGCGCCCGCAGGGTCCTGGCAAATCGACGAAAGCACAGGCGGCCCGATCATGCGGCCAATGCCATGTCCCGAAATGACCCGCACTATCCGTCAGTTGGATTGACGATGATGATGTTTAGGATATGATTTTTGCAACTTTGGCGACTCCAACGACCCGGAGAGTGGCTAAGGGGCTGCATTGGATATGCCGGAAAGGCCGCGTTCCACTGGCGCGGTCTTTTTGCCGTCCTCAAGATTGCCGGTGTGACAGTCCCGTCGATCCAACGCGACCCAAGTTGACAGGTTACGCTGAATCGGCTGACGACGAACTGTTCACGGCCATCGTTTCCGGATCGATGGTGTTATACCTCTCGCCTCCCTCTCGGAAAGAATGGGCGTCTTCACCGTCAAATGCCGCGACCGAATATCGAAGGTTTTTGTATCTTCCGCATTGATGCCGGAGAGAAATGGCAGAACATGCCGCAACAGATCTGATGCGAGATCAAGTGCTGGCGATCCCGGGGGTCAGAGGTGAGGCAACTTTCGTTGCGTCTCTGCGGCATCGCCAGCAACGTCGTTCATAGGGTCGGCGCGCTCGTCGCGCCATCCTGAAAATCTGTGCCCAAATTCCTGGTCCTGCCCTTCGAAGGTGAATTAACGTTCAAGGCCCGAACCCGTGCCGCGGCTGCGGTCACCGCCTAACTCCCCCCAGCCTGCTCTGCTGCCATCGCCATATTTGCCTATTTCGGGCGGACACCTAAGGGTGGGCTTTCCTCTTGCTCACCCACCCCCGGGGGGCAGCAGGAAAGTCAGTCTGCGGGCGGCGGAAACGCGGCCTGCAGGCCGGAAAGGCCCTGCCGATTGCGGTGGGGCCTTTCTTGTCGTTGGCGCCGATACCCAGTCAGCTGTTTGGCACCCGTGCTCGCAAAGGGGGAATGGGGCCAAATAAAGGGCGAATTCACGCCAATAATCCTGGTCGGCGACGGCAGAAACGCGCGAAGGCGTTGCATCATGATCGTCCGGTCTGGCGATCAGTCGGCCCACGCCAGCAGCGCGCGTGCGCCAGGCTCGGGTATCAGGGGAGTCTCGCGGCTGACGATCACGCACTCGCCCGGCATCGCGGTAGAGTCTGCGACCTGGATTGTTCCTTTGAGAGGGATCACCATGATGTCATGCGGCGCATTGATATCGATGGGCCGACGATCATCAGTGATCTGTGCAACCGTGAAATGTTTGGCACTTAGCAGGATCGCGGATCGCTCGGGCTCCACGTGCTTCTGTCGTTCGAACGGAAAAGGCCGAGCATCGGCAACGTCGCTGCCGTCCGCCAGATGGAGTTCGCGCGGCCGTCCATAATCGTAAAGCCGAAACGTAATGTCGTTGTTCTGCTGAACTTCCAGCAGCGTGATCCCGGCCCCGATCGCGTGGATCGTGCCGGGGGGAATATGAAAGAGCATGCCTGGCTCGACCGGATGCCATTGGAGCAGTTTCTCGATCTCACCCGTGCGCGCAGCCGCTTGAAGCTCTTCAGCGTCGAGCGGGCGTATGGTGCCGATGCCTAAGGACGCTCCCGGTTTTGCATCGAGAATATACCAGCATTCTTCTTTTCCCGCGAGCAAACCGCGGGCGCGCGCCTGTTCATCATTGGGGTGAACCTGGATGGACAGAGCCTGCGAGGTGAAGAGATATTTGACGAGCAGCGAAAGTGGGGGTTCTTGCTCCGCTCTCTGAAACCAGATTTCTCCGATGTGCTTGCGCACGGGTATCTCAAAGGGGTGGGGAAGCCGTGTCACGCCCCAGGGCTTTTCTACCAGAACAGGGTGCAACTTGATCATGGCAGGTTGTTTTATCCGCAGGCGACGAACGAATTGGGTGAGACCGGAGTTCGTGGCTATCCTCTTGAAGGGGCCGCAATACCAGCGGATATGTTAAGATGTGGTCGATGATGGCACCTTCACAACGTGACCCAAGACCGGGATCGCAATCTTTCGGATTACAAATATGTGCCAAACTGGCACATATTATTCCATTCGCTGTTAAGTTTGCGTTGTGGAATTCTAACACTCTGATAGCGCGAACTTAATTCCGTGAAACAATTTTGCGTGTCCGGCGATTTTGGCGGCATTTGAAAAGGTAAATAACATGAAATCTGCCGCAAAAATCGTGCTTGCACTACTCATGACGTCGTCTGCCACCGGCGCTTCTGCAGCCACGACGGTAAGTTCGGATAATGGCTGGTATGACAGCGCTGGGCTCCACACGCCCTCGAATGTCAACACCTATACCGGCGAAAATGGCAATCGCTTGTTGAATTCCTTTTATGCCTTCGATTTGACCGGAATGGCTTCAGCGTCCGCGATCACGATTACATTCTTTGCCAACGGAATCTTTCAGACCGAGACCGGCTCGGAAACGGTTGGTCTTTACGATTACGCGGGATCGATGAATTCGCTGCTGAACGGCACGGGCGGCACCGCTGCTTTCGCCGATCTTGGTTCGGGCAAATTGCTCGGGCAGCATACGATTACGGGCGTATCGTCCTCATCGATGCCTCTGTTCACGGTATCGCTGAGCTCGGATTTCGTGGCACAGTATAATGCGGCACTGGCGTCTGCCGACAAGCGCATCGCTTTGGGCGCCAAATTGCAGACGGTCACCCTTGGCGGTGCAGAGGACGCGATGTGGAGTTTTTCCGGCTTGCGCCCCGCCGCGCAGCTCAACATCACGGAAGGCGTTCCCGCCGTTCCCGAGCCGGCGACCTGGGCCATGATGCTTTTCGGCATCGGCATGATCGGCGCCGCGATGCGTAAAAAGAAGCCTTTGGGCCAAGGCAGCAGCCTGCTCGCATAAGATTTCGACGCGGTAATTAATGAAAGCCCGCCAGTTGTTGCTGGCGGGCTTTTCTCTGAGCATTGAGTCGATTGGCGCCGCGCAGAAATCGCTTACCGGTATTTGGTCGCCATGATCGGTTCGGCAGTGAAGACGTTGACGATCTGACCCGGTGTCATCGTCGCCGATTTTCCCGTGATGATCGCTGCGCCGAGCAGGGCGCCAGCCGTGTTACCGCGGCCTTCCTGCCGATGCATGCCGCGCAGCTTATAGCTGGCTTGGTGGACCCGCACCCAATCGAACGACAGTTCGAATTTAGCTGACTTGCCAACGATACCTTTGCCGGTGCGCCATGTCACCTGCGCTTCGACGGGCGAGCCGCGCGGGATGAGAACGACGCCTTGGTATTCGACATCGTTTACGACCAGGAATTCGCGGGTCGTGCCTTCCTTCATTTCCTTCGAAGTGATTTCATTCGCCGGCGTCACCTGCACGAGCGCGTTGATCGGCAGCGTGATCGTTTGCGGTGCCGATAGTGCGGCGGGCGTCGATACGTCCTGCGCGAGGGCGGGCGCGGTGGCGACAGCGATGACCGCGCCAAGAACGACGATAAGCTTCATGATATTCTCCCCGAGTCGCTGAATGCGACCCCTCTGAAGGGGGGGATAGGCGGAAGTTCTTAGCGTCACGTCAACTGCATGACGGCCCTTGAGCCGTGAGCGTCACAGGTCCAGCGTCGCAAGCGCCTGCGCTGCTGCGCCCCGGTTGAGGTGGCCATAGTGACGTTCGATCATTTCAGTGCTGGTGCCGCTGATCTGCGCGACGGCTAGTAGGGGCAAACCTTCGTTTATAAGATCGGTGATCGTGCTGTGCCGCAGGGTATAGGCGGTGGTTCCCTTTGGCAGCTTCGCATCCTCCACTGCTGCCCTCATCGGCCCGCGCCAGCTGTAATTGTCCCAACGCTTTCCGTTGGCCCGCGAGATCAACGGCTGGTGCTGTTCTTTCCCAGCAGATTGCTTGGCAAAAAGTTCGATTACCGCGGGAGGGATCAGAATCCGGCGACCTTTGCCGGCCTTGTCCCTGCCGATCGTCAATTCTCCGGTCCGCTCCTCAAAGTCTTCGACAACCAATTGGGCAGCCGCACCCGGACGCAGCGGAAGCAAGCAAAGTGTCCGAAAAAACGGCTCCGCCTCTTCGTCCATGACAGCCAACAACGCTTTACGCTGATCCTTGTCCAAATAGAGGGTCCGCTGCCTGCTCGCATTTCGCACCGATTTCAGGGCTTCTTGCCACGCGGCTTCGGAGCCCGGCGCGCCAGGCGCCAGAACTTGATTCAGCGCCGCCCGCATCATCGCGATATCACGATTGACGGACGCGGGCGCGCGCGGCCGCGTGACTAGCGGCTTCTTCTTGCTTCGACTGACGAGCGACGGGATTTCCTCCAGTCGGGTTCGCCAGGCAACGAGGTGATGACGGCGCAGCCGGTGAAGCTTTATCTGTCCGATGGGATCGCCATACACATAGCGCCGAAAGCGGCCTTCGGCTTCCGGATTGGTCAAAGCATACCGACGACAGGCGTCCTCCACCGTGGTGGGCCGGTTCTCGAGATATCCGCCGGTGTCGACGAGCTGAGCAAAACGCTCCGCTTCCTGTTTGGCAAATACAAATCTCTCTCGCGCTGGCTCGTCTACGAACTCGCCGAGCGCCAGATAGCGATAGCGCCTGGCGTCTTCGTCATAGGCTCGGCTAATCCATGTGCCGGCGCCTTCGCGACGCGATGGCCGATAACCGAGATAGCACCCCGGACGCAGGCGCTGCCAATGGGGTTCGCGCTTCACCGGCAATGATTCGCGTTCGCGCACTCTGCTCAAATCCAGAGCCACAATCACCGTCCTCCGCCTGTTGCACCCAACATCTTGTACCGAATAAGGGCATCGCGATCAGGCGTGTCAACTACGTTGAACTATTTATGGTCTCGCAACGCTTCATCAAGTCGCTCTTATCTTTACTTTGTCAGATGAGTAGCCAGTCCTGTGTTGAAGTTGATCATGACGCCCTCTGATCTCGGTATGGGATGGGGCGTCGATAACTAGATAGACCATTTGCGATCGCTTATTCCTCGGACCAATTGTTCGGCGCGCGCTCAAGTCTGTCCGCTCGGTCGGATCAATGAGAAATATTGTTCGGCGATGACGTGTTGATGAGCCCGATCTACCGGGCGACTTAGATAACGGTTCCACAAAAAGTGCGGCTCGGCGACGATCGGCGGATGCAATGGACTTTCGACATTATGACCGTCGCTAGCAGGTGGGGTGCGGATGGAGCCGGCGAACTTGCTCACATCGAGAACCGAGGTTTCCAGCTAGAGACCCTGAGCGAAACTGCCCTGTACCACTTTCGCCCCGTCCCTGAGAAAGTCGAGATGGTCCGACCAATGCTGCATCATGCGCACCCGCTCCTCCCAATACTCGCCGCGCGTGTAGGCTCGGCGCACCGCGTTGTTGTCGCAATGTGCTAACTGCCGCTCAATCGCATCGGGATGCCAGAGCCCCATCTCGTTGAGCAGGGTCGCCGCCATCGCGCGGAATCCATGTCCGGTCATTTCGTCCTGGGCAAACCCCATCCGCCTGAGCGCCGCATTGATCGTGTTTTCCGACATCGGCCGCTCGAGCGAACGAAGCGAGGGGAACAGAAACTTGCTGTAGTCTGCATCATGCTCAATCGAACCAATGATATCGATTGCCTGATGCGACAACGGGATCGCGTGCGGCCGCCGCATCTTCGTCTTATGGGGCGGGACAACCCACAACGCCTTGTCTAAGTCGAAGTCATCCCATTCAGCGTGTCTAAGCTCGCCTGGGCGCACAAAGACATGCGGGAGGAGGCGGAGGGACACTTTGGTGTTCGGATGCCCCTCAAAGGCCTCTATGGCCCTCAGGAGGCTCCCAACGCCAGCTGGGTTGGTGATTGCGGGTCGATGGACAGGCTGGGGGGCGATTAGGGCGCCACGTAAATCCGCCGCCACGTCGCGTTCGGCTCGTGCGGTGGCGATCGCGTAGCGAAAGATTTGCGAACAGGTGCTGCGAAGTCGCTTGGCCGTCTCGTATCGACCCTTGCCCTCCATCTTGCGCAGCATCACCAGAAGCTCTTGCGCTGTCACTGCGGCAATCGGCCTCTTCCCAATCGAAGCATTGATGAACTCCGTTAGCCAGCGCAATTTTTTCATCGTTACCGCCGAACGGTTCTCGCGCTCCATCTTCGAAAGCCATTCATCGGTCACGGCCTGAAAGCTGTTAGCGGCGGCCACCGTCGCGGCAATTCGATCGAGCTTGACCCGTTCGCCGGGATCTTCCCCGCGCGCCAGGAGCTTCCGCGCATCATCCCGCTGCTTGCGAGCCTCGGCAAGGCCGGTCTCCGGCCAGACGCCAAAGGACAACGTCTTCTGCTTGCCAAGGTAACGATAATTCATGCGCCAATAGCGCGATCCATTGGGCATAATTGTGAGGTACAGTCCGTCCCCATCGGTAAGCTTATAAGGCTTGTCCCGCCCCTTGGCGGCTTTGATTCCAACGGCTGTGAGCGCCATGATGGTATCTCCCGAATCGGGAGCGGCGCCATGCCATCAGATCTACCATCGAATTGTTGGTATGAAGTGATATCCAGCCGCTCCAATTGAGACAGCTATATCATAAAAAAGCGCAGAAAACAGCCAGTTTTGAGCCGTTTTGGAACCCTCTGAGAGAGAGAATTGGTGACCCCTACGGGACTCGAACCCGTGTTTTCGCCGTGAAAGGGCGACGTCCTAGACCGCTAGACGAAGGGGCCGTCATTCGGTGAAGCGGCGCATTAGACTCGCATATCCATACGGTCAAGCGCGCTGGCGCCGTGCTTGCGCAAAAATATTGCGCGGCGCGGGTTCAATCGGCCCAGGCGGCGTCCTCGAGGTGGAGTTCGGCGGCGGGGCGGCTGCCCCAATCGTCGCGTTTGGCGCGCCCGGCGAGCCATAATTTGCGCCCCCCGCGCGCGTGGAGCAAGGTCTGGCCGAGTTCGGTTTCGGCGCTGCGGAACGCCACCGCCTTGAACCGCCCGCCATCGTCGCCTGCCACAATCAGGCGGACATGATCGGTGCCGACGATGCTTGCCTCGAGGATCCGCACCGGCCCGGTCGCGACGCGAGGGGCGGGCCAGCCGGCACCATAGGGACCGGCGCTTTCGATCGCGTCGCACCACAAGGGCGAGATCCCGCGCGGCGCCAGCACCGCGTCGATGAGCAGCGCCTTGTCGCCGCTCGCACGCTCGACATCGGCGGCGAGGCGGTCGTTGAGAAAGGCGCCGAGCGCATCGACCTTGTCGGCCGCCACGGTCAGCCCCGCCGCCATCGCATGGCCGCCGCCCGCGACGAGCAGCCCGCTTTCCTTGGCCGCGAGGATCGCGGCGCCCAGGTCGACACCGCTGATCGAGCGACCGGAGCCCTTGCCGATGCCCGCGTCATCGAGCGCGATGACGATCGCGGGGCGGTGCAGCCGTTCCTTCAGCCGCCCGGCGACGATGCCAATCACCCCGGGGTGCCAGCCCTGTCCGGCGACGATCGCGACCGGCGCGTTGCCGCAACCGGTGCTCGCGGTCATCGCTTCGTCGAGCACCCCCGCCTCGATCGCGCGGCGTTCTTCGTTCAGCCGGTTGAGTTCCTGCGAAATGTCGGCGGCCTCCTGCGGGTCCGACGTCGTCAGCAAGCGCACGCCAAGGTCGGATTTGCCGACCCGCCCGCCGGCGTTGATCCGCGGCCCCAGCGCAAAGCCCATGTCGCTCGCGGTCGGCGGCTTGGTCAGCCGCGCCGCGTCCATCAGCGCCGCCAGCCCGGTGTTGCCGCGCCGCGCCATCACCTTCAGCCCCTGCGTCACCAGCGCGCGGTTGAACCCGGTCAGCCGCGCGACGTCGGCGACGGTGCCGAGCGCGACGAGGTCGAGCAGGTCGATCAGCGCGGGTTCGTCGCGGGTCGC
>JAHJHL010000179.1 GCA_018823905.1 Alphaproteobacteria bacterium
AGGGCAAGATTTCGAGCGTGCGTTTTGCGCGCGAACGGGGTGTGCCTTTCTTTGGCATCTGTCTGGGCATGCAGATGGCGTGCATCGAGGGCGCGCGGAACACGAGCGGCATCGCGGATGCGTCGAGCACCGAATTCGGGCGTACCGATGAACCCGTTGTCGGCATGATCACCGAATGGATGAGCGCCGAAGGCTTGCAGAAACGCGGCGCCGACACCGATCTGGGCGGCACGATGCGGCTGGGCGCCTATGACGCGAAATTGTCGCCGAACAGCCATGTTGCGGCGGTCTATGGCGCGAATGACATCAGCGAGCGCCATCGCCACCGGTATGAGGTGAACAACGCCTATCGTGACCGGCTGGAAAAAGGCGGTTTGGTGTTTTCGGGCATGTCGCCCGACGGCATGTTGCCGGAAATCGTTGAGCGGCCCGACCATCCGTGGTTTATCGGGGTGCAGTTCCATCCGGAGCTCAAATCGAAGCCGTTCGACCCGCATCCGTTGTTCGCGGGCTTTATCGAAGCGGCGGTGAAGCAGAGCCGGCTGGTCTGACCGAACAGATAAAGGGGTATCAGGGGCATGGATCACGCAAAACTCGCCGAGTTGCAAGGCCCAGATAGCATTTTTTCGGGGCTGTCGGCCGAAGATTGGGCCGAGATCACCAGCCGCGCGGTGCAGGTCAATTTCGTCAAGGGCAAGGAATTGCTGGTCCAGGGTGACCCGGGCGACATGATGCTGATCCTGACCCAGGGCACGGCGCGCGTGTCGATGCTGACCGGTGGCGGGCGCGAGATCGTGCTTGCTTACGCCGAACCCGGCGCGGTGCTGGGCGAGATTGCGCTGCTCGACGGCGGCGAACGCACCGCATCGGTGACCGCGACGAGCGCGGGCAGCGCGCTGCAGCTGGGCCGCAACGCGCTGCGCGATTTTGCCGCGAGCCATCCCGATTTTGCCTGGTCGCTGATGCAGCAGCTGGCGCGGCGGCTGCGCACCGCCGACCAGACGATCGAAAGCGACCGCGCCTATGCGTCGGGGCCGCGGCTGGCGCGCTACCTGAAGCGCCTGATTCACAAGGATGTCGAGGCGTCGCACCGCGTTGAGCTCAGCCAGACCGAGCTGGGCAATTTTGCCGGGATGAGCCGTGAGCATATCAACCGCCAGCTGAAAAGCTGGGAGGAATCGGGGGTGATTTCGCTCGAACAGGGGCGGGTGCGGGTGCTGGATACCGATATGCTGGAGGATATCAGCGAGAGCGAGGGGTAGAGGAGGCCGAGGCCGACCTTTTCTTCATCGTCATCCCGGACTTGATCCGGGATCCAGTGTCGCGCTGAAGTCGTGGACCCCGGATCAAGTCCGGGGTGACGAATGTGAGGAAGGGCATCTGCGACGCGTTGCGCTCTGAATCACAACGCCCGGGCCTCGCTTTGCGAAACCCGGGCGCGTGTGACGAACACTCGCCATCCCCTTTTGTTGCAGGCCCGGCGAAAGGCCTGCACTCCCTGGAACCGGGCCTTGGGGCCGCTTGATCCAGAAGTCATCGGGCTAGGCGTAAGGGGGCGGTTTGTCACCCTGCGCAAGCCGTTTGGCGCTGCTTTTGCCCTCCGCTGTGGCCGATGTGCAACATATTCTGCGACTCAATCGCAAAAGACGCACATGCCCGCGCCCATTGCCAGCGCTGCGGGCTCTGCTTAAAGCGACCGCATGCGTGTCATCTCACATGCGCCGCAAAGGCCGATTGCCCCATGATCCTGCGTCCATACGAACGCACCATTTTCAAACGCTATATGCTTCCGCAGCGCGGCGAAGGGTTCATCTTTGTCGCGGCGGCGTTCAGCTTTGTCGCCGTCACGCTGGGCGTCGCGGCGCTGGTGATCGTGATGAGCGTGATGAACGGGGTGCGCGCCGACCTGTTCGACAAGATCGTCGGGCTCAACGGCCATGCCGTGGTGCAGGGGTTCGGCGGGCGGCTCGATGATTGGCGCGATGTGCTCAAGCAGGCGAAGGCGACGCCCGATGTTGTGTCGGCGACGCCGTTGATCGAGCAGCCTTTGCTCGCGACTTTTGGCGGGCGGGTTGAGGGCATATTGGTGCGTGGGATGACGGTGCCCGACATCCGCAATAATCAGACGCTGGGCGGCAAGGTATTGCAGGGCAATCTGAACACGCTGACACCCAATGCGGGCAATGTTGCGATTGGCAGCGAGCTGGCGCGCAATATCGGCGCAACGGTCGGGTCGAATTTGACGATCATCAATCCGCAAGGGCGTCCGACCCCGTTCGGCACGGTGCCGCGCGAAATCAGTTACCGGGTGACTGCGGTGTTCGAGATCGGAGTCTATGATTTCGACAAAATGTATGTCGTGATGCCGATGGAAGATGCGCAATTGCTGCTGCTGACCGGCGATCAGGTCGGGATGATCGAGGTCAAGGTCACCGACCCCGATAAGGTCGGCGAGATACTCGCGCCGCTGAAGGAAAAGGTCGCGGCGCAGGCTGTCGTGTCGGACTGGCGGCAGATGAACAGCAGCCTGTTCGAGGCGCTGTCGATCGAGCGCGTCGCGATGTTCGTCATCCTGTCGCTGATCGTGCTGGTCGCCGCCTTCAACATCGTGTCGTCACTGATCATGCTGGTGCGCGCCAAGACGCGCGACATGGCGATTTTGCGCACGATGGGGGCGCCGCGCGATGCGGTGCTGCGCATTTTCATGGCGATCGGCCTGTCAATCGGGATCGCGGGCACGCTCATGGGCATGGCGCTCGGTTTCGGGCTGCTTTATTTCCGGCAGGGCGTGCTGCGCGGCGTCGAGTTTCTGACCGGCCAGCCGCTCTGGGACCCGTCGATCCGCTTCCTGACCGAATTGCCGTCGAAACCCGATCCGTTCGAAATCGCCGGGATCGCGTTGATGGCGGTCGTGTTCAGTTTCCTCGCAACTCTCTATCCCGCGTTCAAGGCGGCGAATACCGATCCGGTGCAGGTGCTGCGTTATGAGTGACATGATCCTCGAGCTGATCGCGCTCAAGCGCAGCTTCACACAGGGCGATGTGACGATCGACGTGCTGCGCGGGGTCGACGCGCATCTGAAGCGCGGCGAGATTGTCGCGCTGCTTGGCCCGTCGGGATCGGGCAAGTCGACGATGTTGCAGGCGGTCGGGCTCCTCGAAGGCGGCTTCGACGGAACGATCCGCATCGATGGCGCCGATGTGACGCAATATGATCAGGGCGAGCGGACCAAGACACGGCGCGAGAAGATCGGCTTCGTCTATCAGTTCCACCATCTGCTCCCCGATTTCAACGCGATCGAGAATGTCGTGCTGCCGCAGCTGATCCGCGGGACGGCGCAGGCCGACGCCGAGGAACGCGCCGCGGAGCTGCTCGGGCGGTTGGGGCTGGGCGAGCGGTTGCAGCACAAGCCGAGCAAGCTGTCGGGCGGCGAGCAGCAGCGCGTCGCGGTGGCGCGCGCGCTGGCGAACCGACCGATGCTGGTGCTCGCCGACGAACCGACGGGCAACCTGGACGAGGCGACCGCCGACCGGGTGTTCGACCAGTTCGTGTCATTGGTCCGCGATCATGGTTCGGCGGCGCTGGTGGCGACGCACAACGAACGGCTGGCAGCGCGGATGGACCGCGTGCTGCGCTTGCACGACGGGCGGATTGAGGCGACTGCATGAGCGCCTGGACCGATTCGCCAACGCTGCGCGGCAAGCATGTCACGCTTCGCCCGCTGGCGCGCGACGACGTGCCCGCGCTGGTCGAGGTGCTGGCTCCGCTAGCCGGTCAATTCACCACCGGCGTCCCGATATCCCCCGACGATGGCTGGTTTACGCGCATTTGGGCGGAAACCGCGGCGCACCGCACGATGGCTTTTGCGGCGATCGATCGGGACGGGGCGATTGTCGGTACGACGCGTTTCATGCGCATGGCCGAGGGGCATCGGCGGGTCGAGATCGGCGGCACGGTTTATGCGCCGCATGTCCAACGCACCGGACTTAACACCGAAGCGAAGCGAATGCTGCTGGCCCATGCTTTCGATACGCTCGGCTGCCATGTCGTTCAATTGCGCACCGACTGGCTGAACCATCGCTCACGCGTTGCTATCGAGCGGCTTGGTGCGAAGCTCGACGGGGTTCTGCGCGGACATCTGGTGATGGCGGATGGCCACATCCGCGATTCGGTGGTTTATTCGATCATCGCGTCAGAATGGCGCGGCGTTCGCGCCAATCTCGACGATCGACTGGCGCGATACAAGGAGTAGAAAAATGACCAAGCTCACGGACTTTCCCGTTCGACTGGCCGATGGAACGACGGGCGACCTGTCGGCCTATGCCGGCAAGGTGCTGCTGATCGTCAATACCGCGTCGAAATGCGGGTTTACGCCGCAATATGAGGGGCTCGAGGAGCTGTACCGCGACTACAAGGATCGCGGGCTCGAGATCCTGGCCTTTCCGTGCAACCAGTTCGGGGCGCAGGAGCCGGGTGATGCGACCGAGATCGCGAATTTCTGTTCGCTGACCTATGACGTCAGCTTTCCGGTGATGGCGAAAATCGAGGTCAATGGCGACGGTGCCGACCCGATCTTCAAGCATCTGAAGCAGGAAAAGACCGGGCTGCTCGGCAGCGGCATCAAGTGGAACTTCACCAAGTTTTTGGTCGATCGCGATGGGAAGGTGGTGTCGCGGCATGCGCCGACGACGAAGCCGGAGCAGCTGCGTAAAGAGATTGAGGAATTGTTGGGGTAGATTTCCAAAGCCCCTCCCCTTGAGGGGAGCGGTTGGGGTGGGGTCTGTCGGGGTGGCGCAAGGCCGCGAAACCCCACCCGCTGCGACTAGGCAGCAAGCTGCCAAGTCTCGCTGCCCTCCCCTGAAGGGGAGGGCGTATTCGGGCCTTCCCCGAATCGTCACATATGCCTAGCGTCGCTCGCATGGCCTACAGCCCCTTTGTCCCCCTGCGCGTCTTTTCCAGTTACACGATGCTCGAAGGGGCGATCGAGCCGAAGGCGATCGCGAAAGCCGCGCGCGAGCGCGGGTTTCCGGCGATTGCGATCTGTGATCGCAACGGGCTGTATGGCGCGATGGCGTTTGGCGATGCGTGCAAGGCGGCGGGGGTGCAGCCGATCGTTGGCGCGCTGCTCAGCGTCGCGCGGCCGGGGCAGCGGCTGGCGAACGGCGCGCCGCAGATCGACTGGCTGGCGCTCTATGCGCAGGACGCGACGGGCTATGGCAATTTGTGCGCGCTGGTGTCGCACGCGCATCTGGGCCGACCCGTCGAGATGGACCCGCACGTCACGCTGGCCGATCTGGCGGGGCGAACCGACGGGCTGATCTGCCTGACCGCGGGCGGCGAGGGCGCGTTGACGCGCTTGCTCGCGGGTGAGCAGGCAGTCGCGGCGAATGATTATGTTGAGCAGCTGGAGGCGTTGTTTGGCGGGCGGCTGTATGTCGAAATGGCGCGGCGAGGCGATGCGGCCGAGATGGCGGCCGAAAAGGCGCTGATCGACCTAGCCTATGCGCGCGCGCTGCCGCTGGTGGCGACCAATCCCGCGAGCTTCGTCGAACCGCAATTCCACCCTGCGCACGACGCGATGCTGTGTATCGCGCAGTCGGCCTATGTCGAAAGCACCGACCGGCGCGTGAGCAGCCCCGAGGCGTGGCTGAAGCCCGCCGAGGCGATGGAGGATGCGTTTTCGGACCTGCCCGAGGCGATGCGCAACAGCCTCGTGGTCGCGCAGCGCTGTGCGTTCATGGCGCCCAACCGCGCCCCGATCCTGCCGAGTCTGGCCGGGGACCGTGAGGCGGAGGCGGCGCAGCTGGCGCGCGATGCGCGCGACGGGCTCGATGCGCGGCTGGCGCTCTATGCCGAGCTGTCGGACGAGGAGCGGCAGACCTATATCGACCGGCTGAATTTCGAGGTCGGGGTGATCACCCAGATGGGATTTCCGGGCTACTTCCTGATCGTGGCCGACTTCATCAAATGGGCGAAGGCGCAGGATATTCCGGTCGGGCCGGGGCGCGGGTCTGGCGCGGGTTCGGTGGTCGCGTGGGCGCTGACGATCACCGATCTCGATCCGCTGAAACTTGGTCTGCTGTTCGAACGCTTCCTCAACCCCGAGCGCGTGTCGATGCCCGACTTCGACATCGATTTCTGCGAAACGCGGCGCGGCGAAGTCATTCGCTATGTGCAGGAAAAATACGGCCGCGACACCGTCGCGCAGATCATCACTTTCGGGAAGCTGAAGGCGCGCGCGGTGCTCAAGGACACCGGGCGCGTGCTCCAGATGAGCTATGGCCAGGTCGACCGGCTGGCGAAGTTGGTGCCGAACCATCCGACCGACCCTTGGACACTCGAACGCGCGCTCAACGGCGTCAGCGAGCTGATGACCGAATATAAGCAGGACGACGGGGTGCGCCGCCTGTTCGACATGGCGCGCCAGCTGGAAGGCCTGCCCCGCCACAGCTCGACCCATGCCGCCGGGGTGGTGATCGGCGACCGCCCGCTCGACCAGCTCGTGCCGCTGTATCGCGACCCGCGCTCGGACATGCCGGTGACGCAGTTCGACATGAAATATGTCGAGAGCGCGGGGCTGGTGAAGTTCGACTTTCTGGGTTTGAAGACGCTGTCGGTGCTGAAAGAGGCGCGGCGGTTGCTCGCGCTGCGCGGGATCGACGTCGATCTTGATACGCTCACATGGGAAGACCCGGCGGTTTACCAGCTGCTCCAGCGCGGCGAGACGGTCGGGGTGTTCCAGCTGGAATCCGAGGGGATGCGGCGGACGCTGTCGGCGGTGAAACCGACCAATTTCGGCGACATCATCGCGCTCGTCGCGCTCTATCGCCCGGGGCCGATGGACAATATTCCGCTGTTCGGGGCGCGCAAGAACGGGCGCGAGGCGATTGCCTATCCGCACCCGCTGCTCGAAGGTATTCTCGCCGAAACCTATGGCATCTTTGTCTATCAGGAACAGGTGATGCAGGCGGCGCAGATCCTGGCCGGTTACAGCCTTGGCGGCGCCGACCTGCTACGCCGCGCGATGGGCAAGAAGGTCCAGGCCGAAATGGACGCGCAGCGCGACACCTTTGTCAAAGGGTGCGGCGAGCATAACCAGATCGCGCCGAAGGCGGCGAACGAGCTGTTCGACTTGATCGACAAATTTGCAGGCTATGGTTTCAACAAGAGCCATGCGGCCGCTTACGCTCTTCTGTCGTACCAGACAGCGTGGTTGAAGGCGCATTATCCGCACGAATTTTTTGCCGCGTCGATGTCGTTCGACAGCCATCAGACCGACAAATTGTCGATTTTTATCGACGACATGCGGCGGTCGGGTGTTGCGGTGACGCCGCCGTCGATCAACGAGAGCGAGGCCGATTTTTCGGTCGGGCAGAGCGGCGATGAACTGACGGTGCGCTTCGCGCTGGGCGCGCTGAAGGGCGTCGGTGAGAAGGCGATGGAGGCACTGGTCGCCGAGCGGCAGGCGAAGGGCGATTTCGCCAGCCTCGACGATTTTGCGAACCGGATCGATCCCAAGCTGCTCAACCGGCGGCAGATCGAGGCGCTTGCGGGCGCGGGGGCGTTCGACGGGGTCGAGCCCAACCGCCCACGCGCTTATGCCGGGGCCGAGAGTCTGCTCGCCTGCGCCAACAGCTCGGCGCACGAGCGGTCGACCGGGCAGGGCGGCCTGTTCGGCGGCGACATCGACGTCGCGCCGGTGCTGCAACTGCCGACCGCCGAACCCTGGACGCTGGCGGAGCGGATGACGCGCGAAAAAGAGGCGTTCGGATTCTATTTCTCGTCGCACCCGGTCGAGCAATATGAGGCGATTGTCGCGGCGCGCGGCGCGCGGACCTATGGCGATATCTGCTCGCAGGTCGAAATGACGCCGGGGACGCGGATCCCGATGATGATGGCGGGCATGGTCGAAAATGCGAAAGCGCGGGTGTCGCAGCGCGGCAACCGGTTCCTCAATCTGACGCTGTCCGACCGCAGCGGACAATTCCAGTCGAGCTGTTTCGACGAACAGACGTGCAAATTGCTGGAGACGCTGGCGGTCGACGGCGGCTGTGCGATCCTGTCGGTCGAGCTCGACCTGCTCGAAGGCGAAGAGACGCCGCGGGTGACGGTGCGCGGGGCGCAGCCGCTGGCCGAGATTGCGGCGACCGCGGCGCTGGAGCTGACGTGCCGGGTGGTGCTGCCCGAAGCAATCGCTGACATGGCGCGGCTGCTGGAAAGGCGCGACGATGCGCGCGGCAAGGTGATGGTCGTGGCGGACGATCCCGACACCGGCGGGGAGATCAGGATATGCCTGGGGCGTCGCTTTGCGCTCGGCCCCGATGTCGTCTCGCGGCTCGAAACCGTCGCCGGGATCAGCGAAACCGCGCTGGCGCTGGTGACGCCGCGCGATTTTCGGGTGCGCTGATCCCGGTTCACGCTTGCGTAAAGTGCCTTCCTCGCCTTATCCCTTGGGGAAACAAGAGAGGAATGCCCAAATGTCCGGAATGCAGAGCCAGCCGCTGCTGGTCACCAGCCTGATCGACCATGCCGCGCGCGAACATGCGGGGCGCGAAATCGTCTCGCGCTGGGCCGATGGCAGTTTGACGCGATCGAACTGGGGCGAGGTTGGGCAGGATGCGCGGCGCTTTGCCGCGGCGATGGTTAAGCTCGGGATGACCAAGGGCGACCGCATCGCGACGCTGGCGATGAACCATGGCCATCATCTGGTCAGCTGGTACGGCAGCGCGGGGATCGGCGGGGTGCTGCACACGGTGAACCCGCGGCTGTTCGACGAACAGCTGGTCTATATCATCAACCACGCCGAGGACCGCGTGCTGCTGTTCGACGCGATGTTCCTGCCGATCGTCGAGCGGCTGCGCAGCCAGTTGCCGACCGTCGAGCATTTCATCCTGTTCGATGCGCCGGCGCAGGACGGCTATCTGGCGTATCGCGACCTGATCGACGCCGAGGATGGCAATTTTGAGTGGGTCGAGCTCGACGAGCGCGATCCCGTCGGGCTGTGCTATACCAGCGGGACGACAGGCAATCCCAAGGGCGTGCTCTACGAGCATCGCTCGAACGTCATCCACGCGATCACCGAAATCCAGCCCGACGTGTTCGACATGTCGAACCGCAGCGTGATCCTGCCGATCGTGCCGATGTTCCACGCCAACAGCTGGGGCATTCCCTTTGCGGCGGCGACGGTGGGAGCGAAGCTGGTCTTTTCGGCGACCAACGACGCCGCGGTGCTGTGCGACCTGATGCACAGCGAAGGCGTGACGCATAGCGCCGGGGTGCCGACAGTGTGGATCGCGATGTTCGCGCATATGGATGCGACCGGCATCGATTATGGCAAGCTGCACCGCGTGATCATCGGCGGGTCGGCGTGTCCACGCGCGATGATTGAACGCTTTATGAAAGCCGGGATTGACGTCGGCCACGCATGGGGAATGACCGAAACCAGCCCGATCGGGACGATGGGCAAGCGGCCGTGGAACTGGGACGAGATGAGTTTTGACGAGCGCGTCGATGTGGTGGCGCGGCAGGGCTGTCCGCCGTTCGGGGTCGAACTGCGCATCGTTGACGACGAAGACAAGGAACTGCCGCGCGACGGGGTGACGAGCGGGCGGCTGCAATGCCGCGGGCCGTGGATCATCCAGCGCTACTTCCGGGCGGACAGCGATGCTGCCGATGCCGACGGCTGGTTTGACACCGGCGACGTTTCGGTGATCCACCCCGACGGGGTCATGCAGATCACCGACCGGGCGAAAGATGTGATCAAGTCGGGCGGTGAATGGATCAGCTCGATCGAGCTGGAGAATGCCGCAGTCGGCGCGCCGGGGGTGCAGGAGGCGGCGGCGGTCGGGGTCTATCACCCGAAGTGGGACGAGCGGCCGATCCTGCTGATCGTGAAAAAGCCGGGCGTAGAGGTGAGCGAGGCGAGCATCGTCGAATATCTGCAGGACAAGATCGCCAAATGGTGGCTGCCTGACGAGATTGTGTTTGTCGACGAGTTGCCGCACACCGCGACGGGCAAGATTTTGAAGCGGCAGATCCGGGATGATTATAAAGATTATAAGCTGAAGTCGTTGGCGGGGGTGTAGTGCCTTCCCCCTTGATGGGGGAAGGATACGCAGCCTTATCGCGAAGCGATTAGGCGGAGTTGGATGGGGTGAGGGTGCGTCCTTGCACCGTCATCACAGGCCGAGAGTGCACCCCCACCGCTGCGACTAACGAACGAGTTCGTAAGTCTCGCTACCTCCCCCATCAAGGGGGAGGGAGGTTCAAAACAACTCCATCTGGCCATCGCGCTCGGGCGGCCTGAACAGGTCGCTGCGCAAAGACGGAAACCTTCTATCCATGCCATGCTCACGCGCTGCGCGTTTGACGCGGGTGCGGATCAGTTGTGCCCAGACGCCTTGGCCCTTCATGCGGGTGAAGAACCCCGCGTCATTGTCGCGGCCGCCGCGGATGTCCTGCACCATGTGCATCACCTTGTCGGCGCGATCGGGGTAGTGGGCGGCGAGCCAGGCGCGGAACAGGGGCGCGACCTCGAACGGCAGGCGCATAAGGATGTACGAGGCGCGGATTGCGCCTGCCCCGGCGGCGGCGGCCATGATCGCCTCGATCTCGTGATCGGTGATCGCGGGGATGATCGGCGAGATATTGACCTGCGTCGGCACCCCGGCGTCGATCAGCGCGCGGATCGCGGCGAGGCGGCGGCGCGGGTGCGGGGCGCGGGGTTCGAGCGTGCGGGCGAGTGCGGGATCGAGCGTCGTGACCGAGATCGCGACGCCGACCAGATTGTCGCGCGCCATTTCGGCGAGCAGGTCGATGTCGCGGAGCAGCCGATCGGACTTGGTGGTGATGAGCAGCGGATGACGCGTTTCGGCGAGCACTTCGATCACCGAGCGGGTGATGCCCCATTCGCGCTCGATCGACTGGTAGCCGTCGGTGTTGGTGCCGATCGCCAGCGGGGCGGGCGTGTAGCCGCGCTTTGCGAGTTCGGCGCGCAGCAGTTTGGCGGCGTCGGGCTTGGCGAACAGGCGGTTTTCGAAATCTAGCCCGGGCGACAGGTCGTGAAAGGCGTGGGTCGGGCGCGCGTAGCAATAGATGCAGCCATGTTCGCAGCCGCGGTACGGGTTGATCGAGCGGTCGAAACCGATGTCGGGCGAGCTGTTGCGCGCGATGATCGTTTTGGGGTGTTCTAGGGTGACGGTGGTACGCAACGGCGGGGGCGTGCCGTCGATGAGTTCGGCGGTGTCGAGCCAGTCGCCGTCGGGTTCGCGGTCGAGCGATCCGGTGCGGGTCGGGCGCGGGTTGGCGGGCGCGCCGCGGCCGGAGATCGGGGGGAGGGGTTTGGTGGGTTCCACCAGCGCAGATTATCGCACCAATGAGAACAAATAAAGAACAAATAGTCGGCAATCTTTTCTTCGTCATGCCGGACTTGATCCGGCATCCATTCCAGCGACGCTGCATGGACCCCGGATCAAGTCCGGGGTGACGACGTTTTCAAGGTCCGGCTATTCCATCAGCCGCGGCATCAAATCCACGAAATTGCACGGCCTGTGCCGGCTATCGAGCTGGGTCGCCAAAATGCCCTCCCAGGCATCGGTGACCGCACCGGTCGACCCCGGGAGTGCGAAGATATAAGTGCCGCGCGCGACGACGGCGCAGGCGCGCGACTGGATCGTCGAGGTGCCGATCGTCTGATAGCTGAGCCAGCGGAATAGCTCGCCAAAGCCGGGAATGTCCTTGCCGTCGAGCCGGTGCAACGCTTCGGGGGTCACGTCGCGGCCGGTCAGGCCGGTGCCGCCGGTGGTGATGACGACATCGACATCGGGATCGTCGATCCAGTTGTGAAGGCGCGAGACGATCAGCGATGTTTCGTCCTTGATGATCGCGCGCGCGGCGAGGATGTGGCCCGCGGCGGTCAGCAATTCCTCGAGCTTGTCACCCGACCGGTCTTCGGCCGCGCTGCGGCTGTCCGAAATCGTCAGGAGCGCGATCCGAACCGGTTTGAAGTTCAGGCTTTCGTCAATCGGCATTGGCCATACCACCGGCATAGGTCAGCCGGGTACGGTCCTTGCCATCGGGGAAGCGCGGCCATTTGCCCTGAGCGAGCGCGGCGCGGCTGACCGAGGGTTTGCCCTGCTGGGCTTCGTACATCCAGTAGTTGCGCAGCACGATGCCGACATAGCCGCGCGTTTCCCAATAGGGGATCGATTCCATATAGAGCAAGGGATCGCCATTATCGCGGATTTCGGACTGCCAGCGCGCGATCGGGGCGGGGCCGGCGTTGTACGCGGCGATCACCTTGGGCAATTGACCGCCGGTCGAGGCGTCGCGGGCGAGATATTGCAGATAGCTTTGCCCCATATCCATGTTGACCGCGGGGATCGACAGATCGCGCGTGTCGATCGTGTCGCCGCGCCAGCGCGCGACGTCGCGCGCGGTGCCGGGACGCACTTGCATCAATCCCTTGGCGCCCGCCGGGCTGACGACGGCGCGCTGGAAGCGCGATTCCTGCAGGGTGTGGGCGAAGACCAGCGCCGGATCGACCTTCCACCCGCCATTGGGTTCCCACTTCGGCTGCGGATAGCGCGCCTGGGCCGCCGGTTTGCGCCCCTGCGGGGTGTTGTGGGCGAGATAGAGCTGGGTTTCGGGCAGGCTGAGCGATCCGGCCAGCGCGAGCAGTTGTTCATGCTGGCGCGCATCGCCGATCCGCGCCTGATGGCGCAGCACCGCGTCGGCATATTTATCCTCGCCGATTTCGGACAGCGCCATCGCGGCGCGCACATTGGGTAGGTTTTCGAGCGCGCGCCATGCCGACCGGTCGGCGCGCACCAGTTCGCGCTGGCTGTTGGGCGCGACACCGAGCGTTTCGACCGCGAGCATGCCGTAGAAGGTCTCTTCATTGGCAGCGGCGGCGCGCAGGCGCGATTGCACCGATGCGGGTTCGCCCGCAGCGATGGCGGCGCGGGCGGCCCAATAATAGGCCGCGGCGCGAAGCTCGCTGTCGGGCGCCTCGCGCGACACGCGGTCAAAGGCGGTCAGCGCGGTGCGATAATCCTGCGTGCGCCACGCAGCGAGCCCCTGAACCCAGGCTCCCTGCGTCGACCAGGCGCTGCGCCCGCCGGTGCATTCGGCGGCGAGACGAAGCGCGTTCGCGTCGTCATTTTCGATATAATAGGACCATGCGACCTTTTGCCGCCATTCGTCGCGCGCTTCCGGGGTCAGCCGGTCGGCGACCGCGTTCAGCAGGGCTTCGGCGCCGGCGGGGTCGTCATTCTTGATCCGGTCGGGGATCGTGCGGGTCAGCGCCGCGGCGACGGGGTCGCTGCTGACCGCATCGGCGCCCAGACGGCGCGGCGCGCTGCCGGCCCATGCAAGGCGGGCTTGCACCGGCAGCGACGGGAGGTCGGTTGCGCCACGTTTGGTGGCGAGGCGGCCGAGCTGTTCGGCCTGCGGCAGATGGGGCGATCGCGACAGGATCGGAACGATGTCGCTTACCTCGGCGCGCGGACTGTTCGCGGCGGTGAGCAGCTCGGCGCGCAGGAAGTCGTCGAGCGGGCCTCTTTCCCCGCTGTCGAGCATCGCCTTGGCATCGGCCCAGCGCTGGCCGCGAATTGCGGTAAGCACTTGCGTGTAATGTTGTTTCTGTTTCGACGTCAGGATGTCGGGCACCGTTTGCGGCGCGGACGCCCAGTCGCGGCTGCTGGCATCGGCGGCCAGTGCGGGTGTCGCGGCGACAGTCGCCGCCAAAATCACGCCTGAAAGAAAAGTCCTGGTCATCATGTTCATCTGTCAACGTCCCCGGTTGAGCAGTTTCAGGCTGTCCCAGGCCGCCGCTTTTTGCGCGGGCCGGGCCAGGAGCATCGCGGGATGCGCCACAGCCACCGCCTCCACCTTGCCGCCATCTTGGTTAATATCGAGTAACCTGCCGCGCGTTTCGGGCAGACTGGTCGCCGCCGCCATCCGCACAATGTCGCTGCCGATCAGCAAAAGGCGTTCGGGCTTCGCGAGCCGAAGGTGATGCCAGAGCAGCCGGTCGAGTTCGGCGGCTTCATCATCGCCGCAGCGGCCGCCCGCCGGACGCGTCACTGCGAGGCTGGCGATGTAGCAGGCGCCGCGCGTGGTCCCGATAGCGCGCAGCATCGCGTCGAGCAGCTGGCCCGCGGCGCCGGTGAAGAGCGCGCCGTCGCGCTGGTCGTCGATTTCGGGCCAGGCGGTGAGCAGCATCAGCGGCGCTGCGGTCTGGCCGACGGGCAAGATGCGGCGCGCGTCCCACTGGCTGCCCGGCACATCCTCGCTGGTCGCCAGCCAGTGCTGAAATTCGTCCCAGGTGTCAGGAAAGACGACCGGTTCCTTGGTTTCGACGGGTTGCGGTGCTTCCTGACGCTGGAGAATGGCGGGCAGGGGCGCGGCTTCCGGTTCGGGGGCGATGGTCGGTTTGGGCCGTGGTGCCGCAGCGTCATTGGCCGGTGGCAGGACGAGCCAGCCCGCCGGTTCCTCGCCGACCAACGCATCGACGCCCGCCAGCGACCACCAGTCGCTTATGCTTTCCGCCAGCAAGGCTGATTGTGGCCCACCCATGTGATTTATCCAAACAGGCTGTTGACGGACACGTCAATTGGCGGGCATCGCATTTCGTGACAGAATGAGCGCCGCTTACGATGAACGATCGGCGCCGGGACGGCAGAAAGGGTTAGCCAAGTGAGCGAACGGGAATCGATGTCCTATGACGTGGTCATCGTCGGTGCTGGGCCGGCGGGACTTTCGGCGGCGATCCGCCTCAAACAATTGGCGAATGAAGCGGGCAGCGAGCTGTCGGTCTGTATCCTGGAAAAAGGGTCCGAGGTCGGCGCGCATATCCTGTCGGGGGCGGTGATCGATCCCAAATCGCTCGACGAACTGCTGCCCGAATGGCGGACCCAAGGCTGTCCGATGGCCGAGGTGCCGGTCACCGACAACCAGCATTGGGTGCTGACCAAGACCAAAAAGATTGGGGTGCCGCACATCATCACCCCAGGGTTCATGCACAACAAGGGCACGTACACGGGCAGCCTGGGCAATCTGTGTCGCTGGCTGGCGGAGCAGGCCGAGGGGCTGGGGGTCGAAATCTTCCCGGGCTTTCCGGCCGCCGAGATCCTCTATAACGACGACGGTTCGGTCAAAGGCGTCGCGACCGGCGACATGGGCGTCGCGCGCGACGGCAGTCATAAGGCCGACTATGCGCCGGGGCTGGAACTCCACGCCAAATATACCTTCTTTGGCGAAGGTGTACGCGGGCACCTGACCAAAATCCTGAAGCCGCAATTCGCGCTGGACAGTGATTGCGAGCCGCAGGTTTACGGGCTGGGCGTCAAGGAATTGTGGGACGTCGATCCTGAAAACCATGCGCCGGGCCGGGTGATCCACACGCAGGGCTGGCCGCTCGACGAACATGCCAATGGCGGCGGGTTTCTCTATCATCAGGCGAACGGACAGGTGGCGCTCGGCTTCGTGACCTGGCTCAATTACCGCAATCCGCACATCTCCCCCTTCCAAGAGATGCAGAAGTGGAAAACGCACCCTGAGATCGCCAAGATTCTAAAGGGCGGCAAGCGCGTGTCTTATGGCGCGCGCGCGATCAGCGACGGCGGTTATCAGTCGGTACCGAAGCTGGCCTTTCCGGGCGGGGCGCTGATCGGTGACAGCGCCGGTTTCCTGAACGTCCCGCGGATCAAGGGCACGCACACCGCGATGAAATCGGGGATGATGGCGGCCGAAGCAGCGTTTGCAGCGGTGACTGCGGGACGTGGCAGCGACACGCTCGACGCCTATCAGGCGGCCTATGACGACAGCTGGGTCAAGAAAGAGCTGAGCGTCGTGCGCAACGTGCTGCCGCTCGTCGAAAAATGGGGCGATCTGGGCGGGACGATCCTGTCGGGGATCACGATGTGGCTGGAAACGCTCAAGATCAAAGTGCCGTTCACGATGAAGCATCATCCGGACAACGAGAGCCTGTACCGCGCCGACATGATGCCCAAGCCCGACTATCCGAAGCCCGACGGGGTGCTGACGTTCGACCGCTTGTCCTCGGTGTTCGTGTCGAACACCAATCATGAGGAAGACCAGCCGGTCCATTTGCAGCTGAAAGACCCGTCGATCCCGGTCGCGTACAACCTGCCGCTCTATGACGAGCCCGCGCAGCGCTATTGCCCGGCGGGGGTTTACGAGATTGTCGGCGAGGAAGAGGGCGATCCCAAATTCGTGATCAACGCGCAGAATTGCGTCCATTGCAAGACGTGCGACATCAAGGATCCGACCCAGAATATCAACTGGGTCACCCCCGAAGGCGGCGGAGGCCCCAATTACCCGAATATGTAAGCTCGCGCGGGGTTTGCTGGCCGTTGGCGCGATCGCCGCGGCCTGTCCGGTGCAGGCCGCTGACGATGGCGGCGCGGCGCTGAACGCGCTGGTGCGGGCGCGGCTCGCCGAGGCGGGCGGCGAACCAGCGGCGGCGCTGGCGGCGCTGACCGATGTGTCGAGCCTGGCGCCGGGCCTGCCCGGGGTGCGCGGGCGGATATTGGAACAGGCGATCGAAGCGGGCGATCTCGCCGCGGCGCGCACGACGGCGTTGCAGCTGTGGACCGCGGGTGATCGCCGGTTCGATGCGCAGCTAGTGCTGCTGGTCGATGCGATGCGGCGATCGGACTGGAAGGCCGCGCGCGACGTCATGTCGGGCCGCGGCGATAAGACGGGCGCCGATACGATCGCGCGGCTGATCCTGCCGACGGTCAATGCGTGGATCGACGTCGGTGCGCGCGAGAAGCAGCCCGAACGGCATTTGCTCGACGTCAGCGGCCGGGCGCGCCCCGAACCGGCACTCACGTTGCAGGTGGCGCTGGTGCAGCTGGCGACGAAGCGCGCCGATGAAGCGGCGGCGCTGACCGACGCGATTGTTTTGACCGACCGGACGAGCCAGCTGGTCGGGCTGCGGCTGGCCGCGACGCTCGACAAGGCGGGGCAGGGCGACGCAGCGCAGCGGCTGCGCGGGCGGATTGCGCTGGCGGCGGGGCAGCGCGAGGATCCGATGCTGTTGCTGCCCGATCAGGCGGTGACGACGCCGCGTGCCGGGGTGGCGCAATGGCTGGGGCTGCTCGCTGACGGATTAGCGCGGGTGCCGAACGGCAACACCAAACTGCCGCTGCTGTTTTCGCGCGCCGCCTTTTGGCTGAACGATGCCGATTGGGCGGTACGCGCGACCTTGGTCGAAACGCTCGACCGCAATGGGCAGCGCGATGCGGCAGCGGCGTTAATTGATGGCGGGCGCGCTGAACTGCCGCCGGTGCTGGCGATGCGGCGCGCCGAATTGCTGGCCGATGGTGGCGACTTGGCGGGGGCGGCGAAGCTGGCGGAAACTGCGGCGGCGGGTGATGCGCCGCGCAGCTTGCTGGTGCGGCTTGCCGATATTGCGCGGCGCTCGGACGATCCGAAGGCCGCGGCGCGCGCCTATGAACGGCTGGAGGCGGCGCTGGGCGACGATGAGGGCGACCAGATGCTGCGCGGCTCGCTGTTGATCGCGCGCGCCGAGTTGCTGTTGCGGACCGACGAATGGGACGCCGCGGCGCCGCTGATGGAACGCGCGGTAGCATTGCGCCCGAACGATGCCGCGGTGCTGAATTTTGCGGGGTATTCGGCGCTGGAACGGCGCAAGGACGTCAAGCAGTCGCTGGCGCGGATCGAGACGGCGTGGGCGCAGGAGCCACAAAATGCCAGCATCACCGATTCGCTTGGCTGGGCCTATTTCCTGACCGGGCGCACCGACGATGCGGTCGACCTGCTCGAAAAGGCGCAGCGCGGCGAGCCGACCAACGCGGTGATCGTCGAGCATCTGGGCGATGCCTATTGGCAGGCGGGGCGCAGGTTCCAAGCGCGCTACACTTGGCGCGCCGCGGCGCTGGTTGCCGAGGCCGAGATGGCGACGCGGCTGGCGGCGAAGCTGCGCGACGGGCTGACCGCGGCGACGACTGCGCCATGAGCGATGTGATGCAGGAAACCGGCTGGGCCAAGATCAACCTGGCACTGCATGTGCGGGCGCGGCGGAGCGATGGCTATCATGCGATCGAGACGCTGTTTGCCTTTGTCGATGGCGGCGACGGGATTGTCGCCGAGGTGGCGGATGCGGATCGGCTGACGATCGTTGGCGAATTTGCCGAGGGTTTGAGCGCGGGCGGCGACAATCTGGTGTCGCAGGTGCTGGCGCTGCTGCGCGCGCGCTACGGCGCCGACCGGGTTCCGCCGCTGGCCGTGACGCTGACCAAGGCGTTGCCGGTCGCGGCGGGGATCGGCGGCGGGTCGGCGGATGCGGCGGCGATGGCGCGGTTGGTGCGGACGCATTTCCTGCCCGAGCTGGGCGATGCGGTGCTGGCGCGGATCATCAGTCCGCTCGGCGCCGATATTGCCGCGTGCGTCGCGAGCGCGACCTGTCTGGGCGTCGGGGTCGGCGAGGAGTTGAGCGCGGTTCCCGAATTGCGACTGGCGGGGACGCCGGTGCTGCTCGTCAACCCGCGCCAGCCGGTCGCGACGGGGCCGGTGTTTGCCGCGTGGGACGGGATTGATCGCGGCGAATTGTTCGGCGATCCGGCGGGGCGGGCGCAGCTGCTGGCGGCGCGCAATGATTTGCAGCGGCCGGCGACGGCGCAATGTCCGGCGATTGCCGATGTGCTGCTCGAACTCGGCGCGCTGCGGCCGTGGCTGGCGCGGATGTCGGGATCGGGCGCGACCTGTTTTGCGTTGTTCGATGCGGCGGCCGAGCGCGATGCGGCGGCGGTTTCGCTGGCGCAAAGTCATCCGCACTGGTGGCAGCTGGCGGGCGCGCTGCGATGAGCGAAGCTTGGCGCCAGTTGGGGACGCCTCGGACGGGCGGCATTTTACTGATCGGCGATCATGCGTCGAACCATGTGCCTGCCGATATCGATCTGGGCATCGATCCAGCGCTGTTGAGCAATCATATCGCGATCGATATCGGAGTGGCCGAGGTGGCGGCGTTGCTGGTTCAGAGCGGCACGGTTGACGCGGCGATCCTCGGCGGGGTGTCGCGGCTGGTGGTCGATTGCAACCGCGAGGAGGAGGCGCCGGGGGTGCTGCCGATCGCCAGCGACGGGCATGCGGTGCCGGGCAACGCGCTGGACGACGCGGCGCGCGAGGCGCGGCTGGCTCGGTTCTTTCGGCCCTATCATTCGCATATCGAGGCGACGATTGCGGCGCATCGTCCGGCGATGATCCTGTCGCTGCACAGCTTTACCCCGTTGCTGGCCGCGCATCCCGAGCAGGTGCGGCCGTGGCATGTAGGGGTGCTGTATAATGAGGACGACCGGCTGGCGGCGGCGGCGATTGCGGCTTTGGAAGCCGAGGACATGATCGTCGGCGATCAGCTCCCCTATTCAGGCAAGCTGCTCAACGCGACGATGAACCGCCATGCCGAGGGCAATGGGATTCCCTATGTCGGGCTCGAGATGCGACAGGATCTGGTCGGCGATGCGGCGGGGCAGGCACTGTTTGCCGCGCGGCTCGCGCGCATGTGCACGAAAGTGGCGTTGAATATCGCGGGTTAGGCGTGTAGAGGCGCTTTCTCTCGCAATAAATTGTAATATTATTTCTAGGAAACCAGAAAATGCCTTCTTATCGTTCGCGCACGACCACGCATGGCCGCAATCAGGCGGGCGCCCGCGGGCTGTGGCGCGCGACGGGAATGAAGGACGGCGATTTCGGCAAGCCGATCATTGCGGTGGTCAACAGCTTCACTCAGTTCGTCCCCGGCCACGTCCATCTGAAAGATCTGGGCCAGATGGTCGCGCGCGAGATCGAGGCGGCCGGCGGGGTTGCCAAGGAGTTCAACACGATCGCGGTTGATGACGGCATCGCGATGGGGCATGACGGGATGCTCTATTCGCTGCCGTCGCGCGACCTGATCGCGGATTCGGTCGAATATATGGTCAACGCGCATTGCGCCGACGCGATGGTGTGCATCTCGAACTGCGACAAGATCACGCCCGGGATGCTGATGGCGGCGCTGCGGATCAACATTCCAGTGGTGTTTGTGTCGGGCGGGCCGATGGAGGCGGGCAAGGTCGTGCTGAAAGGCAAAACGGTCGCGCTCGATCTGGTCGATGCGATGGTTGCGGCTGCCGACGAAAGCTACACCGACGAGGAAGTCACCGCGATCGAGCAGGCGGCGTGCCCGACCTGCGGCAGCTGTTCGGGGATGTTCACCGCCAATTCGATGAACTGCCTGACCGAGGCGCTGGGGCTGTCGCTGCCGGGAAATGGCTCGCAGCTGGCGACGCATGCCGATCGCAAGGAATTGTTCCTGCGCGCCGGGCGGATTGTCGTCGAGATGTGCAAGCGGCATTATGAAGAAGGCGACGACAGCGTGTTGCCGCGCAATATCGCGACGTTCGAGGCGTTCGAGAATGCGATGAGCCTTGATATTGCGATGGGCGGATCGACCAACACCGTGCTGCATTTGCTCGCCGCCGCGTTCGAGGCCGGGGTCGATTTCACCATGACCGACATCGACCGGCTGTCGCGCCGCGTACCGTGCCTGTCGAAGGTCGCGCCGGCGAAGAGCGACGTTCATATGGAGGATGTCCACCGTGCGGGCGGGATCATGGCAATCCTCGGCCAGCTTGAACGCGCGGGCCTGCTTCACGCGCATTTGCCGACGGTGCACAGCGCAACGCTGGGCGATGCCCTCAACAAGTGGGACATCTCGCGGACGAACGATCCCGAGGTGCAGAAATTCTTCATGGCGGCACCCGGCGGGGTGCCGACGCAGGTGGCGTTCAGCCAGGAACGGCGCTGGGAGTCGCTCGACCTTGATCGCGAGAACGGCGTCATCCGGTCGGCGGACCATGCGTTCAGTCAGGACGGCGGTCTGGCAGTGCTGTCGGGCAATTTGGCACTCGAAGGCTGCATCGTGAAAACCGCAGGGGTCGATGAATCGATCCTGAAATTCTCGGGGCCAGCGAAGGTGTTCGAGAGCCAGGATGCGTCGGTTGCAGGCATCCTGACCGGGCAGGTCGTTGCGGGCGACGTGGTGGTCATCCGCTACGAAGGGCCGAAGGGCGGGCCGGGGATGCAGGAAATGCTCTATCCGACGAGCTACCTGAAGTCGAAGGGGCTGGGCGCGGCCTGCGCGCTGGTTACCGATGGGCGCTTTTCGGGCGGCACGTCGGGGCTGTCGATCGGCCATGCCTCGCCCGAAGCCGCCGAAGGCGGCCTGATCGGGCTGGTCGAAGATGGCGACCTGATCGAGATCGATATTCCTAACCGCACGATCCATCTCGCCGTACCCGACGCCGAACTGGCGGCGCGGCGGGCGGCGATGGAGGCGAAGGGCGACGACGCCTGGCAACCCGCCAAGCCGCGCCCGCGCAAGGTTTCTGTAGCACTTCAAGCCTATGCCGCGATGACGACGAGCGCCGCGCGCGGCGCGGTGCGCGATCTGTCGCAGTTGAAGGGCAAGTAATGCGGACACTGGGGGGCATCGCCGGGTTTATGCTGCTGGCTGCGTGCGGCGGCGCGCCCGACAATGGCGATCTGGCTGAAGCCGAGGCGCGCGGGTCGCGCGAGGCGGCGGAAAACGGGCGGATCGAGTGCGCGCTGGAGGGCGCCAAGCTGTTCGACCGTACCTGCACTGTTGAGGAGATGAGTGGAGCGGATGGCACGGTGCTGGTCGTCGGGCGCCCCAACGTCGGCTACCGCCGCTTGCAGATCACGACGGACGGACGCGGCGTTGTGTCAGCCGATGGGGCTGAGCCCGCGAAGGTGACGATCGTGGGTGACGGCATTATCGAGGTGTCGATCGGGAACGATCGGTACCGGTTGCCTGCGAATACCGGCGGAACCGCAAATAAATAGGGACTGTCCCTATTTATTGCTGCCCCTGCTACCGTTCGCCCTGAGCTTGTCGAAGGGCCGTTTTTCCTTCGGGCGCCGGAAGAAGAGCGGTGCTTCGACAAGCTCAGCACAAACGGTTTTGGTCTGTGAACATTTGGCTGTTCCTCACGCTGCTGTTTTTGCTCTCGGCGTGCTAGCCTACCTCTATGTTCGTTCCCGCTGACGCCCCGATCCTGACCAGCGCCGCGATGCGCGAGGCCGAGGCTGCTTGCGCGGTGCAAGGGACGCCGCTGTCCGAACTGATGGAGCTTGCCGGCGCGGCGGTGGCTGACATCGCTTGGCGCATGGCGGCGGGCGCGCCGATCCTGATCCTGTGCGGACCCGGCAACAATGGCGGCGACGGCTATGTCGCGGCGCGACTGCTGAACGAACGCGGTGCGGCGGTGCGGGTGGCGGCTTTGGCCGAGCCGACGACCGATCTGGCAAAGGCTGCGCGCGCGGGGTGGAGTGGGCCGGTCGAGCCGATTGATGCCGCGTTGGCACCTGCGCCGTTGATCGTCGATGTCCTGTTCGGCGTTGGCCTGTCGCGGCCGCTGGCCGACGATCTGGCGCTGTTGTTGCGGCGTTTCGCCGGAAGCCGGGTGCTGGCGGTTGACGTCCCGAGCGGTGTCGAGAGCGACGGCAACGCCGATTGGATGCCACCGCTTCCCGCCGATGTCACGCTGGCGCTGGGCGCGCTGAAGCCTGCGCATGTGTTGCTGCCGACCGCGGCGGCCTGCGGCCGCGTGCTGCTCGCGCCGATCGGCATAGCGCCACGCGGCACGATGCGGACCTTGCCGCCATTGAATGCCGCCACGCCCGCGGCGACCGCCCACAAGTTCAACCGCGGGATGGTGCTGGTGTTTGCCGGGCCGATGGCGGGGGCGGCGGGGCTGGCGTCGGCGGCGGCGCTGCGCGCGGGAGCGGGGTATGTCGTGCTGGAGGGCAGCGAACAGGCACCGTTGTCGGCGATTATCACCGAGAGCGCCGCGAAATTCGGCGAGCGGCTCAGTGATCCGCGGGTTGGCGCGATAGTGATCGGGCCGGGCTTTCCGGCGGGCGATGAATTGCTGTTCGATGTTGAGGCGGCGCTCGATGCGGGCAAGCCGCTTGTGCTCGACGCCGCCGCGATTGCCGCAGCCTTGCCCCGCCTGTGCGAAACGCCATGCCGCGCGATCCTGACCCCGCACGAAGGTGAGTTCGCGCGTGCCTTTCCCGAACTCTATGGCAGCAAGATCGACCGCGCGAAGGCGGCGGCGGTACGAACCGGGGCGGTGATCGTCTATAAGGGCGCCGATACCATCATCGCGGCGCCCGACGGCCGCGTCGTGGCAGCCTGGCCCGGCAGCCCCTGGCTGGCGACGGCGGGGACGGGCGATGTGCTGGCGGGCGCGTGCGGGGCGATGCTGGCGCGCGGCGGCGACGCGTTCGACGCGGCGGTGGCGGCGGTGGGGTGGCATATCGCGCAGGCCGCGCGTATAGGCCCCGGCCTTGTCGCGGACGATCTGGTTAGGGAATGAAATGACGGAAACTACGCTGATCGAGCGCATCGCCGCGCGCGGCGATGGCGTGACCGGCGATGGCCGTCATGTCGCTGGCGGCGTTCCCGGTGATCAGGTCACCGAGGACGGGAGGCTGATTCCCGGACCGAACCGCGCCGAACCGCCGTGCCGCCATTTCGGCAAATGCGGCGGGTGCGAGTTGCAGCATGTCGCGGAAACGGCTCTCGCTGATTTCGTGCGCGACCGGGTGGTTGGCGCTTTGGCGGGGCAGGAGGTACCGGTTGGTGAGGTGTTGCCCGCGCTTCTGTCGCCGCCGCAAAGCCGTCGCCGCGCGGCACTCACCGCGCTGCGCACCGGCAAGCAGGTCGCGATCGGGTTCAACGCGGCGCAGAGCAACCAGATCGTCGATATGCGGCAATGTCCGCTGCTGCTGCCCGAATTGTTCGCGCTGATCGCGTCGCTGCGCGAGTTGCTGGCGACGATCGCGCAGCAAAAGCGACCGGTGAAGGTCAAGCTGCAGATGCTTGACCAGGGGGTCGAGGTGGTACTCGAAGGTGTCAAGGCCGGGGATCTTGAAGCCGCGATGGCGCTACAGGATTTCGCGGGGACGCATAAGCTGGCGCGCTTTGCCGTCGATCAGGGCCATGGGCTGGAAACGCTGTGGCAGCCCGAGCCGCCGACGGTCTGTTTTGGCGATGTGACGGTCGAAGTCCCGGCATTTTCGTTTCTGCAGCCGACGGCCATGGGGCAGGCGGCGCTGGTCGATGCGGTGGCCAAAGCGATCGGCGATGCCGGGGCGGTGGCTGATTTGTTCGCAGGGGTCGGGACTTTTGCGCTGTCGCTTCAGAAGGGGCGTAAGGTTTACGCGGCGGAAGGCGCGCGCGATGCGATTGCGGCGTTGAAAGCGTCCGCCAACCGCGTGGGCGCGCTGGTCGCGACCGAGCATCGCGACTTGTTCCGGCGGCCGCTGATCCCTGCCGAACTCAATCGCTTCGGCGCCGTGATCCTCGATCCCCCGCGCGCAGGGGCCGAGGAGCAGGTGGTACAATTGGCGGCATCAAATACGCCGGTGATCGCTTATGTCAGCTGTAATCCCGCGAGTTTTGCGCGCGACGCGAAGGTGCTGGTCGATGGCGGCTATACGCTCGATTGGGTGCAGCCGGTCGGGCAGTTCCGCTGGTCGACGCATGTCGAGCTGGCGGGGCGGTTCAGCCGGTAGTTCCCCTCCCTGAAAGGGAGGGGTTAGGGGTGGGTGGCGCCGAAGGCGCATGACTTCATACCCACCCTCGCTGCGACTAGGCAGCAAGCTGCCAAGTCTCGCTGCCCCTCCCTAAAAGGGAGGGGATTTGCGCTCAATGCAGGACAAAACCCATGAACGCATGCACGCACAGAGCAAGCAACGCGAGGCTCGCCAGCGCAAACACGCCAAAGCGCCACAGCACGCGGTTGACGGTCACCTGGATCAGGCTGTGGACGATCCGCAGGCCGACATAGGCCCAAGCGAGCTGGGTGTTCAATCCGCCGCCCATGCCACCGACCGCCAGCGCCAGCGCGACCGCATAGAAGATCGTCGGCTGTTCCATCAGATGGTTATAGTTGTGCGCCTTCCACTGCACTTCGGGTGGCAGCACTTCGTCGAGGCTCTTGCCGGTGCCGCCCACCATCTTGGCTGCGTCGATCTTGGCGCGTTGCATCGCCGGGATGCGCGTCGCGTACATCCACACCCAGATGATCATCGACCAGAGCGCGAGCGTCGCGACCGGTCCTAAAATTGCATTGGTGTCCATGATATTTCCCCCTCAACCCAAAGTGGCGATGACCGCCAGCACTGCCAACGCGACCAGACAGAATGTCGCGAGCGCAAAGATCGCGAAACGGACCGGGACGCGGTTCACGGTCGCTTGATAAAGGCTGTGAATGATGCGCAGCACGACATAGGCCCATGCCAGTCCGCGCGTCAGGTCGGTGCTGCCGCCAGACAGGTGCAGAAAAACGAGCACCGCATAGAACAGCGTCGGCTGTTCGAGCAGATGCGTGTAATTGTGCGATTTCCAGTTGGTGAGGGGTGGCAAAACCCCCTCCAGATCCACCCCGCGCCCACCCGGGGGTGCGGTCTTGAGGTCGAGGCCGACCTTGCCGAACGCCTGGAATCGCGTGACCGCGGCCCAGCCGAGCATGATGAGTGTCCACAACGCGAGCACCGCGCCGGGTGCAAGCAAGTTTTCCGGCATATCATTCCCCCTCGTTATTTTGGCGCGATGCTAGGGCGCGCGACCGACAATGCAATGACCGATATTCAGCCGTGGCGCGCAGCGATTTCGGCGCGGATTGCGGCACCGTCGCCATCGACCTTCGGCGCAAAACCCAGGTCGCGCGCGGGCGCGGCGCCATATTTCACCGGTGGCTGCATTTCATGGAAGGCGCCGACATCGGGATGGGTGCGGTGGCGGAAGAATCCGGTCGCGACGAAATGTGGATCCTCTTTGACGTCTTGCAGGTCGCGCGCGGCCATCGCGGGGATGTCGTTGGCGGCGAACAGCGCCAGCCATTCGGCGGTGGTTTTGGCCGGGGTCTTGCGCGCGATCTCGCTGTAAACGATCGGCATGTGCTGCCCTTTCGCCTTGGCCGCCTCGAATTCGGGGGTTTCGGTCAGCCCTGCGCTGCCGAGCAGCGCCATCAGCCGCGCGGTCGATTCGGGCGTATAGGGGACGATCGCCAGATAGCCGTCGCTGGTCGGGAAGGGCTGGCGGGTCGGGTCGAGCTGGCGCGGGTAGCCCGCGGGGCCGAGCGGCGGATCAAGCGCCGCGTCGCGCAGATGTTCGGTGAGCATGAACGACGCGAAACATTCGAACATCGGCACCTCGACCGCTTGCCCCCCTCCGGTGCGCAGCTTGTGGATCAGCGCCGCTAGGATCGCCTGCGCGCCGAACTGGCCCGCGATCTTGTCGGCGATCAGCGACGGAAAATAGCGCGGGCGCGGGTCGCCATCGACGCGCGGCAGCAGGCTGGTTGTGCCGGTCGCGGCCTGAATGACGTCGTCATAGGCTTGTAAATCGGCATAGGGTCCATCCTGCCCAAAGCCGGTGCCATGGACATAGATGATGTCGTCCTTGATTGCCCGGCATCCGGCATAGTCGAACCCAAGCTTAGCGATCGCCTTGCCGCGGACATTGTGGAAAAACACGTCGGACTCCGCGACAAGGTCGCGGAGCACCGCAGCGTCTTCGGGTTTCTTGAGGTCGAGCGCGATCGAGCGTTTGCCGCGGTTCACGGTCAGATGGATCGACCCCATTGTCGGGTCGGGAACCCCACTGCCCAGATAGCGCGAAATGTCGCCAAGCCCGGGGGTTTCGACCTTGATCACCTCGGCGCCCAGATCGGCGAGCATTTGCGTGGCATAGGGGCCGAAGATCACCGTCGTCAGATCGACGATGCGGATTCCGTTGAGTATGGTCATGCGGCGCTGTCTCGCCGGTTCGATTTGAGCGCCATCGTCTGCCTCTCCATTTCGCTTCTCTTCAGGAATGGTTGCAGAAAGAAACCGAAAACGCAATCGGACATCCCTATGTCGGGGCTGGCTTTTCATCCAGCGGCGTACCCGTCGCATAGGCTGCCGAGATTTTCTGGTAGGATTGCGAGCGGAACGCCGCGAGCGTCGCGAACACGCCGAGCAAGCCGGTGATCGTGAACACGATCGCGATACCGCGTTCGGTGCCGCGGCCGTACCAGTCGCCGATCATGTCCGCGCCGGCGCCGCTGGTCATCAGCGGGACAAAGATGAACTGGGTCAGCGGGGCGATCAGAAAGGCCGTGAGCGGCGAAGCGGCGAGCTCGACCGATTGGGCAAAGCCGAAGACGCGCCCTTGCCGCTCGAACGGCACGACCTTTTGCAGAGTCGTCTGCTCGGCCGCCTCGGCATAGGGGCCGAAAAACATCCAGATGAAACAGCCGACGGTGAGCAGGATGATCGACGACTGGATTGTGAAGACTGCGGCGACTGCCCAGACGATCAGATTGACGACAAGCAAGGTTCGCACCGGGTTCGCGCCAAGGCCGGTTCGCGAGATCACTGCGCCGCTGAGAATGAAGGCCGATGAGGTGACCGCCCAAAGCAACCCCCATTGTTCGACCTTCATCAGCGACAGGCCATAAGCGTCCATCAGCGCCATGAAGACGCCACCGAGCAGATTGTTGAACGCCGCGAACAGGATGAGCGCGAACAGCCCCGGAATGCCGCGCACGACGCGAAAGGTTCCGGCGAGATCAATGCGACGGGGCGCGTCGTGCGCGGCCGTTTCGCGCGGCTCGTCGACAGGAACGAAGAGGAGATGCAGCGCGGCGAGCAGTGAGAAGGCGATAGCGAAGGCGAGCGTCGCGACCATGCCGCCCCACGCGACGAGGAAACCGCTGATCGCCGAGGTGGTCAGGAAACCGATACCGCTGACCATCCCGACCAGCCCATTCGCCTTGTCGCGCCGATCCGCTGGCACCAGCAGGGTGACGAGCGTGGGCAGCGCGATCATGCGAATATTGCCGACGATCACGCCCAGCATCGTCAGCAGGACGAACAGCCACAAGGTGACGCTGGTGGTCGTGGCGACGCGGATGCCGGGATCGAGCGCATAGGCGCCGAGCGCGGCGGTGTAGATCGCCAGCGAAACCAGGCTGGAGACCAGCATCATGCTGCGCTTGCGGTGATGATCGACCAGGCCGCCGAACCAGATGCCGAGTGCGCCGGTGAGTACCAGATAGATGCCGGCGATCATGCCCGTCGCGAATACCGACCGGGTTTCGAGGAAAATCCAGAAAGTGATCGCGAACCACACCGTGAAATTGGTGATGTTGGCGATCAGGTTGTTGACGAGGAGGTGGTGGAAGGGGCGCATGCGGCGGGAAACCTAGCAGCGTGATTTGCTCAGGCTAGCCCGCAATTTGCGCCTGTCCCTTTATCGTCGTTTCGATTGCAGTCGAAATATGGCTTGACCAAGTTATTCAATTCGATAATTCGACGAATATCGAATCAAAAGATTCGATGCAAATTTGCCCGGTCGCCATCTGCGCCGCATTCGAGGAAAGGACTGCCCAATGACGTCAATGGTTGAATCACCAGCGCCCTGGCGCGGCGAGACATTGCAGGCGCAGCCCGAGCAGTGGCTTTACCAGTTGAGCGACGCCGAAATCGTCACGATTGTCACCGCGGCGCAATCGGCAGTCGAGCGAGGCTGCCCGCTCAGCGAGCTGGCGCGCGACGATTTTCCGATGACCGGGTTGGATGCAGCGCTGACCGACTGGCGCGACCGGATCGACCGCGGTCATGGCATGGTGCTGATCCGCGGACTGCCGGTTCGCAGCATCGGCCGCGAGGTCGCCGCTGCGGCCTATTGGTTGATCGGGTTGCAGCTGGGGCAGCCGACCGCCCAGAATCCGGCGGGCGAGTTGCTCGTCGACATTCGTGACACGGGCGCTCCGCCGAGCGACCACAATGTGCGGCTGTACAAAACGCGGGCGGAACTGGCCTTTCACACCGACGGTGCCGACATTATCGGCCTGCTTTGTCTGCGCGGTGCGAAATCGGGGGGCGTCAGCCGCATCTGTTCGTCGGTCGAGGTCTATAATCAGGTCGTCGCGCGGCGCCCCGAACTGGCTCCGCTGATGGAACAGCAATTCCACCACCACGCGCATGGGCAATTGGGGCCGGACGGTCCGAAGACCTTCCGCTATCCGATCGTCAGCCGCGAAGGCGGGATTTTCCGGATGATGCTGCTGACCTGGTATATCCGCAATGCAGCCGAGGATTTCCCCGAAATCGCGGCCCTGAGCGACAGCGAGCAGAGCCTGCTCGACCTGCTGGAATGGCTTCCCTTCGAACCGGGCATCGCGCTCGACATGAATTTTCAGGAAGGCGACATGCAGTTCCTGAAAAACTCGGTCGTCCTGCACGCGCGCACCGATTATGAGGATTGGGATTCCGCCGAGGAAAAGCGCCATCTGTTGCGGCTGTGGCTGAACGTCCCCGAGTTCGCCGATGGCGACGACCGGTTGCGGCATGGCTTTGCCCAAGAAGCCAACGCATGACCGATCATCAGTTTGTGGTAATCGGGGCCGGACAGGCGGGGCTGGCGGCGGCGCGTCTTTTGCAACGCGCAAGCGCCGACTTCCTGATCGTCGATGCCGAATGGACGGTGGGCGGTTCGTGGCGCCATTATTACGACAGCCTCGAGCTGTTTTCGCCGGTGCGCTACTCGTCATTGCCGGAGTTTGGCATGCAGGGAGCGCCCTTTGCCTATCCGACGCGCGACGATGTCGTCGATTATCTGCAACAATATAGCGACCATTTCGCCTTTCCCGTGAAATTGGGAACGCGAATATCGTCGGTCACGCGCGAGCCCGATGGATTTGAGTTGAGGCCCGAAGGCGGAACGCCCATCCGCGCGCAAAAGCTGATCGTCGCGTCGGGCGCCTTTGGCGCGCCGAACCTGCCGCGGATCGCCGGGCAAGCCGAATATCGGGGCCGCATCGCGCATTCATCGGAATATCGCAATCCGGATGCCCATCGGGGCCAGCGGATCATCGTGGTCGGCGCTGGAAACTCCGCGGTGCAGATTGCGGTTGAACTTGCGGGTCATGCCGACGTGACCCTGGCCGTCCGTGACAAGCTGCGTTTTCTGCCGCAGCGGGTGCTGGGCCACGATATTCACTGGTGGTTCGACAAGCTGCGCCTGAACGGCCTCAACTTGTTTTCGGACCATGGCGTCCCCGTCGTCGACGATGGCCGTTACAAGGCCGCGTTGCGCGCCAATCGGCCGCCGGTCCGGAAGATGTTCCGTGCCTTTACCGCCGACGGCGTCACCTGGCCCGACGGCACGCACGAGCGGGTCGACCAGGTCATTTTCGCTACCGGCTTTCGCCACGCGATGGATTTTCTGCGGCCGTGCGGGGCTTTGGACGCGAAGGGGCAGCCGCTCCACCGCCGGGGCGTCTCAACCCCGGTTCCCGAGCTGGGTTATGTCGGCCTGTCGGGACAGAACGGCTTTGCATCGGCAACGCTGCGCGGCGTCGGGCGTGACGCCGATTACGTCATCCCGCGGATCGCCGCGATGTGAACCGTTTGCCGCGCGGCGGTGATCAGAACAGCTTGGTCACCGTCGCGCTGCGGCGTTCCTGTTCGACTTCGCCGGTGTAGAGGCTCACCATCGGTTCGTCGCTGACGACATGGGTCTCGTCAGCCCCAAAGCCGTTGAACTTGGTCCGCATCGCGCAGCCATAGGCGCCGAGCATCCCGATCTCGATGAAATCGCCCGCCTTGATGTCGGCGGGCAGGAAGAACGGCCCCGCCATATGGTCGAGATCGTCGCAGGTCGGGCCGTAAAAGCTGAACGGTACGAGCTCGGCGTCGCTTTCGACATCGCGTTGCAGCGACACCGGGAAGCGCCAGCCGACATGCGCGGCGTCGAACAGCGCGCCATAGGCGCCGTCGTTGATATACAGCTCCTCACCGCGGCGCTTTTCGACGCGGACGATCAACGAGCTATACTCCGCCGACAGCGCGCGACCGGGTTCGCACCACAGCTCGGCCGAATAGCTGATCGGCAGGCTTTCGAAGCTGCGGTGGATGGTGTCGAAATAGGCATCGAGTGGCGGCGGTTCCATGCCAGGATAGGACGACGGAAACCCGCCCCCGACATCAATGATGTCGACGGTGACCGATGCGGCGACGATCGCGGCGCGGACGCGCTCCATCGCCTGGGCATAGGCGTGCGGGGTCATCGCCTGGCTGCCGACATGGAAGCAGATGCCGAGCGCGTCGGCGGCCTGACGGGTCGCCATCAACAGTTCGGCGACCTCGTCGGGTTCGGCACCGAATTTGGCGGCCAGGCTGAGCTTCGAATGGTCGGACGAAACGCGAAGGCGCACGAGCAGGTTCAGGTCCTGCGCGCCTTCGGTTGCGCGGACGATCTTTTCGAGCTCATCGAGCGTGTCGAGCGAGAAGGTGCGCACGCCATATTTCCAATAGGCGTCGGAAATCGCTTCCTCGGCCTTTACCGGGTGCATGAAGCAAAGCGTGGCTTCGGGCAGGGTGCGTGCCACGAGGCGGACTTCGGCGATCGAGGCAACGTCATAATGGGTGACGCCCGAATCCCACAGCACGCGCAGCAGGTCGGCGGACGGATTCGCCTTGACCGCATACATGGTCGTGCCGGGAAACCGGTCGATGAAGAAACGCGCTGCGCGCCGTGCGGCGTGCGGACGGACAAGCGTGACAGGTTCGACCGGCGAAAGTGCCTGAATCAGCCCGTGGGCGCTATGATGCTGGTGCAATGCAAGGGACCCCCAAAAGTGTAACGGTAAACGACAAGGCTGCCTTGCGGTTATTGGAAGTCCCCCTGGGGCAGCGGAGAGCGCATATATGGAGGGGGGTCCCCCCTGTAAAGTCCCTATCGCGCAATTTTGTAACAGGGTGGTAACAGGATGGGCGAACCGGGGCGTATCTGCGCCGAGCGGGGCAAAATTGAGACAGGGCGGCGGCGCTGCGCTAAGGCAAGTTCACTGCAACGCCGACAAGGACGCGCTGGTCATGGTTACTCCTGCTGATGTGAATCACGCATTCTCCGATGCCGAGCTGGAGGAACTGCTGGCGTTTGGTACGGTCGAATCGCATCGCGCGGGCGACCTGATCATCGAAGAGGGCGCAATGGCGCCCGATTGCATCATCACCCTGTCGGGCCACACCGATATTTTCGCGTCGACCGACGAAGGGCGGAAACGCGTCGGCTGGATGGAGCGCGGGCAGTTTGCGGGCGATCTGTCGGTGCTGACCGGACAGCGGCATTTGTCGCGCGTCGAAATGGGCGCGGATGGCGAGATATTGCGGATAGCGCATAGCGATTTCCAGCGGCTGATCGCCAGCAATTCTTATTACTCGGACGTATTCGTGCGCGTGCTTTCGGCGCGGCGCGAGTTCAGCAACTAGCGCGGCTTTGCGGTGACCATCGTGATCGGCGCCGCGCTCGATCGCAGCGTCTATGCGCTGCGCGACCTGCTCGCCAAGCATGGCGTCGCGCATCGCTGGTTCGACCCCGCCGACGGCCCGGTCCCTGCGCATCTGCTCGCCGAGCGCGATATCAGCGAGGACCAACTGCCGGTCGTGATCCTGGGCGCCGCCGACCTGCTGGTCCAGCCTACGCCCGAACAGCTTGCGGCGGCGCTGGGACTCGACCTGCTTCCCGATGGCTCGACCGCCGATGTCATCGTCGTCGGAAGCGGGCCGGGCGGGCTCGCCGCCGCGGTCTATGCGGCGTCCGAAGGGTTGACGGTGATCGCGCTCGACGCGCTGGCGCCGGGCGGACAGGCGGGCACGTCGTCGAAGATCGAGAATTACCTCGGCTTTCCGACCGGCATTTCAGGCAATGAGCTGGCGCGGCGCGCGACGGTGCAGGCGCAGAAATTCGGCGCGCGGATCGCCGCACCGGTGCGCGCGGCGTCGATCGTGCGCGACGAGGGCGTCTATTGCCTGCACTTAGCCGACGGGCGCAAACTGCGCAGCCGCGCGGTGGTCGTCGCCTCCGGCGCGCAATATCAGCGGCTGCCGATTGAGGGGATCGAGGCTTATGAGGGGCGCGGCATCTATTATGGCGCGACGCCGATGGAGGCGCAGCTGTGCGGCAACGCCGAGGTCACGGTCGTCGGATCGGGCAATTCGGCAGGGCAGGGCGCAATCTATCTCGCGAGTGTCGCGAAGAAGGTTTACGTCATTTTTCGCCGCAAAAGCCTGCGCGAAACCATGTCGGAGTATCTGGTCCGGCGGCTGGAAGATCATCCGAATATCGAGATCATCCCGTCGACCGACGTGATCGCGCTGCATGGGGAGGGCGGGCTTGCCGGGCTGACCTATCGCAGCCGCGAGACTGGCGAAGAAGGCCATTGCGATTGCCGCTTCCTGTTCCTGTTCCTCGGCGCGAACCCCAACACCGGCTGGCTGCCGAAGGAAATGGTGTGCGACGAGCGCGGCTTTGTGAAGACTGGTGCCGATATTGCGCCGGTGGAATTGGTGAAGGCGGGGTGGTCACTGGATCGGATGCCGAGCCGGTACGAGACCAGCTGGCCACGAATCTACGCGATCGGCGATGTGCGCAAGGGATCGGTCAAGCGCGTGGCATCGTCGGTCGGCGAGGGGTCGGTGGTGGTCAGCGATATTCATCAGGCGCTGGCGGAGGTTGCGGCAACCTGATCCTCCCTGTGGCGAAGCTATGGGGAGGTGGCAGCGCGAAGCG
>JAHJHL010000180.1 GCA_018823905.1 Alphaproteobacteria bacterium
CGAAATGCGCGCCTGCAACGCGCCGTCGTCGGTCAGGATCAACAGGCCTTCGCTGTCGCGGTCCAGCCGCCCGGCGGGATAGACGCCGGGGACGTCGATATAGTCGGACAGCGTTGCGCGCGGGCCCCCCATCGCCCCTCGCTCCGCTCGCGGTCATGCTCTTGTCGGTGAACTGCGACAGGACGCCCCACGGCTTGTTGAACAGGATCAGGCGGCTCACCGCGTCGTTCCTCGCATGGCCTCTCGCCTCCCTATTCCTTCGTCACGCCGGACTTGATCCGGGGTCCATGACTTCAGCGCCGCGATGGATCCCGGGTCAAGCCCGGGATGACGAAGGCGGGGAAACGACTGGAACAAGCCGTCAAAAAGAAAGGGGGGCGACCATCGCTGGCCGCCCCCTTGATCTTATGCCGCTTCTTTCTTGCGCGACGCTTTCTTGCGCTCATGCGGGTCGAGCAGCGCCTTGCGGATGCGGATGTTTTTCGGGGTCACTTCGACCATTTCGTCGTCGTCGATATACGCAATCGCCTGTTCCAGCGTCATCCGCTTGGGCGGGGTCAGGCGGATCGCGTCGTCCTTGCCGGTCGAACGGAAGTTCGTCAGCTGCTTCGACTTCATCGGGTTGACTTCCAGATCGTCGGGCTTGGCATTTTCGCCGATGATCATCCCCTCGTACAGCGCCTCACCCGGCGACACGAACAGGATGCCGCGCTCTTCGAGCGGGCCAAGGGCGTAAGCAACCGCCTCGCCATTGCCGTTGCTGATCAGCACGCCGTTCTGGCGCCCCGCGATATTGCCTTTGTACGGGCCATATTTTTCGAACAGGCGGTTCATGATCCCGGTGCCGCGCGTGTCGGACAGGAATTCGCCGTGATAGCCGATCAGGCCGCGCGACGGGCCGCTGAAGGTGATGCGCGTCTTGCCGCCGCCCGACGGGCGCATGTCGGTCAGGTCGGCCTTGCGGACCTGCATCTTCTCGACCACCGTGCCGCTATGTTCGTCGTCGACGTCGATGACGACGGTTTCATAGGGTTCGGTGCGCTTGCCAGCCTCGTCCTCGCCATACAGCACGCGAGGGCGGCTGATGCCGAGTTCGAAACCTTCGCGGCGCATCGTTTCGATCAGCACGCCCAGCTGAAGCTCGCCGCGGCCGGCGACTTCGAAACTGTCCTTGTCGGCGCTTTCGGTAACGCGGATCGCGACATTGGTTTCGCTTTCGCGCAGCAGGCGGTCGCGGATCATGCGGCTGGTGACCTTGCTGCCCTCGCGGCCCGCCATCGGCGAATCATTGACGGCAAAGCGCATCGACAGCGTCGGCGGGTCGATCGGCTGCGCGGCGATCGGCTCGCTCACGCTGGTGTCGGCGATGGTGTTGGCGACGGTCGCCAGCGCCAACCCCGCGATCGCGACGATGTCGCCCGCGCGCGCTTCCTCGACCGGAACGCGCTCGAGCCCGCGGAACGCCAGCAGCTTTGACGCGCGGCCGGTTTCGATGACCTTGCCGTCCATGTCGATCGCGTGGATCGGCTGGTTGACCTTGATCGTCCCCGACTGGACGCGCCCGGTCAGGATGCGGCCGATGAAATTGTCACGGTCGAGCAATGTGGCGAGGAAGGTGAAGGGGCCGTCTTCGGGCAGGCCCGGGGTCGGGACGTGCGAGACGATCGTCTTGAACAGCGGCTCCAGCGTGCCTTCGCGCGCTTCGGGATCTTCCGACGCGTAACCGCCGCGGCCCGAGGCATAAAGGATCGGGAAATCAAGCTGTTCGTCATTCGCTTCGAGCGTCAGGAACAGCTCGAACACCTCGTCGAGCACTTCGGCGGCGCGCGCGTCGCTGCGGTCGATCTTGTTGACGACGACGATCGGCTTGAGGCCGAGCGCGAGCGCCTTGCCGGTCACGAACTTGGTTTGCGGCATCGGGCCTTCGGCGGCGTCGACGAGCAGGATGACGCCGTCGACCATGCTCAAAATGCGCTCGACCTCACCGCCGAAATCGGCGTGGCCCGGGGTGTCGACGATGTTGATCCGCGTCAGGTCGGCGCCCTCGCCCCACTCGACGCTGGTGCATTTCGCCAGGATCGTAATCCCGCGTTCCTTTTCCAGGTCGTTCGAATCCATCGCGCGCTCTTCGACGCGCTGGTTGTCACGGAAGGTCCCCGACTGGCGGAACAACTGGTCGACGAGGGTGGTTTTCCCATGATCGACGTGGGCGATTATGGCAATATTGCGCAGAGACATGCGGGAACGGGCCTTGATGGAAGGGGGCAGCGCCGGAAGCGCCGCGAAACGCCGCGCCCCTAACAGAATGGGTGCTGCGGCGCAACATGATTGCCGAAGTGGGCAAAGCTGTCACCGGGTCGACCGCTGCTGACAAAAGTTTCAATAATTATTGAAACTTCAGAAATTGCGGCGCATAGCGAGACCATGGATATGTCCCCCGCCCCCGATTCTCCAGCGGCTTCGCCATCCCCGCCGCTCCGGCTCTCCCCGCTTGCGCAGGCGTTTGTCCTGCATTTCGGCGAGATGGGGAGCCGCTGGGGGATCAACCGGACGGTGGGCCAGATTTACGCGATGCTGTTCCTGGCCGACGCGCCGCGCCACGCCGAGGAGATCAGCGACGCCCTGAGCCTGTCGCGCGGCAGCGTGTCGATGGGGCTGAAGGAGCTCGCGAGTTGGAACCTGATCCAGCTGCGCCACCTGCCGGGCGACCGGCGCGATTATTATGAAACGCCGCGCGATGTGTGGGCGATTTTCCGTACTTTGGTCGAGGAGCGCAAGAAGCGCGAGATCGACCCGACGCTGTCGATGCTGCGCGGTCTGTTGATCGACCCCGCCAATGACCCCGCCGATCGTTACGCGCAGGAGCGGATCGGCGCGATGCACGAACAGATCGAGTTGCTCACCGACTGGTATGCCGAGATGCGGCGGCTCGACAATGAACGGCTGCTTCAACTTTTGCGCCTCGGCGAGCGGGTGGTAAAAGCGCTCGAGTTCAAGGACCGAATGCTCGGGCGGGGAAAGACCCCGGCCGCGACGGAGAATGACAATGGACGCACTTGATCCGCTGATCCTCGCGCGCATCCAGTTTGCGGCGAACATCAGTTTCCACATCCTGTTCCCGACGATCACGATCGCGCTCGGCTGGGCGCTGCTCGGCTTCAAGCTCGCATACAACCGCGCCAAGGACGGGGCGTGGATGGACGCGTATCGCCTGTGGGTGAAGGTGTTTGCGCTGAGTTTTGCGATGGGGGTCGTGTCCGGCATCACGATGAGCTTCCAGTTCGGCACCAACTGGCCCGGCTATATGGAAAAGGTCGGCAATATCGCGGGGCCGCTGCTCGCTTACGAGGTGCTCACCGCCTTTTTCCTCGAAGCGGTGTTTCTGGGCATCATGTTGTTCGGGTTCAGCCGGGTCCCGAACTGGGTTCACACGATGGCGACGTTGCTGGTCGCGGGCGGCACGACCTTGTCGGCCTTCTGGATCATCGTGCTCAACAGCTGGATGCAGACCCCGGTGGGGTATGAGATTCGCGATGGCGTCGTCCATGCGACCGACTGGTGGGCGATCATCTTCAACCCCTCGATGCCGTACCGGTTGATCCACATGCTGATCGCTTCGGCGCTGACCGTCGCCTTCCTGATCGCGGGGATGTCGGCGTGGCGCTGGCTGAAGGACGGCGGCGGCGAAGGCGTGCGGCGCACATTAAAAGCCGCAGTCTATGCCGCCGCGCTGCTGATCCCGGTGCAGATTTTCATCGGCGACCTGCACGGGCTCAACACGCTGGAGCATCAGCCGCAAAAGGTCGCCGCAATGGAGGCGAATTGGGAGACGCGCAGTCATGTGCCGCTGGTGCTGTTCGCGATTCCCGACGAAAAAGCGCGCACCAATCATCTGGAGGTGGCCATTCCCTCGGGCGCCAGCCTGATCCTGAAGCATGAGGCGGCGGGCGTCGTCCCGGGCCTCGACGATTATCAGGGCAATCATCCGCCGGTGGCGCCGCTGTTCTGGGGATTCCGGATCATGGTCGGGATCGGCATGGCGATGCTGGCGCTGTCTTGGTTCGCGGCGTGGACGATCCGCCGCCGCGGGGTCGATGCGATGCCGCGCTGGCTGGCGCACGGGCTGGTCACGATGACCTTCAGCGGCTGGGTCGCGACGCTCGCGGGCTGGTATGTCACCGAAATCGGCCGCCAGCCGTGGCTGGTCACCGGGGTACTCAAGACCGCCGACGCGGTCGGCCCGGTGGGCAGCGCGATGGTCGCGAGTTCGCTAACGCTGTATCTGGTCGTCTATGCGGTGCTGCTCACCGCCTATATCGCCGTGCTCTATCGCCTCGCGCGGCTGGGCAAGGCGGCGCCGAACGACAAGCCGATGTTCCCGGTACCCACCATCGCCCCCGGCCCCGCCGCCGCCCAGGAGGAGCTGGCATGACCCCGTTTATCGATCCTTGGTGGCTGCCCGTCATCTTCGCCGGGCTGATGGGGCTGTCGATCCTGCTCTACGTCATCCTCGATGGCTATGATCTGGGCGTCGGGATGCTGACGCGGCTGGAGAAGGACGAGAATCGCGACTTGATGGTCGCGTCGATCGGGCCGTTCTGGGATGCGAACGAGACATGGCTGGTGCTCGGCATCGGGCTGCTGCTCGTCGCCTTCCCCCTCGCGCACGGGCTGATCCTGACCCAGCTGTATTTGCCCGTCGTGCTGATGCTGGTGGCGCTGATCCTGCGCGGGGTGTCGTTCGAGTTTCGTGCCAAGGCGCCGCCCGAGCATAAGCAGCGCTGGGACCATGCGTTTTTCGCCGGTTCGCTGCTCACCGCGCTGTGTCAGGGTTACATGCTGGGCGCCTATGTGCTGGGGTTCGACCAGAGCTTCACGGCGGTGCTGTTCTGCCTGCTTGCCGCGCTCGGGCTGGTGGCGGGCTATGTGTTCGTCGGCGCCTGCTGGCTGATCTACAAGGTCGAGGGAGAGCTGCAGGAACGCGCGGTGCGCTGGGCCGAAATCAGCCTGTGGGCAACGGCGCTGGCGATGGCGATCATCTCGATTGCGACGCCTTTGTTGTCGGAACGCATCTTCGACCGCTGGTTCCGCCTGCCCGAAATCATCGCGCTGCTGCCGATCCCGATCGCCGCCGCGACCCTGTTCATCGGTCTTGCGATCTTCCTGCGGCGTCCCTTGCGCACGAAGGACGAGCTGTCATGGGTGCCGCTGGCGGTGGCGGGCATCTTGTTCGCGCTGGGCTTCGTGGGCATCGCCTACAGCTTCTACCCCTATCTGATCGCCGACCGACTCGACATCTGGCAGGCCGCGGCGAGCCCCGAGGCGCTGAGCATCATCCTGATCGGGGCGCTGTTCGTGCTGCCGGTGATTTTGGGATATTCGATCCTGTCACACTGGATTTTCCGGGGGAAGGCGACGCATCTGAGTTATGAGTGACTAGCGAGCAATTTGCGGACATTCCCCAGTTCGTCATTGCGGCGCGACAGCGAGGATCCAGAGCGCAGACCCCGATTGCTCCCGCCCCGCCCGCTTGCTATGGGCGCGGTCGATGACCCAGCCCGCGCCCGAAACCATCCGCACCCCGAAAACCCGCATCGCCTGCGACGGCACCGGCGACGGCCTTGCCGACGCCGCGCTCGGCCATCCGCGCGTGTGGCTCGAGATCGACCCCGACGCGGGGTTCGCCGATTGTGGCTATTGCGACCGGCGCTTCATTTTGATCGGCGGGATCGCCGATCACGCCTGAGCCTCGGGGCCAGACGTAAACGGCCCCTTTACCAACCCTGTGCATCAACGACTCATGTCCCGCTGGCATAAATGTGCCAGACAGGAGCAGAATCTGTGGGGATTCGAGGGACCAGACGCTGTCGGGACGCATTGCGCGCCCTGACCATCGCTGCCGCGGCGGCGAGCGCGATGCTATGCGCGCCGGTCCATGCGGCCGACGCCAATGTTGTTGCCAACGCTGCGATCGTTCGCCCCAATACGCTGATCAAGACCGACGATCTTGATTTCGGGACGCTGGTCAGTGGCGCAACCGGTGGTACCGTCACCGTCAATCCGGTGACCAATGCGCGCACGTCGGGCGGCGGCGTCACGCTGGTCGGCAGCAGCGCGCGCCGCGCCGAATTTCTGGGGACCGGCGGCATTTTTCTGATCACCGTATCGGGCAGCACGTCGGTGACGCTGGCGCGCGTCGGCGGCGGCGCACCGTCGATGAACGCCACGCTGGTTCGCGCCGCCACCACGAGCGGCGGCGGCATCGCGCTGCTGGGTGCGACGCTGCTCCCCAGCGGGTTGCAGACCTATTATATCGGCGGCACCCTGACCGTCCCGGCGAACCAGCCGGCGGGCGATTACCGCGGCACCTTCACCCTCAACGTCAATTATTTCTGACCGCTGGCGTCGCGGGACGCGCGTGCCTATATCGGGCCAATGACAAGCCCCACCGACCCCCGCCGCTTCCTTTATCGCGCCGACGCGCTCGACCCCGATCTGGCGCAAGCGCTGGCGCGCGAGGCGCTCGCCAAGGCCGACGACGGCGAACTGTACCTGCAATATCGCGCGACCGAGAGCTTCGGCTTCGACGACGGACGATTGAAAACCGCCGATTATTCGACCGACGCCGGGTTCGGCCTGCGCGCGGTGTCGGGCGAGATGACGGGCTTTGCCCATGCCAGCGACATCAGCGCCGGGGCGATCCGCCGCGCCGCCGAGACACTCGCACTGCTCGATCCCGCCAGCCAGCCGCACGCCGCGCCGCCTCCGCGCACCAACCGCCATCTCTATGACGAAGCCAACCCACTCGACCTGATCCCCTTCGCGAAAAAGGTCGCGCTGTGCCAGGAAATCGACGCCGCAGCGCGCGCGCGCGATCCGCGCATCGCGCAGGTGTCGGTTTCGCTCGCAGGCAGCTGGTCGGTGGTCGAAATCGTCCGCGCCGACGGCTTCCTCGCCACCGATATCCGCCCGCTCGTCCGCCTCAACGTCTCGATCGTCGTCGAAGAAAATGGCCGCCGCGAAACCGGCGTTTTCGGTCTCGGCGGGCGCTATATGTACGATCATCTGTTCGAACCCGCGCAATGGAACCGCGCGATCGACGAAGCGCTGGCGCAGGCGCTCGTCAACCTGCGCGCGGTCGATGCCCCGGCGGGCGAATTCACCGTGCTGCTCGGCCCGGGCTGGCCGGGCGTGCTGCTCCACGAAGCGGTCGGCCACGGGCTGGAAGGCGATTTCAACCGCAAGGGTACGAGCGCTTTTTCGGGTCGCATCGGCCAGCGCGTCGCCGCGCCCGGTGTGACGGTGGTCGACGACGGCGCGATGGACAGCCCGGTCGGCGGCGGTCGCCGTGGTTCGCTGTCGATTGACGACGAAGGCACCCCGACCGGCGAGACGGTGCTGATCGAGGACGGCATCCTGAAGGGCTATATGCAGGACCGCCTCAATGCGCGGCTGATGGGGGTCGAACCGACCGGCAACGGCCGCCGCGAAAGCTTTGCCCACGCGCCGATGCCGCGGATGACCAACACCTTCATGAAGGGCGGCAACGACGATCCCGCCGAGCTGCTGAGCCGCGTCAAGAACGGTATCTTCGCCAAGAGCTTTGGCGGCGGGCAGGTCGACATCGTGTCGGGCAAATTCGTTTTCAGCTGCACCGAGGCGTATAAGGTCGAGAATGGCAAGCTCGGCGATTCGATCAAGGGCGCAACGCTGATCGGCGACGGGCCGAGCGTGCTGACCAAGGTCATGGGCATCGGCAACGACATGGCGATCGACGAAGGCATCGGCATCTGCGGCAAGGGCGGCCAGAGCGTCCCCGCCGGCGTCGGCCAGCCGACCTTGCTGGTCAGCGGGTTGACGGTGGGCGGGACGGCGTAACGCTGAATATCGTCATTGCGAGGAGCGAAGCGACGAAGCAATCTCCAGCCATCAGCCTTAGGCAATACCGTTGGCTGGAGATTGCTTCGCTTCGCTCGCAATGACGAGACTAGTGTGACGCACCTCACTTGGCGCGACGCCATCGCTCGCCTATAGTCGTCTAAACAGAAAAGAAATCGGGCCGCATTATCCGCCGGGTCGCCCCCGGCAACAGGGAGAATGTTCATGCGTTCGAGTCTGCGTTTTGTTTCCGTCGCCGCCATCGCCGCGATGCTTGCCGCCGTGCCGGGTTCGGCGCAAAAGACCACTGGTCCTGTCGAACGCTATGAAATGGACGTCGCGACCGCGTCGGGCATTGCCGCGATGGCGGCGGGCGGGCGCGGGGTCGGCAATATGATGGGGATGATGTTCGGCGGCGGACCCGAAGGCAAGGTCGCACACACCCTCGAGCTGCGGCTGGGGTCGAACCAGCCGCCGACCGCGCCGCCCGTGAAGGCCGATCATTTCTTTCTGCCCCAGGCCAAGCTCGGCAAATCGGTGCCGCTGCTCGGCCCCGAACCCGGCAAGCCGCGCGAGCGCGAGGACGGCAATGAAATGCCGAAGGATTTCGAGCGTCCCAAGGGCCGCCTGCTGCTGTTCTGGGGCTGCGGCGCCAAAGCGGGGCCGGGGCAGCCGGTGATCATCGATTTCGCCAAGCTAGCCGCGGGGCAGATGCCCCCTAACCTGTACACCACCACGGTGCCGCGCATCCGCGAAGTGATGACGACGAACAGCAAATCCTATGCCGGCTGGCCGAACAGCAAATCGTCGAAACAGCCTGCGTCGGGATCCTCGCTGCTCGGCGCGCACCGGATCGCGGGCAATGTCGGGCCGGAGATCAATTTCACGCTGGCGCAGGATTATATGGCCGGGCTCAACGCCTCAACGACGATGCAGGGCGACGGATCGGTGATGATCCGCTGGAACCAGCTGATCCCGGCGACGGGCTATGTCGCCTGGGCGTTCGGCGGCATGGATCGCGGCAGCGCGGGCGGCGACATGGTGTGGTGGACGAGCAGCAACGCACGCGAATTCGGCGGCGGGCTGTGGGACTGGCTGCCGCCCGCGACGGTCGCGGGTCTGGTCGCGAAAAAGGTCGTCATGCCGCCAGCGCAGACGAGCTGCGCGATCCCGGCCGAGGTCAAGAAAGCGTCGGGCCAAATGATGTTCGGCAACCTCAACGCCTTTGGCCCCGAAGCCAATTTCTCCTACCCGCCGAAACCCGCGGGCAATGCGGTGTGGAACATCGACTGGACGGCAAAAGTCCGTTTCCGCTCGCACACCAGCCTGCTGATCGGCGCCGATTTCGGCGGCATGGGCGGATCGGGTGCCACGGGCAGCACCCCCGAAGCGCCGGCGAAAAAGAAGAAATGCAAAGGTCCGCTCGGCATCCCGCTGCCCGACGGGGCGTGCTGAATCGACGGAAGGCAGCCATGAGTCAGCCCGTGTTCACGCGGGCTGGCACATGGTGAAGCCGGGTAGGGTTGTAGCAAGACAGGAGTCGGACCATGCACCCACGTATCGCCACCATCATCGCCGCCGCCGCCATCGCGGCCATGCCCGCCGCCGCGTCCGCGATGGAGCGCCTGGCGGGCGAGGACAAACTCGCCAAGCTGCTTGAGGGCCGCGTCGCGGGTGAACCGCAGAACTGCATCCGTTTGGCGAGCGCCCGCGGCAGCGAGGTCGTCGACGGCACCGCGATCGTCTATCGCATCGGCAGCACCTTGTGGGTCAACCGGCCTGAGGGCGGCGCCGAATCGCTCGACGACGACGATATTCTGGTCACCCGATTATCGACCGGCCAGCTGTGCAGCATTGATACGGTAGAACTGCGCGATCGCAGCAGCCATATGTACAGCGGCTTCGTCTCGCTCGGCAAATTTGTGCCATACCGGCGCGTGAAGGGCGAATAGCGGCTTCCACCTGTCATCGTCATCCCGGCGCAGGCCGGGATCTCACCGGCGCATCGATGCGTTAGGCCAGGATCCCGGCCTGCGCCGGGATGACGAATGTCTCTGGCTGAGGATTTGCCGCGCGTGACGCAAAACGACACCCCACCTGCCGACTGGCCGCAGCAACTGCTCACCTTTTGGTTCGATGCACATGGCATGGACGATTGGTACGGCGGTGGCCCCGATTTCGACGCCGAAGTCCGCGACCTGGCCGAAGGTTGGCACGAAACACTCCGCGCGCAGCCTGCCGAAACCTTCCTGTCCGATCCCGACACCGCGCTCGCGGCGGCGATCCTGTTCGATCAGGTGCCGCGCAACATCTTTCGCGGCCATGCCGACGCCTTTGCTACCGACAGCCTCGCCCGCGCCGTTGCGCGCGGGATCGTCGCGAATGGCTGGGATCAGGACTGGCCCGACGAGCGGCGACAGTTCGCCTATCTACCGTTCGAGCATAGCGAGGATATCGCCGACCAGCGCGAATCGCTGCGGCTGATGACCCAGCTCGCCGACCCGATGTTCCACGATTATGCGCAGCAGCATTTCGACATCATCGACCGCTTCGGCCGCTTTCCGCACCGCAACGCCGTGCTGGGCCGAACGACGCGTCCCGAAGAGGAAGCGGCGGTGGAGGAAGGGAAGAATTGGTGATAGGGCGAGCGCATTCCATCCGCGGAGCGCAGCCATGGCCGAATTTACCGACACGCTGACCGACAAACATATCGCCTTTATCGAAAAGCAGCCGGTCTTTTTCACCGCCACTGCCGCCGCTGACGCGCGGATCAATCTATCGCCCAAGGGCTATGCCGACAGCTTTCGCGTCCTGTCCGACACCCAGGTCGCCTATCTCGACCTCGCCGGGTCAGGCAACGAAACCCACGCGCACCTTGCCGCCGATGGCCGCATCACGATCATGTTCTGCGCCTTCGATCGCAGTGCGCTGATCCTGCGCATCTATGGGCGCGGCCGCCCAGTGCTGCCGCAGGACGATGAGTGGGACGCGCTTGCGGCGCATTTCACCCTGCTGCCCGGCACCCGCCAGATTTTCGTGATCGACGTCGAGAGCGTCCAGACCAGCTGCGGCTGGGGGGTGCCGATGATGGAGTTGCAACACGAGCGCGACACGCTGCAAAAATATCACCGCCAGGCCGACCGCGCGCTGTGGGTCGAAAAGACGCTGGGCCGCACCAAAAGCATCGACGGCCTGCCCACGCGCCCGACCGACCGCTTTATCGAAGGCGAGAGCGCCTGATGCCGCTCGTCGAACTGGTCCGCATTCCCAATGGCGCCGAAGCCGAGCTGCTGCGCGGGCGGATCGAAAGCGCCGGGGTTCATGCGGTGTGTTTCGACGCGGGGATGAACATCGCCGAAAGCGTCGGCCTGATGATCCCGGTGCGGATCATGGTGCTCGACGAGGATCTGGAAGAGGCGCGGGCGTTGCTCGCGGAATTTGAAGCGGGCTAGCTGCAACCCAACCCCGCATCCGTTCGTCCTGAGCTTGTCGAAGGACCGTTTTTCCTTTTGAAAGAAAGAAGAACCGTGCTTCGACAAGCTCAGCACAAACGGATTCAAGGTCAGTTCCAAACCCTCCCATGATCAAAGTCGCCAGTTATAATATGCGCAAGGGCATCGGGCTCGACCGGCGCCGCGACCCCGGTCGGGTGCTGTCGGTGCTCGGCGAACTCGATGCCGACATCGTCGCGCTGCAGGAGGCCGACCGCCGTTTCGGCACGCGCGCCAGCGCAATCCCGCCACATATGCTGGAGGAACATAGCGACTATGTCGCGGTCACCCTCGACAATCGCCCACACAGCATTGGCTGGCACGGCAACGCGCTGCTCGTCCGCAAGGGCGCCGAGGTCGAGGAAAGCCATGCGCTGCACCTGCCGACGCTAGAACCGCGCGGCGCCGTCGCCGCGACGATCCGCATCGGCGACACAAGGCTGCGGGTGGTCGGCATGCACCTCGACATTTCGGGGCTGCGCCGCCGTCATCAGGCGCGCGCGATCCTGAACCATGTCGCCGACGGCGAAGAATTGCCGACGATCCTGATGGGCGACTGCAACGAATGGCGGAACCAGGGCGGCTGCCTGCATGATTTTGGTGAGCGCCACCGGCTGGTCGATACCGGCCACAGCTTCCACAGCCGCCGCCCGGTCGCCAAACTCGACCGCATCTTCGCCTCGCCCGACCTCGAGGCGGTCGATGCCGGGGTGCATCGCAGCGCGCTGGCAGCGCGCGCGTCGGATCATCTGCCGATCTGGGCGCGGTTCAAGGCTGCGGGGTAACAGCGACAGCTTTGAACGGCCGCTTGGGGTCGGAAGCGGACGATAAATCCTCTCCCCTTGAGGGAGAGGATAGCGCAGCTTGCTCCGCAAGGAGCTAGCGAAGCTTGGTGAGGGGATGAGCCGCCAGCGGGCGAAGGACCCCTCTCAACTGCGGCTAGGCAGCAAGCTGCCAAACCTTCGTATCTCTCCCTCAAGGGGAGAGAGGAGATGGCTGACGTCCGCTTCTGGTCGTTAGCGGTCGTTGTCATTGTCGGATGCAAACGATCATCAGACAACAGCTTTGCCCAAATATTAGGCAATCCCCTGCCTCCCCTGCCCAGCAAACGACCGAATATTCGCTGCACGCATCCCAAACCGTCACAAAATGTTAACTTTTCCAACCGTCGCGCAATCTGGCACGGCTGTTGCAGTGCAACATGGTGCTATTGGGCAAAAGGGGGCATCATGAAATTGATCCTGGCAATCATTAAACCATTCAAGCTCGACGAGGTGCGTGAAGCGCTCACCGGCTTGGGTATCGCTGGCATGACCGTGACTGAGGTCAAGGGGTTCGGTCGGCAAAAGGGGCAGACCGAAATCTATCGCGGCGCCGAATACGCCACCAACATGGTGCCGAAGGTGAAGATCGAGCTCGTTTGCGATGACGCGCTCGCACCGCGGGTGGTCGAAACGCTCCAGCAAAGCGCCGGAACCGGGTCGATCGGCGACGGCAAGATTTTCGTTCTCGACGTGGGTCAGGCCGTGCGCATCCGCACCGGCGAGACCGGCGAGGCGGCACTGTAATGACGAAGGGGGAAATTATGACGTTCGCAAATAAATTTGCGGCGGGCGCCGGGGCCGTGGGCCTGTCGCTGTTCGCCGCTTTGCCCGCATGGGCGCAGGAAGCGGCGCCCGCCGTCGCCGAAGCCGCCGCGCCGACGCCCGACAAGGGCGACACCGCATGGATGATGACCGCGACCGTTTTGGTCATGGCGATGATCGTCCCCGGCCTGGCGCTCTTCTATGGCGGCCTCGTCCGCACCAAGAATATGCTGTCGGTGCTGACGCAAATCATCGCGGTCGCCGCACTGGCGATGATCATGTGGGTGATGTTCGGTTACAGCCTCGCCTTTGGCGGCGATGCCAATCAGTTCGTTTCGGCGGGCAAGCTGTTCCTCGCCGGGGTCACCGCCGATTCGACCGTCGCGACCTTTACCGACGGCGTCGTCATCCCCGAATTCGTCTTCATAGCCTTCCAGATGACCTTCTCGGCGATCACCGTCGCGCTGGTACTCGGCGGGCTTGTCGAGCGGATGAAATTCTCGGCGGTCATGGTCTTTGCCATCGTCTGGCTGACCATCGTCTATTATCCGATCGCGCATATGGTCTGGTACCTGGGCGGCACTGACGAAGCCACTGGGCTGATCTTCGGCTGGGGCGCGCTCGACTTTGCCGGTGGCACCGTGGTCCACATCAATGCAGGTGTCGCGGCGCTGGTCGGTTGCTTCATCATCGGCAAGCGCGCCGGATACCAAAAGGATGTCATGGCGCCTCACTCGCTGACCATGACCCTGATCGGCACCGGTCTGCTGTGGGTGGGCTGGTTCGGTTTCAACGCCGGTTCGGCGCTCGAAGCCAATGGCTCGGCCGGTCTCGCGCTGATCAACACCTTCACCGCCACCGCCGCCGGTATCCTGTTCTGGATGCTCACCGAACGCGCGCTCGGTCATAAGGGGTCGCTGCTCGGTGCCTGTTCGGGGGCGATCGCCGGTCTGGTTGCGGTCACTCCGGCGGCGGGCAATTCGGGTCCGTTCGGTGCGATCCTGCTCGGCGCCATCGCGGGTGTCGTCTGCTGCTGGGTCGTGATGAAGCTGAAGGCCAAGCTCGGCTTTGACGACTCGCTCGACGTGTTCGGCATCCACGGTGTCGGCGGCCTGATCGGTTCGATCCTGACCGCGGTCACGATGCTGCCCTCGCTCGGTGGTCCGGCCGGCGACGATTATGTCCTCGGCAGCCAGCTGTGGATCCAGATCAAGTCGGTCGGCGTCGCCGTCCTCTGGTCTGCGGTCGGTTCGGCCATCGCCTTCTACATCGCCAAAGCCGTCACCGGCGGCCGCGTCTCGGCAGAGGTCGAACGCGAAGGCCTCGACCTCGGCGAGCATGGCGAGCGCGCCTACAACTACTGATCCACGAGACAGGATACCCGTCGCCGCACGTCTCTCTCCTTTCAAAAGACGGCGGCGGGATCCTCACCAGGTTCCTCCTGCGAACCACTGGCCGGGACGATTGTCCCGGCCATTTTTTTGGGCGACAGAATCACCGCGCGAGACGTTTCGAGTTCAAAAGGAGGGGTCGGTTCGGTGACGGATCGGCCCCATTTTGCTGCACGTTGCACTGCACAATAAATAGGCAGGCTTGCCGCAAATTTAGGCCTTCCCAACATGACATTAATTTGGCATTCATTGCGTCAACAGTTTCAGGAGGGGAGAGCCTGAAAGGCTGGGCCGGGACGCAAGTCCCGGCCCTCTTTTTTTGTGCGCAATATAGGCTGCGCCGAAAAATGCGTGATTTCAGGGGGTTCGCTGAAAGCGCAGCGTCGCGAAGACGTGCCAGCTGCCATCATCTTTTAGCACCGAATCGATGACGATCATCCGATCGGGCGCTTCCAGCGCATAGGTTGAGCGCCCAATTTCGACATCGGCGCTGCCCCACAGATTGTGCCAATCGGACCCGGAAACGCGCCCGCCAATGGGGCGTGTCCGGCCGGTGTTGTCGGTCCAGCTGCCGCGCACCCGGCCCTTGGCATCGACGCGGTAAATCGCTTCCGCCGCATAGTCGATCGGTGGCAGTCCGGGTACCGCCAGCCGATAGGCGAGCGCGGTCGCGCTGCCATCGGGCGCGCCCTTGATGACCAATGTCGCGGTCGCCGCTTTCCCAAATGCGGTCCCCTCACCACTCCATGTCCCGTGCCATGCGGCGAGCGACGGTGCCGGATCTTCGGCCTCAGCAGGGGCTGCGAGCGCCAGCAGCGCCGCCATCCCCCACCGCGCCGTCATGCCGCCATTTCCGACCGCGAAAACATGAAGGCATTGCCGTCGGGATCGTAGAAAGTGATCAACTTCACCATGCCGGGGATATGCTGGACGTCGCCATCCTGCCGCACCCCCTCGGCATCGAGATGGGCTTTGGCCGCATCGATGTCGGCGACCTCGAACACATTGGTCGCGCCGCCGCCCTGTACCACGCTCTCGACCTGACTAAGGCCGATATTGACCCCCGCCATCGGGGTCGCGAGTTCGCACCAACCGATCTCGTCGGCGCGGTAGAGCAATTTGCAGTGCATCACCCGTTCATACCACGCGATCGCCGCGGTCATGTCGCTTACCCCCATCGAACAGGTGAGTTCGGATCCGATTTCGAGTGTCATATCATCCCTCCCAGAACCAACGCGCTTGCGTCAATGGTCCGATTTGTATAGTTACTTGCAAATGCCGTCAAGTGCACCCGACCCGTTGCTTATCCAGCTCGGCAGCCACCGCTGGTTGGTACCGCTGCTCGCCGATCTGGCGGCGCATCGCGGCGCGCGCTTTGTCGAGCTGCTCCACCGGCTGGGGCTACCGCGCGACAGCCTGACGCGCACGCTCGACGCCGCAGCGATGATCGGCTGGGTGCAGCGCAACCCCGGCCACGGCCACCCGCTGCGCCCCGAATATATCCTGACTGAAGCAGGCACAGTCGCCGCCGCCCGCGCCGCGACGATTGCCGCGGCACAAACCGCGATCAGCCTGCCGCCGGGCACCGCAACGCGCTGGACCCTGCCGCTGGTCGCGGGGATCGGCGCGGGTCACGACCGCTTCAACGCGCTGTCGCGGCTACTCGCACCCGCCACCCCGCGCGCCTTGTCGCAGGGACTGACCGCGCTGGGGACGCACGGGTTGGTAAACCGGGCGGTGCTGGATGGGCGGCCGCCGAGCAGCCGCTACGCCCTGACCGAGCGCGGGCAGATGCTGGCGGGGGCGTGCCGCTGATCGGGGCGCGCAGCAGACTAGCTACACGCGCCGGTGCGCTCCGCCGTCACGCTGATCGTAAGTTTATCCATCGCCGCCTGGCCCTGCTTGATCTGCTCGGCCTCTGCGGGCGGCATGGACGCCAGCACCGAATCGGGCAATTCGATTTTGACCTGACCGCTGATGTCGACGCGATCGGTGGATACGGCGCCGCTATAGGTAATGTCAAAGCTGCCGCCCGCCGCGCGTTCGGGATCGGTGGGGCAGCTCAGCTTGCCGCTGAACGCATTGCCCTGCCGCGGTGCGGCGTCGAGCGAACAGCCCTCGGTCATGCCCAGATGTCGGCGCACCAGCATCTCGGGAACATCCTCGCCATAACCGGCCGCAAGACAAAAGCCTTCCTGCTCGTCCCTAGCGACCTTGCTGGCAAAGGGCATTCCGCCCCGCATGTCGCCGCCGATCGACACCTTATATTGACCGGGCAGCAGCGTCGCGGGCGCCTCGCTCGCCGGATCGCGCGTCTCGGTGCAGCCCGAAAGCGCGAGACCGGTCGCCACGACAAGTGCCGCCGCCGCGGTACGAAACAGTAAAACCATGCTGAAACTCCCCCATGCCCGTGCAAAGCAGTCATAGCGGATATTCGCTGCAAATTCGTAAATCAGGCCGCCGAAAGCGCCGCCTGCACAAAATCCGCGGCGCGTTCGCCGATCATGATGCTCGGCGCATTGGTGTTGCCCGACACCAGCCGCGGCATGATGCTCGCATCGGCGACCCACAGCCCGTCGATGCCGTTCAGTTTCAGCGTCGGATCGACCACCGCGTCGGCATCGCTGCCCATCCGGCAGGTGCCGACGGGGTGATAAACGGTGTCGGCACGGCTGCGGATCAGCGCGTCGAGCGCGGCATCGTCGTCGAGATTTACGGGATGCCGGTCACTGCCCGCATAGTCGGCCAGCGGCGGCGCGGCGACGATGCGGTGCATCATCCGCACCCCGGCCCTGAGCGTCGCGATGTCGCGATCGTCGGTCAGAAATCCGGGGTCGATCGCGGGTGCCGCCGCCGCGTCGCCCGACGCCAGCCGCACCGTGCCGCGGCTTTCGGGGCGCAGCACGCAGGCGTGGCACGAAAAGCCGTGGCCCTTCACCTTGGTCCGACCATGATCCTCGAGCATCGCGGGGACAAAATGATACTGGATGTCGGGTGCGGGCAGGTCGGGGCGCGATTTCCAGAAGCCCCCGGCCTCGGCAAAACAGGTCGTCATGATCCCGGTGCGCTTGGTGCGATGTTCAAAGATCGCCTTCACCATCCGCCACGTGCCCGCCAGACTGTCGCCGAGCGGATCGCCCGAGCGCGTTTCCCAGCTCGACACATAGTCGATATGGTCCTGCAGATTGTCGCCGACCGCGGCGCGATCGGCCACGACGGCGATGCCCTTGTCCGTGAGATGTGCGGCGGGACCGATGCCCGATAGCTGAAGGATTTGCGGCGACCCGAATGCCCCCGCTGACAGCACCACGCCGCCGCGTGCGCGCAGCGTTTCGCGCTGCGACCCGCGGCGGATCAGCACCCCGGTGGCGCGGCCATTTTCGACCAGGATCTTTTCAACCAACGCCTTCGTGCGGATGTCCAAGTTCGCGCGCCCGCGCAGCGGCTCGACATAGGCGCGCGCCGCCGACCAGCGTTCGCCATCCTTTTGCGTCACCTGATAAAGGCCGAACCCTTCATTGTTCGGGCCGTTAAAATCGCCGGTGCGCGGCAGTTGCATTGCCGCCGCGCTCTCGATGAAGCGCTTGCTCGTCACATTGGGCCAGCGCTGGTCCATGACGTTGAGCGGCCCGTCGCCGCCATGATAGGCGTCGCCGCCGCGCTCATTGCCTTCGCTGCGCTTGAAGAAGGGAAGCACATCGGCATAGCTCCAGCCGGTCGCGCCGAGCGCCGCCCACTGGTCGTAATCGAACTGGTGGCCGCGGATATAGACCATCGCGTTGATCGCGCTCGACCCGCCCAGCCCGCGCCCGCGCGGCTGGTATCCGGTGCGCCCGTTCAGCCCCTTTTGCGGCACCGTGTCATAACGATAGTTCGACGATTGCGGGATAAAGGGCATGAAGCCCGGTGTCTTGACGCGCATGATGTCGTTGGTGCCACCCGCCTCGACCAGACAGACCGTCCGCGTCCCGTCCTCGGCCAGCCTGCCGGCCGCAGCGCTTCCGGCGCTGCCGCCGCCGATGACGATGATGTCGAACTGATCCCCAAGACTCATGCGCGCCGCTCCCCTCGCCACCCGTTCGGTGGTCAATGGGGACTTACATGAATGTCATTAGAGGGCGTGGCAAGCCTATACGTCGCC
>JAHJHL010000181.1 GCA_018823905.1 Alphaproteobacteria bacterium
ATCACCGGCATCGACCTGGTCGAACAGATGATCCGCGTCGCGGCGGGCGAGAAGCTCAGCATGACGCAGGACGACATCAAGATCGACGGCTGGGCGATCGAGAACCGCGTCTATGCCGAGGATCCCTACCGCGGCTTCCTGCCGTCGACGGGGCGGCTGGTGCGCTATCGCACGCCGGTTCCGGCCTGGGCGGGCAACGCGCGCGGCGAGGATGGCGTGCGCGTTGATGCGGGGGTCGAGGAGGGCGGCGAGGTGTCGATTTTCTACGACCCGATGATCGCCAAGCTGGTGACGTGGGGCGAAACGCGCGACGAGGCGGCGGACCTGCAAATCGCGGCGCTCGACCGCTTCGAGATCGAGGGGCTGGGGCATAATATCGATTTCGTGTCGGCGATCATGCAGCACCCGCGCTTCCGCTCGGGCGAGCTGACGACGGGCTTCATCGCCGAGGAATATCCCGACGGATTTAACGGCGCCGCGACCGAGGATCATATCGTCCGCGCGCTGGCGGCGATCGCGGGTTTCATGGCGTCTGCCGAGGCCGACCGCGCGCGGCGCACCGACGGCCAGCTCGGCGACCGGCTCGATCCGCCCGCCAAATGGCAGGTCACCGTTGGCGGGGTCGAGCATAAGGTGAAGCTCGGCCACAAGCATATCAAGGTCGATGGCGACAAGCTCGACATCGCGCTGGAATATACGCCGGGCGACCGGCTGGTGATCGCCGAGATCGACGGCAGCGAACTGGCGGTTAAGGTTGCCAAGACGCGCACCGGCTGGCGGATGACGACGCGCGGGCGCATCCACGATGTGCGCGTGCTGCCGTGGCATGTGGCGCCGCTGACGCAGCATATGATCGAAAAAATCCCGCCCGACCTGTCGAAATTCCTGATCTGCCCGATGCCGGGCCTGCTCGTCGCGCTGCATGTGGGCGAAGGCGACAAAGTCGAGGCCGGCCAGCCGCTCGCGACGGTCGAGGCGATGAAGATGGAAAACATCCTCCGCGCCGAAAAATCGGGGACGGTGAAGACTGTGAACGCCGCGCAGGGCGACAGCCTGGCGGTTGACGCGGTGATTTTGGAGATGGAATAGCCGACCAACCCCCCGTTCGTGCTGAGCTTGTCGAAGCACCGCTCTTTCTTCTACGTCGGTGAAGAAAAGAACGGCCCTTCGACAAGCTCAGGGCGAACGGAGTTGTGGAAATGCACGTCAATCACGATCAGCAGGCGCCCGCAGCGGACCCGATCGCCTTCGACGACTTCCTTCGCGTCGACATCCGGATCGGCACCGTCGTCGAAGCCGAGCCTTTCCCCGAAGCGCGCAAGCCCGCGTTCAAGCTGAAGATCGATTTCGGCGCTGCGATCGGCGTCAGGAAAAGCAGCGCGCAGATTGTCGATCGTTACGCGCTGGACGAACTGATCGGGCGGCAGGTCGCCGCGGTAGTCAATTTCCCGCCGCGCCAGATCGGCAAATATCTGTCCGAAGTGCTGACGCTGGGTTTTGCCGACGAGAATGGGGCGGTGATCCTGTTTGCGCCCGACGTTCCTGTCCCCAACGGGTCGCGGCTGTTCTGACCTAGCTTCGTGGCGGCATCGTCGTTAGGCTGAACGCGAAAATTGGGGGAGAGATGATATGACCTTGCCGGTAACCGCCTTTGTCGGCGCCGTGTGCGCGCTGTTGCTGCTGTTCACCGCGATGCTGACGGTGCGCCAGCGCCTGCGTCTGAAAGCCGCATTTGGCGATCATGGCGACGCCAAGCTGATCGCAGCGAGCCGCAGTCACGGCAACCTGGCCGAACATGCGCCGATCGTCGTCATCCTGCTCGGCCTGCTCGAAACAGCGCGCGCCAATCATATGGCGCTGATGGTCATCGGGGCGCTGTTCCTGATCGGCCGTGTCGCGCATATTGCCGGGCTGCATACGCCGAGCGAGCCCGGCAAGGCACCGATACCGCGCCAGATCGGGGTGATGGCGACATGGGTTACCCTGTTGGTGCTGGGCGGTTGGACGTTGTGGATGCTGGCGACGGTGAATTTGTAGCGTTCACACGAAACCAATCGTCGCCCCCGCGAAGGCGGGGGCCGCAATCGGATCACGCGGCGTCGCAGAATAAGGCC
>JAHJHL010000182.1 GCA_018823905.1 Alphaproteobacteria bacterium
TAGACTCGGGTGCAAACGCCGCGCTTTTGCGGGTTTGCGTCCATCGCCGGAACCTTGGACTTCACCTTCTGGGGAGTCCGGCCCTTGCGGACCAGCTGGTTGATCGTGGGCATGAATGCTTCACCTTTAAATGTCCGCCCATCGGAGCGAACGGTTACTGTACCGCGGTGGATGAAGCATCGGTCCGAAACCCCGCAGAAATCCGCGGAAAACGGGCAACCTTGTAACAGCAAAAGACCCCGGCGGACCGTATCGATCTTCCGGAGGCTTCATCCGCGCCAGCAATGTTCAGCGCTGTTGTAACCAAATGCGGCGGTTAAGCGCCGCTTTCGATCGACGCGGCCCCTAGCGGTGATTCCCCGGACGGTCAAGGGGTGAGCAAGATTGTTGCGCCGCCGCCGCCAGGCTATCGGTGGCCGATGCCCGCGATCCGCCACGCCAGCTTTGCGCCCCACGTCGCCCCCGACACCCGGCTGCTGATCCTCGGCAGCCTCCCCGGCGCGCGGTCGCTGGCCGAGCGGCAATATTATGCGCATCCGACGAACCAGTTCTGGCGGCTGGTCGGCGCGGTGATTGGCGAACCGCTCGTCGAGTTCGATTATGACGAACGGCTGGTGCGGCTGCGCGGCGCGAAGATCGGCCTGTGGGACGTGATCCGCACCGCCCAGCGGCGGTCGAGCAGCGATTCGGACATCCGCGAAGCCGAGGTGCACGACCTCGCAACGCTGGTTTCGACATTGTCCGAACTGCGCATGATCGCCTTCAATGGTAGCAAGGCCGCGGCGATAGGTCGCCGTCAATTGTCCGCGACGCTCGGCATCGCGTTTGTTGACTTACCATCGAGCAGTGCAGCGAACACCAGCCGCTTTTCAACGAAGCATGAACAATGGCAGCAATTGGCTGAGGCGCTGATCGACGACTAATTCTCCCTGCGGCGAAGCCATGGGGAGGCGGACCGCCGCCGCAGGCGGTGGTGGAGGGGTGCAACGTCAGCCGCCAAAGCCCCTCCGTCAGCGCTTCGCGCTGCCACCTCCCCATGGCTTCGCCACAGGGAGGATTCAGAACGGTCAGTCGACGACTTCCCCGCGCGCCATCACGAAATCGACCTTTTTGAGCACCCGCACATCGACGAGCGGGTCGCTGGCGACTGCGATGATGTCGGCGCTCTTGCCCGCGGCAATGCTGCCGATCTCGTTCGACAGGCCAAGCAGGTCGGCGGCGTTGACCGTCGCCGCTTTCAGCGCCGCGACCGGGGTCATGCCGTGCTGGACCATCAGTTCGAACTCGTCGCCGTTGCGGCCATGCTTCGATACGCCAGCATCGGTGCCGAAGGCGATCTTCACCCCCCGCGGGACAAGCTGTTCAAGGCTCTTGCCGGTGATCGAGATGCGCCACTGAATCTTGGCCAGCACGTCGGGTTCATAGGCGGCAGCATTGGCGGCAATGCGTTCCTTATAGCCGTTCACCGTCGACAGTGTCGGTACATAGTAGGTTTTCGATTTCGCCCACGCCGCGATCGTCGCTTCATCGAGGATCGTACCATGTTCGATCGAATCGGCCCCAGCATCGATCGCAAGGCGGATGCCGTCGGCGCCATGCGCGTGAACCGCGACCTTCTTGCCGAACAGCGCCGCGGTTTCGACGATCGCCTGTGCCTCGTCATCGAACATCTGTTTGCCCAGCCCGGCGCCGATGCGGCTGTTGACCCCGCCGGTCGAGGCGAATTTGATGACGTCGGCGCCGCGCCCGACCTGGAGCCGCACCGCGCGGCGGCAATCATCGGCGCCGTTGCACGTGTTGCCCGCGCCCGCGAAGAAAGGCCGCAGCTCGTCGCGATAGCCAAGCGAGCCGTCCATATGCCCGGCGCTGCCCGAAATGCTGGCCCCCGCGTCGACGATGCGCGGCCCCTGTACCTTGCCCGCGAGGATCGCGTCGCGCAGCGCCAGCGTCGCACCGTCGCCATCGCCGAGGTTGCGCACGGTGGTAAAGCCCGCGCGCAGCGTCTTCATGCCGTTGACCTCGGCATTGAACGCCTGCGCCGCCGGGCTGAGCGTCACATCCTCAAGCTGACCCGCGATGCCGCCCGCGTCGCTGGTCAGGTGGACATGGCTGTCGATCAGGCCGGGGAGGACATATTTGTCCTTGAGATCGATCAACGTCGCGCCGGGTTCAGCGGGCTGGTACCCGTCGGCGACGCTCATAATCCGGCCGTTCTCGACGATGATCGTCGACGCGCCGCGCGCGGGCTTGCCCGGTTCGGCGAGCAATTGCCCGACGTGAATCACGGTCCGCGCAGGCGCCTGTGCAGCGAGCGGCGTGGCCAGCGCGGCGCCGAGCAGCGCAAACGGAAGGCAATGGATCGGTTTCATGCTGGCATCCCCTGATTTGACGTTGGGAGCCGTTAAAGCCGATCAGAAGCCCAGCGTAAAGCGCAGCGCCGCGCCCTTGTCGTCGGGCATCGCGGCGATATGGCCGGGATCGCGGCGGACCCAGCTATTGGCGATCAGGTCGCCGCCGAGCAGCGACAAGGCGTAGCTCGCCTCGACCACCAGTTCACGCCCCGTTGGCGCGAGATTGTAGGTGCGGCGGCCGAAGTCGGTCTGGCCGCTGGCGTAATCATGCGCAACCGGCAGCAGCAGGTCGATGCCGCCGCGCGCGACGCGGAGCGGCTGGGCAAAGCGGAGTGCGGCGCGGTCGCCGGGGCGGAATAAATGCGCCTTGGCGATGTCGAAAGAAAAGGCCGACGACCACAGCGCCCCACGCGCTACGAGCCCGCCGCGATCGAGGCGGGTCCACATTTGCCGCCAGGCGCCCGACAGGCGCCAGCCGCTTGCGAGGTCGACGCCCAGGCTCGCATCACCGACGAGGCTGGTTGCGCCCCCGGATCCGAAAACGGGGCCAAGCCGCGCGCCGAGGAGGCTGTCCGATTCGCGCAGCCAGCTGCCGCCCAGCGCGGCGCGGGCGGGTCCGAAGCGAGCATCCCATGCGGCGCCCACACGCTGGTAGCGGCTGTCGCGGCCCGAACGATAGCGGAGCAAAGGATCGTCCTGCCAGCGTGAGCCCGACACCCAGCCATCTTCCAATAGGATGCTGACATGGTGATCAGGCGATATGTCGTGACGCAGCATCGACCCGAGGCCGGGGCTGGCAGCAAAGCCCAGACCGTCGTGCGCCCCGTCGCCGATCAGCATCGCATGGCCGCTTTCGCCACGCTCGCCCGCGAGCAAGCCGCTGGTGCCACGTCCAGCCGCAAAGCCGATCCGCGTGCGCGCGTCGAGGCGTGTCACCACCGACACCGCGAGGGTGCGCGCCTGCTGCGCGTCGTGGAACGACAGGCCCGCCAGCGCATCGCCCCTCACCGCCCCCGGGGTGGTGACGAGCGACAGCGCGGTCGTATGGCTGGCGGCGCTTTGCTGGCGAACCAGCCCGCCGATCGCGCTCGATAGTTTGAAGTCGGGGCGGCGCGGCGCCAGCGACTGGCCGAAATCGACGCTGAAGGCGCGGCCGAAGCCATCCGCGACCAAGCCGACCGTCGCTCCCGAGCGACCCGCACCCGCGTCCCCCATTGGCCCGCCAAGGATGCCGAGTGCGCTGCCAAGATCGACCGCGGTCGCGGTACCGGCAAGCGTCGTAGCCCCCATTGGCTGGAACGCGCGCGCAATATCAAGCACACCCTGCCCGTACACCGCATCGTCGCCCGCCGCCCCCGCATCGCGCGCCGATTGGTAGAGCAATTGCACAATCTGCTGGCTCGACAGGTTCGGAAAGGCCTGCGCCAGCAACGCGACCGCGCCCGCGACCTGCGGCGCTGCGAAGCTGGTACCGCTGATGACGAAGACAAAATTGCCCTCGGTCTCGATCACCCCGTTTTTATACGCGCAGCACACCCCCTCCCCCAGCGCCGCAAGATAGGACCCGGCATAGGTTCCGGCGCGGTTGCTGAAATCCGAATTTACGCCATTTTCATCGACCGAGCCGACGATGATGACGAGCCCGCCGCCAGCATCGCGGAGGCCTTGCGCAAACAGGCCGGGATTGTTGGGATCGTTGCCGCCTGCGGTCGTGTCGCCTTCGTTCCCTGCCGACAGGATGACGATGATCCCCGCCGCGGTCGCGCGCGCGACGGCGGCGCGCAGGGTCGCGCCGGGGCCGTTGTCACCCCCCAGCGAGATATTCACGACACGCGCGCCCGCGGTCACTGCGCGGTCAAGCCCCGCGGCGATCGCGCTTTCGGGAAACAGGCAGCCGCTTTCGTCGTTCGCCGGATCTTCCGTCGCGCATGTCCCCGGCCGGTCGGCGCGCAGGACGAGCAGATTGGCGTTATAGGCGATGCCCATCGTGCCCGCGTCGTTCTTTGCCCCGAGCAGTATCTGCGCGACATTAGTACCGTGCGTACCTTCGCCGTTGATCCCGCGCGATCCGGCGAGGTCGGCCGAGAGGGACGAGATGCGGCCCGCGAATTCAGAACTGTCTTCGTCGATGCCGTCGTCGATGACCCCCGCCAATATCCCCTGCCCCGTCGCCCCGGCCTGATAGGCCGTGATCGCGCCGTGGAAATTGACCCCGTCCGATCGCCGCGTTTCGGCGGTGTTGAAATTGCCCGTCGGCGGCGGCGTGGGGGTTGGCGTTGGAGCAGGTGTTGGCGTGGGGGTCGGCGCGGGCGCCGACGGCGGTGCCGGGGTTGGCGAGGGCCGCGCCCCACTCCCGCCGCCGCAGCCGGCGAGCGAGAGTGCTGCGATGCCCAGCAATATCGGCGAAGGGCGCCGGGCCATCCGGCGGGTGGTGTTGCGTCGGTTCGGATAAGCCATCGCCGTTCCCCTTGCGCTGATCACCACGATCCTAGCCGAGCGAAGTGCGAAGGGGTAGCAAAGACCGGTTAACCCCGAGTTCCAATCCTTCCTGTGGCTAGGCCATGGGGAGGGGGACCGATCGAGTAGGAATGGTGGAGGATCAGCAATGGCAGCGCCAAGGCCCCTCCGTCAGCGATTCGCGCTGCCACCTCCCCATCGCTTCGCGACAGGGAGGATCGAATTGCCGGTCTTGCCGCAGCAACGCCCACCCCTTATGCGCCGCTCCGCCATGTCCGTTCCCCTCGACCATATTGATTGCTGGATCTTCGATCTCGACAACACGCTCTATTCGCCGTCGGCAAAGCTGTTCGACCTGATCGACGACCGTATGGGCGCGTTCATCATGCGGTTGCTTGGCTGCGACGCGGTCGAGGCGCGGCGGGTGCAGAAGCAATATTTCCACGATCATGGTACGACGATGGCGGGGCTGATGCGGCACCACGGCGTCGATCCCGAAGACTTTCTGGTCGACGTCCATGACATCGCACTCGACCGGATCGCCCCCGACGCGCGGCTGCGCGCGGGACTCGAACGCCTGCCCGGACGCAAGCTGGTCTTCACCAACGCCGACGCCGATTATGCTGCACGGGTGCTCGATGCGCGCGGCATCGCCGACCTGTTCGGCGGCATCTGCGACATTCGCGCCACCGCTTATACGCCCAAGCCCGATCCTGTCGCCTATGCGACGATGATCACGCACCTGGGCATCGACCCGGCGCGCAGCCTGTTCGTCGAGGATATGGCGCGCAACCTGACCCCGGCCAAGGCGCTGGGGATGACCACTGTCTGGCTGGACAATGGCAGTGAAAGCGGCCATCGCGACCACCTGCCGGACCAGGTCGATTTTCATGTGAGCGACCTTGCCGACTGGCTCGATAGCTTGCCTGCACCCTGGGGGATTTCATGACGACCGACCTGCAATCGACGATCGACGCCGCGTGGGAAGCGCGCGACACTTTAGGGCTGACGACGCAGGGCGCAGTGCGCGATGCGGTCGCCACCGCGCTCGCCGGGCTCGACGACGGCAGCCTGCGCGTTGCGGAACGTGACGCGGGCGGCACATGGCAGGTCAACCAGTGGCTGAAAAAGGCGGTGCTGCTGTCGTTCCGCCTCAACGATATGGAATTGATTGAGGGCGGTCCCGGCGGGGCGCGCTGGTGGGACAAGGTGCCGTCGAAATTCGCCGGCTGGGGCGAGAACCGCTTTCGCGACGCAGGCTTCCGCGCCGTCCCCGGTTCGATCGTCCGCCGCGGCGCCTTTATCAGCAAGGGCGCGGTGCTGATGCCGAGCTTCGTCAACATCGGCGCCTATGTCGGTGAGGGGTCGATGGTCGATGCCTGGGCCACCGTCGGCAGCTGCGCGCAGATTGGCGCCAACGTCCATCTGTCGGGCGGCGCCGGGATCGGCGGAGTATTGGAACCGTTGCAGGCGGGGCCGGTGGTGATCGAAGATGGCGCCTTTATCGGCGCGCGCGCCGAGGTCGCCGAGGGCGTGATCGTGCGTGAAGGAGCGGTGCTGTCGATGGGAGTCTATCTGGGCGCCTCGACCAAGATCGTCGACCGCGCAACGGGCGAGATTTTCATTGGAGAAGTGCCGCCTTATGCGGTGGTGGTCCCCGGTGCGATGCCCGGCAAGCCGCTGCCCGACGGGTCGCCCGGCCCGTCGCTGTACTGCGCGGTGATCGTCAAACGCGTCGATGCCAAGACGCGCGCAAAGACGGGGATCAACGAGCTGCTGCGCGACTGATCCCCCTCGCCGCTCGTCGAACGCTGCCTCGGGTTGGTAGAAGTTTGACATCGTTTTACGACCGTTCTGCCCAAAGCGACGCGCGGAACGCCCGACGCCGGCGTGTCCGGTTGGGGGAGGAAACAATGCGTCGCTTTTCAGCTGGCTCGTCGCTGGCCATTGCTATGGCCAGCTCGCCGTCGTTGGCGATGGCGCAGGAAGCGGCGCTTGACCCTGCCCCCGCTATCGAAGCGCCCGCCAATGGCGCGCAGCGTTACGCCCTGAGCGATTTCGCCAGCTTTTCGCCGCGCACCGCGCTCGACGTGGTCGAAAAAGTGCCGGGATTTCTGATCGTCACCGGCACCAACGGCGGCGCCCGCGGGCTGGGTGCGGCGACCGAAAATGTCCTGATCAACGGTGAGCGTATCGCCAACAAATCGACCGATGCCCGCAGCGCGCTGCAACGCATTGCAGCGACGCAAGTGGCCTATGTCGACATCGTCGACGGCGCGAGCCTGAATGTTCCAGGGTTGACGGGCCAGGTTGCCAATGTCGTTCTGGTCGCGGGCGCGGCGCAGACTGGCTTTACGACGACGATCCGCTGGCAACCCGAATGGCGCCCGCGGATTGCCGACAATTGGCTGGCGGGCGAGGTTTCGACCACCGGCCGGCTCGGCGGCACCAATGTCACGCTCAGTCTGAAAAATGACGCCAATCGGCAGGGGCACTGGGGTCCGGAAGACCGCTTCGACGCCAATGGCGTGCTGCAGTTCACCCGCGACGAGTTCGCCCGCTATTATGGCGACCGGCCACGCCTCGCGCTCGCCTTAGCGCGCACGACGACCAACGGCAACAAGTGGAATTTCAACCTGGGCGGCCAGTTGCAGAAAATCCACAACCGGGTCAGCAGCATTTCGGTGCGGCCGACGAACGGCATCGTGCGCGAGACGTTCGAATCGATCGAAGATGAGCATAATTTCGACATCGGCGGCGATTATGAGCTGGGGCTGGGCAAGGGGCGGCTCAAACTGATCGGGCTCTACCGTTTTGAACATAGTCCCAACGTCGACAGTTTCATCGTCGACCAGGAGATCGGCGCGCGCAGCGGCGAGCGGTTCAAGCAGACCGCCGACGAAGGCGAATCGATCCTGCGCGGCGAATATGGCTGGCGTACCGCGGGCGGCACCGACTGGCAGGTCGCGCTGGAGGGAGCGTATAATACGCTCGACGTCGATGCCGAATTTGCCACGTTGCAGCCCGACGGCAGCTTCCTGCCGGTTATCTTCGGCGGCGAAACGACCAAGGTTGAGGAAAAGCGCGGCGAAGCGTCGCTGACCTGGGGGCGCGCGCTCGCGCCCAACCTGATCGCGCAAATCAACCTTGGCGCCGAATATAGCGAGCTGTCGTCATCCGGCCCGGGCGGCCTGACGCGCCGCTTCGTGCGTCCCAAGGGCAAGCTCGCGCTCGCGTGGAAGCTAGGTGCCAAGACAACCGTCAACTGGTTCGTGCAGCGCCGCGTCGATCAGCTCAACTTCTTCGATTTCGCCAGCTCGGTCGATGTCGCCAACGGACAAGGCAACGGCGGCAACGGCCTGCTCGTCCCACCGATCCTCAATCGCACCGAGCTGGAGTTCGTTCAGGACATGGGCGCGTGGGGCAATGCCTCGGTCGCTTTCGCTTATGCCTATGCGCAGGATCTGGTCGATCAGATCCCGCTGTCGCCGATCACCGAAGGGCGCGGCAATCTGCCGGGTGCGCATCTGTATCGGATCAGTTCGAAGGCGACGCTGCTGCTCGACCGGCTGGGCTGGAAAGGCGCGCGGATCAACAGCGATTTGACCTGGCGCCGCAACCGGGTGCGCGACCCGCTGACCAATGTGTGGCGTGACCAGAGCCAGGGGCAGGAATATTTGGTCGACGTGAGCCTGCGCCACGACATCCCCGGTTCGCAGTTCGCATGGGGGGGTGGCTATTTCGACGAACGCTACAGCCCCAATCTGCGGCTCGGCGCGATCGAGAACGACTATACCGACGGCGCGTTCGTCACCGCCTTTGTCGAACATAAGAATGTCGCGGGGTTCACCGTGAAGCTGTCGTACCGCAACCTGGCGGGAATGACCGACGCGTTCGACCGCACCGTGTTCATCGATCGCCGCGACGGGCCGGTCGCGTTCAGCGAAAGCCGGCGGCGCAAGTTCGGACAATATGTCCAGCTGACGGTGACCGGGACGCTGTAGTCCTTGCGATCCTCCCGACCCAAGGGGAGGTGGCAGCCCACAGGGCTGACGGAGGGGGCGGTCGACTTAGTGCGACATTGCTGGAAAACGCGATCCCCCTCCACCCTCCTGCGGATGGTCCCCCTCCCCGCAAGCGGAGAGGATTTGCTTACCGCTCGCTCAGATAATAGCGCTCGCGCGCGGTCAGATCGTCAGCGAGTTCGTAAACGATCGGCTGGCCGGTCGGGATTTCGAGGCTGGTGATGTCGGCGTCCGAAATGCCCGACAGATGCTTGACCAGCGCGCGCAGGCTGTTGCCGTGCGCCGAAATCAGTACCGTCTTGCCCGCGGTCAGCTGCGGCACGATCGCGCTTTCAAAATAGGGGAGGACGCGTTCGATCGTATCTTTCAGGCTCTCGGCTGCGGGAATATCGATACCCGCGTAGCGCGGGTCGCTCGCGAGATCCCATGGAGATCCGGCTTCGAGCGGCGGCGGCGGAATGTCGAAGCTGCGGCGCCAGATCTTGACCTGATCGTCGCCATGCTTCGCCGCGGTCTCGGCCTTATCGAGTCCGGTCAGCCCGCCATAATGGCGTTCGTTCAACCGCCAGTCTTTAGTCACCGGCAGCCACAGCCGCCCCATCGCCTCGAGTGCCAGATTGAGCGTCTTGATCGCGCGCGACTGGACCGAGGTGAAACAGGTATCGGGCGCGATGCCCTTGGCCTTCATCAATTCGCCCGCCGCCCACGCCTCGGCCACGCCCTTTTCGGTGACATCGACGTCCCACCAGCCGGTGAAGCGGTTTTCGAGGTTCCACTGCGACTGACCGTGACGGATGAGGATGAGTTGGGGCATTTCGGATCCTTCGGATGGAGGGTTTTGCTGCCCCTTAGCGTGGCTTTCGCATGAACGCCAATCGCCCTCTTGAAATGGTTTCGCGCGCACCCAGATTTGCAGCATCCGGTCGCCGATACGGGGCCGGGTGGTGATCGCGGCGCGCCGCCGCGGTCCCTGACTTCGCTTTTAGGAAAGGAAGAAAGACCATGCGCAACAGTTTTGACTGGACCCCCTATCGCCGTTCGACCGTCGGTTTCGACCGCTTGTTCGATTTCCTCGAAACCAGCGGTTCGGGCGCCGAAAACTATCCGCCGTTCGACATCGAAAAGGTCGCCGACGATCATTTCCGCATCACCGTGGCGGTCGCCGGTTTCAAGAGCGACGAAATCGAGATCGTCGCGCAGCAGAATATGCTGACCGTCAGCGGCCGCAAGGCGCCCGCCGCCGAGGGCGAAAGTCGTCAGCTGCTGTACAGCGGCATCGCGACGCGCGCCTTCGAGCGCCGCTTCCAGCTCGCCGATTTCGTGCGGGTGAGCGCGGCGGACCTGGCCGACGGGCTGTTGATCATCGACCTGGTGCGCGAAGTGCCCGAGGCGATGAAGCCGCACAAGATCGCGATCGGCGGCTCTGCGACCCCGACCTTGGTCGAGGACAAGCAGGCGGCCTAAACGCCTGCGAACCCATGCCCCGCGGGGCATCATGAGCGGGGTCCGGAGTCCCTTCCGGACCCCGTTTTCGTTTCTAGAGCATCCGCGTCATGAAGCGGCTGAACGGGTCGGGTTTGTAGTCGGCGAAGGGCGCGCAATCGTCGAAGTCATAGCGGCGGTAGAGCGCAATCGCGGGTTCGAACGCGGCGCCCGATCCGGTTTCCAGACTGAGCCGCTTGAGCCCGCGGCCATGCGCTTCAGCGATAATATGGTCGAGCATATGCGCCGCGACGCCGCGGCGCAGGAAGGCGTCTGCGGTGCGCATCGATTTGATCTCGCCATGCGCGGCATCGAGCATCTTGAGCGCGCCGCACCCCGCCAGCGCATCACCGTCATGGATCGACCAGAAGGTCACATCGTCGGCATTCAGACCGTCGAAGTCGAGGAAGTGACAGCTGCCCGCGGGCGAGCTCGCCAGCATCCCGGCGAAATGCTGTTCGAGCAGCGCGCGGATCGCGGCGCCGGACAGATCGTCTTCGACGATCCGCCAGTCACCGTCCCCCGCGCCGGGCGTCACAGCATCTGGTCGAGCGTCGCGAGGCACGCGTGCGCCAGCAGCTTCGAGCGTTCGGGCGACCAGCCCGCGACCGGGTCGGGCAGGTCGTCATTGTCCTTGAACGGCATTTCGATCGTCATCGACACCGCGCCAAAGCGTTCGGCGAGCTGGGTCGTCGACATCGACAGATTTGCCTTGCCCGGCGCCGATTCGCTGTAGCCGAGTTCGACCTGAAAATCGGGGGTGTTCGCCGCCAGCGCGGTCTGGAACGCCTTGTATTTTTCCAGCTGCTCGTGCTTCAGCGACGGGATGCCTTCAAAACCTGCGATGAACACCGCCGGGATCGCCTCGTCGCCATGGACGTCCATCGCCCAGTCGACCCCCGTCTCGTCCATCGCGTTGCGCACGCACAACACTTCGGGGCTGCGCGTGGCGGTCGGATTATCCCATTCGCGGTTGAGGTTCACCCCGGCAAAATTGGTGCGAAGATGGCCGCGGCACGACCCGTCGGGGTTCATGTTCGGGACGATATGGAAACGGCATTTTTTGAGCAACGAGCGCGCATGCGGATCGGCGGGGTCGGTGAGCTTTTCAAGCGCGCCCTCGACCCACCATTCCGCCATGCTCTCGCCCGGATGCTGGCGCGCATAGAGCCATACCTGCGTATCGCCGGTCCCCATTTCGAGGCAGTCGATCGGCTGACCCTCCAGGCTGGTACCGAGGCAGCGATAGGTGACGCCTTCGCACTCGGCGACCGATGCGACGAGGTCGTGGTGACGCTCCATCGAGAAGGGCGCGAAATAGGCGAAGTAGAGGATCGGGCTCTCGGCGGTGTGGCGGATCGTCAGCGTGCCCGCATCATAGCTGGTGTCGAGGCGGAACCAATAATCGCGGTCATAGCTCGCGCATGCCGCATAGCCCAGCCAGCCGTCGGGATAGGCCGAGGCATCGAGCCCGGTAATCGCGAGCTCAAGCGCGTCGCCGACCGCGCACGACACGCGGAAATGGAACCATTGAAAGAAGTCGGATTCGCGATCCTTGCGGATCGACAGGTGGGCGGCAGTGCCGTCGATCGAATCCACGACGATGTTGCCGCTGTCGAAAGCGGCGTTGATGGTGATGGTCATGGGACGCTGATAGTGCGTCCCGATTCGCCGGGGAAGTCCTTGAATAGGGCTTCGGCTAATTTTGCTGCGGCAAGCGACGGTTGCGACGCGGGCGCTTTCACCGGGATCGCCGCAAGCGCGCGGCCCTCCCACAACGCCTGACCGGTCGCGGCATCGTCGATACGGACCGAAAGCTGGTGATCCGCCATGCGCTTGGGACCGCCGCCGAGGTTGAGGCCGATACCGAGTCCGACGCCCGAGCCATAGCTGCCGGTCGAACCGCCGACCCCAACTGATACCGGCGACCGGCGTCCCGCGCTGGATTGTTCGCTGCGGTCGAAAGCGACGCGGACCAGCAGCGGGGCGCGTTCGTTGCTGCCCGCCGCGACCAATCCCTGACGCTGCAATTGCTGATCGACCGCGGCGCGATAGCTGTTCCATTCGAGCGACGGCATGCCCGCGCCCGGGCCGTCGAGCGGCGCGGTGGCGATGGCGTAGCGTGTCCCCGGCGCCCAGCCGGGCACGGCGTTATGGAAGCGGGTGACCTCGACCGGCGGCACCGCGGTGGCACAGCCGCCGAACGAAAGCGCCGCTGCACACAGCAGGGCGACAGAAATTTGACGCGTCATCCGGGCATCATGCGCCACCAAATATGGCTTGGCAATGAATGGGATGCCGCCGCCGCGCGACGGCTTGCGCCTCAGCGATAGAAGATGTGGTTGTCGATCTGCGCGATGCGCGTCTTGCGCCAGCCCGGCGAGACGTAACGGGCGTGGAAGAAAAGCGCGCCCGGCGCATGATTTTTCCAGCTGCCGTCGCGGGCGATCTGCGCGATCGCAATCGCGTTGTTCCACTGCGCGCCTTCGCGGATCGCAGGCATCTTGCCGCCGCGCACAAAGCTGAACTGGCTGCGCTGATGGACGACGCCGCACAGGCTTTTGGGGAAGCGGCCCGACTGGGCGCGGTTGATCACGACATGCGCGACCGCGAGCTGGCCGACGAGCGATTCGCCGCGCGACTCGAAATAGACGGTGCCGGCAAGGCAGCGCAGCTCGGGATCCATGTCCGCCGGGCGGGGGGTCGCGGCGACCAGCGCAGCGAGCGATTCGGCAGTGACCGGCGCCGGTTTCGAGTCCGGGGCCGGCGCTTCATCGGTATTTTCGGTGATGACGTCGATCGGCGCATCGGCCTTGATCGACAGATCCGCCTGTTCAGCCACAACCGGCGCATCGGCGCTGGGGGCGATCAGGGCGGGAAGATTGGCGTCGGCGGCAAGATCGCTTGCAAAGCCGGGTTCCGCCAAAAGCAGCATGGTGGCGGCAGTCATGCCGACGGCAGCCACGCTGGCACCATTCAAAATACGACTCATAGTGTCCGTCAAAAGTGCGGCCGATGAACCGAAACTTCCAAAACAGGTGGGGGGCTATGGCCCAATACCGCCTGCGGTCATCGTCCGACTGCGTGTCCAACCCGTTTTGCCGGGGCATCGCCAAGACAATGCAACCCACGGAACGACCTACGCGTTATCGAATGCGTGCCACCTATGTTGCACCGCAACAGAGTCAAGTTAACGCGGCCCATTCCGCGACGAGCCGTGGCGCATCTGCGATGTCCAGTTCAACGATCCACAGATCGGGATCGGCCTTTTGCCGCCGGTCCTGGTAGTTGGCGCGCGATTCACCATCTTTGGGGTCGTCGGGGCCAACCGCCTCCCAGATATAGTGGCCGGTCGGCGAAAACCGCCGTTCGAGCAGCGGCCCCGGCTGCCCGCGTTCGGTGCATTGGACCAGAATGGCGCCCGAATGCTCGTCGCCTTTGGAGAGCACGGTCGCAAAGCCGCCCGCTGATTCGGTCCGGCGCAGCAGCAGGTCGACGAGAAAGCGGCTGGTCAGCCGCGTCATGGGAACGCTCGCGGTGCGGCGTTACGCCGCGTCACGCGTTTCAGTGTCGGCGAGCAGCGCGTACAGTGCCTCGTCGCTCTTCGCCCCGCGCAGCCGATCGGCGATCGCTTCGTTGCGCAGCATGCGCGATACCCCGGCGAGCGCCTTCAAATGATCGGCCCCGGCGTCGAGCGGCGACAGCAGCACGAACAGCAGATCGACCGGCAGGCCATCGACCGCATTGAAATCGATCGGGCGCGACAATTGCAGGAACAGCCCGCGCACCCCGGTCAGATCGGCCATCTTGGCATGCGGCAGTGCGATGCCGCGCCCGAACCCGGTCGAACCGAGCCGTTCGCGTTCGAGCAAGGCTTCGCTGACTTCGCCCGCATCGAGGCCGAGCGAGCGGCTGGCAAGATCGCCCACAAAGGGAAACAGCGCCTTTTTCGAATCGAGCTGCACATGCGCGCGCACGGTCGCGGGATAGAGGAGGGAAGACAGGTTCATTGTTCTGGTCAAATCTGTGTAGCCGCCGGGCGAAGGGGCCGGCCGTTCCTGGGCAATGGATTGCGGATCGGTCGTACCGGCGCCCCGCCATACCGGCATAGGACGTTGTTGGGCGCGGCCCTTATGCCGGTTGGCGAAGAAAATCCAGCCTTATCGTGGTTCGACCCAGCCGATCGTCCCATCGTCGCGGCGATAGACCATATTATGCGTACCGGTCTTGCTGTTGACGAACAGCAGCGCATTGGTGTTCCGCAGGTCGAGCATCATCACCGCGTCGGACACGCTGCTGCTGGGAATATCGACGCGCGTTTCAGCGATGATCGCGGGCGCGTCGCCGGCGTCTTCATCGTTGCCGGCGTCGAACACGGTGTAGCCTGCGTTATCCTCGATCTCCTCGACCGTCGGCGATGGCACCGCGACGCCATTGTTATGGTCTTTCAACCGCCGCATGTAACGGCGTAACTGCTTTTCGATGCGTTCGGCGGCGCCCTCGAACGCGACATGCGCGTCCTGCGCCTGGCCATGCCCCTTGAGCACCAGCCCCTGCATCACATGCGCGACGATGTCGCACTGGAAACTGTCGTGCGGCCCTTTGCCAAAGGTCGCGTGTGCGCCGATCGCCCGGGAGAAATATTTGTCGGCAATCGCGTTCATCCGATCCGACACATGCGCCTGCAACGCTTCGCCGGTTTCGATCTGGTGGCCAGAGACGCGGATTTCCATTTTTCTTCTCCTGCTATGTCCGGTGCGATGACATCAAGGGAGCGTCATCACACCGTATCGAGCCACAGCGGCTGGTTGAGCCCTGCGACAAATTCGGCATGGCGCGCCAGATCGGCGACCGATGCCATATGGGGTCGGGGTTCGCGGAACGGGCGGTCGTGACCGCGCGCCGCTGTGGCACCGACCGGAGCCAAAGAGTCGGTACCGGCAGCCGACGATGCCAGCCCCAGCCCGATCTGCCGTCCACCGGTCATTTCGATATAGAGATGCGCGAGCAGTTCGGCGTCGAGCAGCGCGCCATGTTTGACGCGGTGGCTGCGGTCGATGCCGTAGCGGGTGCAAAGCGCGTCGAGGCTGTGTTTGGCGCCGGGATGAAGCTTTCGCGCCATCTGCACCGTGCAGCACATCCGCGCCATGTCGAGCGCGGGGCGCCCCGCGCGCGCCAGCTCGGCGTTGACGAAACCGAAGTCAAAGGCGGCATTGTGCGCAACCAGCGGCGCATCGCCAAGGAATTCCATCAGCTCATCGACGCGCGTCGCGAACAACGGCTTGTCCGATAGAAACTGGATCGACAGGCCGTGCACCGCTTCGGCGGCGGCGGGCATGTCGCGTTCGGGGTTGAAATAAGCGTGAAAGGTCTGGCCGGTCTCGCGGCGGTCGACCAGTTCGATACACCCGATTTCGACCAGCCTGTCTCCGGTCTTGGGATCGAATCCCGTGGTTTCCGTATCGAAGATGATCTCTCGCATTGAGCGATCAATCTGGACCCTATCGGGCGCGGAAACAAGAGGCGATGGCGCGAATCTGGCGATGCGTCTCGCTTTTGGGTCCGCCCGTGTCGATGACGAAATCGGCGCGGGCACGCTTGACGCGGTCGGGAACCTGCAGGCGGCGAATTGCCTTCAACCGCCCATAGGTCATCCCCGGACGGCGCATCACCCGCTTGGTCTGCATCCACACCGGCGCCGACACGACCGCGATCGCACCGACGCGGCGCCAGCCGCCTTTTTCGAACAAGAGCGGGATGTCGAGCACCACGACATCGCGGGCGCGGTGGCGGGCGAGGAATTTCTTCTGCGCCCGGAACACCGCAGGATGAACGATCGCCTCCAGCGCGGTGAGTTCGTGGCGATTGCCAAGTACCAGCCCGCCAAGTTTCTGGCGATCAACGCCGCCGGGACCGGTGGTGCCGGGAAAGCGTGCCTCGATCGCCGCCACGAGCGCGCCACCCGGCCCTTGCAGCCGGTGCACCTCGGCGTCGGCGTCGAACACCGGCACCCCTTCGCGCTCGAACATCGCCGCCACGGTCGATTTGCCCATGCCGATCGAACCGGTCAGGCCGAGGATGAACGGCCGCCGCAGCCGCGAACCGGGGCGCGGATGGTGCCTCATGCGGTGAGCAGCGCGCGCAGTTCCTCGTCGCGGCCCTCGGGCGGCGCCGCGCCGAAGAACAGCTCAAAGGCGAGCGCGGCCTGGCCGATCAGCATGTCGAGTCCATCGACGGTGTCGAGCCCGCGTCCGTCAGCGGCTTTCAGCAACCTGGTCTGGAGCGGCGCATAGACGAGGTCATAGACGATCGCATCATCGGCGAGCGGCGACAGGTCAAGGTCGAGCGGCGGCTGGCCGGTCATGCCGAGGCTGCTCGAATTGACGAGCAGCGCGGCGGGCGGCAGCTGCGCGTCAAGCCCGACGACCTCGCCCTTGAGGCCGAAGGTCGCGAGCAGGCCCATCGCTTTGAGCGGACTGCGATTGAGAATCGTCACATGCCCAACACCGGCACGCGCCAAGGCGAACAGCACCGCGCGCGCCGCGCCGCCTGCGCCAATCACCGCCACAGGCGCGCCTTCCAGATCGATTTCGGCGATCGGCGCATAGAACCCGGCCGCATCGGTGTTGGTACCGATCACCGATCCATCGGGCTGACGCACGATCGTGTTCATCGCGCCGATCGTGCCGCGAATATTGCCGGGGTCGTCAACCAGATCCATCACCGCGACCTTGTGCGGGATGGTGACGTTGCAGCCGCGCCAGTCGGCATCGGGACGGCGCTCGGTGAGGTAGGCGGCGAGATCCTGAGGCTTGATATGGGCGCGCCGATAATCACCTGCGATGTCCAGCGCGTCGAGCCAGAATTTGTGGATCAGCGGCGATTTCGACTGCGCAATCGGGTCGCCGATCACCTCGGCATAAAGGGTGCCGCTCATGATGCGGCCAATCCGGTCGTCCGCAGCCACGCCAGCAGGGGGAGCATCGGCATGCCGATGATCGTCCAGGGATCGCCCTCAACCTTTTCGAACAATTGCACGCCCGCTCCCTCGATCTCGTAACAGCCGACGGTCCAGCGAATGCTGTCCCAATGCTGCGCGACATAGGCAGCGATGAAGGCGTCGGACAAGGGACGCATCCACAGCTTTGCCTCGCCGGTCGCGCGCCACACGGGCGCACCGTCGCGCGCGGCGACCGCGGCGCTGAACAAGCGGTGGCGCGCGCCTGCCATGCGGCGGAGGTGATCGGCGGCTTCGTCAGGTGTCTCGGGCTTCGAGAGCATCGTGCCGTCGTCCAGCGCGAGCGTAGAGTCGGCGCCGACGACGGTAACGCCCGGCAGGCGCGACGAGATTTTGATCGCTTTCGCCTCGGCCAGCGCATCGGCAATGTTGCGCGGCGTCTGGCCCGCGGCAAGCAGCGCCGCGGTCAGCGCCTCTTCATCGACATGCGCGGCGGTCGTTTCGAACTCGAGCCCGGCGGCGCGGAGCATCGCGGCGCGGCCACTGCTTTGCGAGGCGAGCAGCAGCGTCATGCGGAGCCGCGATCCTCGACCAGCTTGATCACCGCCGCCGCGGTCTCCTCGATCGAACGGCGCGTCACATCGATCACTGGCCAGCCATTGTCGGCAAACATGCGCCGCGCATAGGCCAGCTCGGCCTTCACCCGCTCGTCATCGACATAGGCGGTTTCGGGCGCCTGGTTGAGCGAGAGCAGCCGGTTGCGCCGCACCTGCACCAACCGGTCCAGTCCGGTCGTCAACCCAACGACCATCGGGCGTTTCAATCGGTACAAGGCATCGGGCGGCGGCGATTCAGGAACGATCGGAATGTTCGCGGTCTTGAAGCCGCGGTTGGCGAGGTAGATGCTCGTCGGGGTCTTTGACGTCCGCGACACGCCGGCGAGGACAATGTCAGCCTGTTCCCAATTTTCCCAGCCGATGCCATCATCATGCGCCACGGTGAACTGAATCGCCTCGACCCGCGCAAAATAGGCGGCATCGAGCTGATGCTGGCGCCCCGGCCGCGCTTTCGCTTCCTGGCCGAGCATCCGCGACAGCGCATCGGTTACCGCATCAAGCGCGGGGACGAGCGGCAGGTTGAGCGCGCCGGCGCGGCGCTCGAGGCTCACGCGCAGGTCGCCGTTGACCAGCGTGAACAGGATCATGCCCGGGCTCGCCTGCACTTCGGCCATGATCCGGTCAAGATGCGATTCCGATCGCACCATCGGCCAGAAATGGCGCACCACCTCGACATCGTCGAACTGCGCGATCGCCGCCTTGGCGATATTTTCGAGTGTCTCGCCCGTGGAGTCGGATATGAGATGAAGGTGGAGCCGGCCCATCGCGGCACCATGGCGGGAAGCCGCGGAAAAAGGCAATCCCGGATCAGGTCGGCAATGCCGAAAAAGGCGCCTGTGGATAAGTTTTGGACAAGCGCGGGGAGCAAATGGGGACAGAGGATTCATCCCCGAGCGTGTCGATTGCGCTCCACCACTTGTCCACAAGGGACAAATCTTATCCACAGGCTGTGAATTAGGAGCACGGCGGGTCGCGACTCTGGAGCAAAGGGCGGCATGATCAGAGTCAAGCTGTTGGCAAAAACGACGCCCCGGCCTAAAGCCGCGCTGTTCGCCGACCAACAAACCACCACAATTTCATTTAAGATATTATTGATAGAAGAAAGAGGGGCCGTGTGAAGGCGTCACCGAAGAGCTTGCTGGCCGTGCTGCGCGGGGTGCGGCAGGAACGCCCGCCACTGTGGCTGATGCGTCAGGCGGGACGCTATCTTCCCGAATATCGCGCGCTGCGGGAAACCAAGGGCGGTTTCCTCGAGCTATGCTATGATCCTGAAGCGGCGGCGGAAGTCACCCTGCAGCCGATCCGGCGCTTCGGCTTCGACGGGTCGATCCTGTTTTCGGACATCTTGATCGTCCCTCACGCGCTGGGACAGAAATTATGGTTCGAGGCGGGCGAGGGGCCACGGCTGGCCCCGCCGCTCGTCGATAACGCATTGGCGGCGCTGGAAGCGGCGCCCGAGCGGCTTGACCCCATTTATGCGACCGTAGCGCGCGTCGCCGCGTCGCTGCCTGCCGAAACGACCTTTCTGGGTTTTGCCGGCAGCCCGTGGACGGTCGCAACCTACATGGTCGCAGGGCAGGGGTCGAAGGATCAGGCTGCGGCGCGGCGGCTGGCCTTCGGCGATCCCGCGGCGTTCCAGGCGATCATCGATGCGATCGTCGATGTTACGGTAATTTACCTGTCGGGTCAGATCGAACATGGCGTCGAGGCGGTGCAGCTGTTCGACAGCTGGGCCGGCAGCCTCAGCCCGGCGCAATTCGAACGCTGGGTCATCGCCCCCAACGCGGAAATTGTCCGCCGCCTGAAGGCGATGCACCCCGACACCCCGGTGATCGGCTTTCCGAAGGGTGCCGGCGGCAAGCTGCGTGCTTATGCCGATGAAACCGGGGTCGATGCGATCGGACTCGACGAGACGGTCGATCCTGACTGGGCCGACCGCGTCCTGCCGCAATATCTGCCGGTGCAGGGCAATCTCGATCCGCTGGCGTTGGTGGCGGGCGGCGCGGCCCTCGACGTCGCGATCGACCGCATCCTTGCAGCGTTCCCGGCGCGTCCCCATATCTTCAATCTCGGCCATGGCATCGTCCCCGACACGCCGATCGCCCATGTCGAGCATCTGATCAGACGGGTTCGCGGCGGGTAATATGGCAGACTGGGCAGGATTTTTGGGGGCGACGATGCTTTGGGTCAAAGCGGCGCACATCATTTTTGTCATCTTCCTGATGGCCGGCCTGTTCATGATGCCGCGCTTTTTTGTCTATCACCACCAATGTGCCGTTGGCTCGGACGAGGACAAAAAGTGGCTCGAGCGTGAAGACCGTTTGCGTCGCATCATCCTGAATCCGTCGCTGACGATCGTCTGGATCCTCGGGCTGCTGCTCGCCTTCAACGGCAATTATTGGGGCGAGACCTGGTTCATTGCCAAATTCATCCTGGTGTTTGCGCTGTCGGGTTACCACGGCTGGATGATCGGCTATTTCAAGAAGCTGCAACACGGATTGCGGCCGCTTACTGAAAAGCAGCTCCGGCTGCTCAACGAAGTCCCCGGTGTGGCCGCGGCGATCATCGTCATCCTGGCGGTGGTTCGGCCCTGATATAGGGTGTTCCTGGCGCAGGTCCGATTGACTTGCCAACGCGGCGGTTATAGGGGCCGTCTCAATCCCGCCAGCCGGGCGGCGCTTCCCAAGCGCCGAAGCTATCGCCAACGGTCGTCCCACGGCCGGATAGGCACCCCAGCGGTGCAATGAAAATCGACTGCCATTTTCCCTAAAATTCACCTGGAATCCATCCATGCATCTTAAAGAACTCAAAACGAAATCGCCCGCCCAGCTGGTCGAAATGGCCGAGGAACTGGGGGTCGAGGGCGCCTCGACGCTGCGCAAACAGGATCTGATGTTCTCGATCCTCAAAGAAGTCGCCGAGGATGAAGAGATTATCGGCTCGGGCACGATCGAAGTGCTGCCGGACTCCTTCGGCTTTCTGCGTTCGTCCGAAGCCAATTATCTCGCCGGTCCCGACGACATCTATGTGTCGCCGAACCAGGTCCGCAAACATGGCCTACGCACCGGCGACACCGTCGAAGGCGAGATCCGCGCGCCGCGCGACGGCGAACGCTATTTCGCGCTGACCAAGCTGATCAGCGTCAATTTCGACGATCCCGATGTCGTGCGTCACCGGGTCAATTTCGATAACCTGACCCCGCTCTATCCGAACCAGAAGCTGTCGCTCGACACCGTCGATCCGACGGTGAAGGACAAGTCGGCGCGGGTGATCGACCTGATCAGCCCGCAGGGCAAGGGCCAGCGCGCCTTGATCGTTGCGCCGCCGCGCACGGGTAAAACCGTGCTGCTGCAGAATATTGCGAAAGCGATCACCGACAATCATCCCGAGGTGTATCTGATCGTCCTGCTCGTCGACGAACGCCCCGAAGAAGTCACCGACATGCAGCGCAGCGTGAAGGGCGAGGTCGTGTCCTCGACCTTCGACGAACCTGCAACACGTCACGTCCAGGTCGCCGAAATGGTGATCGAAAAGGCGAAGCGCCTCGTCGAGCACAAGAAGGATGTCGTCATCCTGCTTGATTCGATCACGCGCCTTGGCCGCGCCTACAACACCGTGGTCCCCTCGTCGGGCAAGGTGCTGACCGGCGGTGTCGATGCCAATGCGCTGCAGCGCCCAAAGCGCTTCTTCGGCGCCGCGCGTAACATCGAAGAAGGCGGATCGCTGTCGATCATCGCCACCGCGTTGATCGATACCGGCAGCCGCATGGACGAAGTGATCTTTGAAGAGTTCAAGGGCACCGGCAACTCCGAAATCGTCCTCGACCGCAAAGTCGCCGACAAGCGCATCTTCCCTGCGCTCGACGTCGGCAAGTCGGGCACGCGCAAGGAAGAGCTGCTGATGGAAAAGGACAAGCTCAGTAAAATGTGGGTGCTGCGCCGTATCCTGATGCAGATGGGTACCATCGACGCGATGGAATTTCTGCTCGACAAGATCAAGGATTCGAAGACCAACGAGGATTTCTTCGATTCGATGAACCAATAGGGCGGATGCTCGCGACATGATCGTCGAGCACGCGCTGTTGCACGTTCGTGCCGGCGACGGCGCCGCGTTTGAACGCGCTTTGGCTCAAGCGCGCCCGCTGATCGCCGCCTCGCCCGGATTTTTGGGGATAGAGGTGCGGCGCGGGTGCGAAGCGGTGGAAACTTACTTGCTGATCGTGCATTGGGACCGCATGGAAGACCATCGTGATGGTTTTCGCTGCTCCGATCGATACAACGAGTGGCGGACGCTGTTGCATCCTTTTTATGATCCCATGCCTGTCGTGCAATATTTCGGAGAGCCTGTGTGATTGACCTTTTGTTGACCGCTGCCACCACGGCTGCGCAAGGTTTTGGTGGCCCCAGCGAAATATGGGGCCATATCGTCAACGACTTTTCGAACATCACCGAACCCGCTGCGATGGCGGCTTTTTTGCAGGTGTTGCTGATCGACCTCGTGCTGGCGGGCGATAATGCGATCGTCGTCGGCGCGCTCGCCGCGGGCCTGCCCGCCGACCAGCGCCGCAAGGTGATCATCATCGGTGTGCTGGCCGCATTGGTGCTGCGCATTGCCTTCGCGTTGGTCGTCACCCAGCTGCTCCAGATCGTCGGGCTGATCTTCATCGGCGGGCTGCTGCTCGCTTGGGTCGCGTGGAAAATGTGGCGCGAACTGCGGGAGGGCGTACATTCGGCCGGATCGCCCGAAGTCGCGGGTGACGAACATTCTGGCCTGAAACCTGCCAAGAGCTTTGCCGCCGCCGCCTGGGCGGTCGCCATCGCGGACGTGTCGATGAGCCTCGACAACGTCCTCGCGGTCGCTGGCGCGGCGCGCGATCACCCCGGTATCATGATCGTCGGCTTGATTGTCGCGGTCATCCTGATGGGCGTCGCCGCGAACATCATCGCCAAATATATCGAGCGGTATCGCTGGATCGCTTATATCGGCCTTGCGGTCATCGTCTATGTCGCGGTCAAGATGATCTACGACGGCTGGGTCGACCCGTCGGTCGGGCTCGGCACCTTGCTGGGCTAGACAGCATCGATATCCCGACGCTGACGGGTCAGATACTGGTCGGCGTCGGGACGATCGCGGTGTATCGGCTTGGTTTTCGCGGTTCCGGCACCATTTAGGCTCGATGCCCCCACTTCATCTCACCAAGGTCGCGGTCGGTTGCGCGCACGTCGAGACGTTCGCGCGCCGGGTGGCGGCGCGCGTGCGCGATGGCGAGTTGCGCGTGCCGACGCGGATGCGGCCGAAGCGGATGGACGAGCTGGTTGGCGGCTATTTGCACTGGATCATCAAGCACCGCATCGTGGCGCGGCAGCAGATTTTGCGCTTCGACGACCGCAAGGATGGCCGGGTCGACATCGTCTGTTCGGAAGATCTGGAAATCCTGCCGCCGCTGTCGAAGCGAGCGCATCAGGGCTGGCGCTACCTCGCCGATGACGATGCGCCCAAGGGCATGGCCGAGCACGACGGTGTCGCCGACCTGCCGCCGCACCTCTACCGCGAGCTCGCTGCGCTGATGCTGATCTAGCGCGGCGCGAACGCCTAGCCCTGCGCGGCGAGCATTTCGCCCATTTTTTCCCAGACCTTGTTGATTGCCTTGAGCGGGCGGACCATCACCTTGAAATCGATGATCTTTCCGTCTTCGTTCCAGCGGATGATATCGACGCCGTTGATGTGGATCCCATCAAGCGTGGTGGCGAATTCGAGCATCGCCTGGTCGCCGTCGATGATCTCGCGCTCGTAACGGAAATCGTCACCGCCGAGGACATGGCTGGCGGCGTGGAGATAGGCGAACACCTTGTCGCGGCCCGCTTGCGGCGAATGAACGACCGGCGAATGAAACACCGCATCCTCGGCGAGCATATCGCGGAGCGCCTGCGGGTCGCCGCCGTCTTCCATATAGGCGTGCCAGGCCGCAACCCCCGTCTGGGCGAGATTGGCGGCGCTCACGCCAGATGCTCGGCGAAAAAGGCCTTGGTGCGGCCATCGGCGAGCTGCGCGCCCGCTTCGTCGCGGCGATTGCCGCCGGTTGCGGCAAAGCCATGGTCAAGCCCCGCATAATCGTGGAGCGTGACCTTGGGATGCGAATCAAGGCCTTCGTGCATTCTCGCCTGCGCCTCCGGACCGACGAGGTGATCGGCGGTGGGGATATGCAGCATCAGCGGGTGCGCGATCGCGTGGCTTTCGTTCAGCATCTGGTCGATCATGACGCCATAATAGCCGACCGACGCATTCACGTCGGTGCGCGCCGCGGCCATATAGGCCAGCCGCCCGCCCAGGCAGAAGCCGACGCAGCCGACCTTGGTCGCGCCCTGTGCGTGGAGCCAGCGGATCGCCGCCTCGATGTCCTTGACCCCGTCATCGGCGTCATATTGGCCAAAATAGCCGAAGGCCTCCTGCAACTCCGCCTCGACATCGGGGTCGAGTTCAACCCCGGGGGCAAAGCGCCAGAACAGGTCGGGAGCGATCGCGAGATAGCCCTGCGCCGCCCACTCGTCGCATTTCTCGCGAATCCCGGCATTCACCCCGAAGATTTCGGGAATGACGATGATCGCGCGCGACGAGTCGGCATCGGGGCGTGCGACATAGGCGGGGATGGCATTTGTCCCGTCGAGCGCGGGGATCGTGATGTTCGTCGCGGACATGAGGGGGGTTCCTGACTCTTGCTAAATGGCGTTGAAAGCGCGAAGCTAGCGGGGCTGCGGGCACGGCTCAAGCGGCTTACCGGTTTATCGGGGCGGAGACAGGCGATGAAGTTCAATATCGAGATCGATTGCACCCCGCAGGAGGCGCGGCAGCTGTTCGGCCTGCCCGATCTGGAACCGCTGCACGATGTCTATCTCGACCGCGTCAAGGAATTGATGGCGAAGGGGATTACCCCCGACATGGTGCAGGCGATGGTCAAGACCTGGGTGCCGATGGGCGAGAGCGGGCTGGGGCTGGTTCAGTCGCTGCTTGGCCAGTTTGGCGGCGGGTTGATGGGCGGCGCCAGCAAATCGGCCGTCGCAGACGACGACAAGCCGGCGCGAGGGCGCAAGAGCTGAATCAAGACAGCGCAAACGACACGATTTTTGCCCTGTCGAGCGGGATGCCGCCGGCGGCAATTGCCGTCGTGCGCGTCAGCGGGGCGCAGGCCGGTGCGGCGTTGCAGACGCTGGCCGGACGGTTGCCTGCGGCGCGGCGGTCGACGCTGGCGGAGCTCAAGTCCAATGACGGACAACCCCTCGATCGCGCCTTGATCCTGTGGTTTCCCGGTCCCGCGACAGCGACAGGGGAAGATTTGGCCGAGCTGCACTTGCACGGTGGCCGGGCGGTCGTGGCGGCGGTCGAAACGTCGCTGGCGGTAATGCCGGGACTTCGACGTGCTGAAGCCGGGGAGTTTACGCGGCGGGCGTTCCTGAACGGACGGATCGATCTGGCGGAGGCCGAAGGGCTGGCCGACCTGCTGGCTGCCGAGACCGAGAGTCAGCGGGTGCAGGCGTTCGGTATGGCGAGCGGGCATGTGTCGCGGGCGGTGGCCGCATGGCAGGACCGGCTGTTGACGCTGATGGCGGGGGCCGAGGCGGAGCTGAATTTCGCCGATGAGGATGATGTCGAAGTTGGCGAAGGTGTCGCGCAGCGGTTGACTGCGGGGATGGCAGCTTTGGCGGACGAGTTGGGGCAGTGGTTGGCGCGGCCCGCGGCGGAGGTGATTTCCGAGGGGTTGTCGGTGGTGATCGCAGGGCCACCGAACGCCGGTAAATCTACACTTATCAATGCGTTAGCTAAACGAGAGTTAGCGATCGTCTCGCCGGTGGCGGGAACGACGCGCGATGTGATCGAGACGTCGCTGGCGCTCGACGGGATTGCGATGCGTCTTTCGGATACCGCGGGACTGCGCGCGGAAAGTTCGGACGCCATCGAGATGATCGGGATCGATCGCGCGAAGGCGGCGGTGGAGGGCGCTGATATATTGTTGTGGCTGGGGGCGCCGACCGATGTGCCGGACCACCCGCGCGCGATCCTGATCGCGGCGCAGGCCGACCGGTGGCGCGGCGATGCGGCGGCGGAGGCCGAGGCGGCGCGCTGCGATCTGACCCTGTCGGCGGCGACGGGCGAGGGGATGGACCGATTGCATTGGATGATTGTCGAGATGGCGCGGACATTGTTGCCGCGCGAGGGCGAGGCGGCGCTGCGGCAGCGGCAACGCGCGGCTCTGAGCGAGGCGCACGATTGGTTGCGGATCGATGCGGGATCGCGTGAGGCGTCCGACCTGATCCTGCTCGCCGAGCGGCTGCGGCTTGCCAGCGCAGCGTTGGATCGGATCACCGGGCGGGCAGGGGTAGAAGATATGCTCGACGCGCTGTTCGGACGTTTCTGCATCGGGAAATGATGTTCCACGTGGAACAGCGATTTTGACGCGGGCTGGCCGACGCGCCATCTTTGTGTCTCTGTATGAGATTTAGACCGCGCGGCGCGCGGTGGATTTCACCAGCGCTTTCGGCTATGCGCCGACCCAATCATGCACAGCAGCACAATATATGATGTCATCGTCGTCGGCGGGGGCCATGCCGGGACCGAGGCTGCGGCGGCCGCAGCGCGGCTTGGCGCGCGGGTGGCGCTCGTCAGCTTTGACCCGGCGCTGATCGGGACGATGTCGTGCAACCCGGCGATTGGCGGGCTCGGCAAAGGTCATCTGATGCGCGAGGTCGATGCGCTTGATGGGTGGATGGCACGCGCGGCTGACAGTGCCGCGATCCATTACCGGATGCTCAATGCGTCGAAGGGCGCGGCGGTGCAGGGGCCGCGGATCCAAGCCGACCGGACGCGCTATCGCGATGCGATCCAGACGCTGCTCGTGGCCGAGGATGGCATCACGGTGATCGCCGGTGAAGCCGCGGCTTTGCGATTGGCCGATGACGGCTCGGTGGTCGAGGGGCTTGTTCTCGGTGACGGCACCGCGCTGACCGCGCCCGCGGTCGTGCTCGCGACGGGTACCTTTCTGGGCGGCCGGATGTTCCGCGGCGAGGAGCGGATGGTCGGCGGGCGGATCGGCGAGGATGGCGCACATCGGCTCGCCGAGCAGCTGCGCGCTGCCAATTTGCCGATGGCGCGGCTCAAGACCGGAACACCGCCGCGGCTCGACGGGCGGACGATCGACTGGGCGCGACTCGAAGAACAGCCGTCCGACGGCGGGACATGGACCTGTTCCACGTGGAACAGCGAGCGGACGGTGCCGCAGATTTTCTGCGCGATCACGCGCACCAATGCCACATCGCACGCAATTATTGCCGACAATCTGCATCGATCGCCGCTGTTCACCGGCGCGATCGGTGCCGCCGGGCCACGCTATTGCCCGTCGATCGAGGACAAGATCCACCGCTTTGCCGATCGCGACGGGCATCAAGTGTTTCTGGAGCCCGAGGGGCTCGATACCCATCTCGTCTATCCGAACGGAATTTCGACCTCGCTGCCCGCCGATGTCCAGCTAAGCATGCTGCGGACGATGGAGGGGTTGGAGACGGTCGAGATGGTCGTCCCCGGCTACGCGGTCGAATATGACCACATCGACCCGCGCGCGCTCGACCGGACGTTGCAGGTGCGTGCGATGCCCGGTCTCTATTGCGCGGGGCAGATCAATGGCACGACCGGATATGAAGAGGCGGCGGCACAGGGCCTGATCGCGGGCGCCAATGCGGCGCTGGCGGTACAGGGGCGTACACCACTGATCCTCGACCGATCCGAATCCTATATCGGTGTGATGGTTGATGATCTGGTGTTGCAGGGGGTGACCGAGCCGTACCGGATGTTGACAGCGCGCGCCGAATATCGGTTGCGGTTGCGGGCCGACAACGCCGCAACGCGGTTGACGCCGAAGGGGATTGTGCTGGGGCTGGTGCGTCCGGCGACGGCGACGCTGTTCGCGGCGCGGCAGGCGGAGCGCGCCGCGGCGGAGGTCTTGCTCGCGGTGCCAGTGACAAGCGGCGATTATGGTGTGCTCGGCATGGGCATCCCGGGCGATGGGATCGCGCGGACGCGGATTGAGCTGCTCCGGTTTCCCGATGTGACGATTGGGACCTTGGCGCAGCTGGCAGCGGAACTAGACGCGATCGATCCGACGATCCTCGCCGAGCTGGTCGAGGATGCGCATTATGCGCCGTACATTGCGCGGCAGGATGCCGAGTTGCGGTCGTTGGCGGCGAACGAGGCGATCAGCCTTGATCCGGCGCTCGACTATGCGGCGATCGGTGGGTTGTCGCGCGAGATGGTGGAACGACTGGGCAAGGCGCGGCCTGAGACATTGGGGCAGGCGGCGCGGATCGATGGGGTGACCCCGGCGGCGTTGACCGCGATCATGGTGCACAGTCGGCGGCGGGCGGCTTGAGACTGTCGCGGCAAAACATGGAATCTCATACAACGGCACAAAAGGGGTAGAGCAGACTTCGGTCGTTGGTTCTGGGGGTCGCGGCCACCATCTGATCCACCGCCCCCTTCGCGTCGAGCGAAGTCGAGACACGCACATTCCTGTGCTAGACCGATAGGTGTCTCGACTTCGCTCGACACGAGCGGAGAACCGAGGCGGGGCAGATATATGTGGCGCCCCTGGGAATCAGGTTCGACGCGCATTTTGGTGTCTTAGTGTCTTTGTATGAGAAATATTTCTCGATCAACAATTCGCCGACTTCTTCGCGCCTTTGCGTGAGCCAAAAGAAATCTCACGCAAAGGCGCAAAGGTGCGAAGAAAAGTAACAGGAATCCTGCCGTAGCAGGAATGATGAAATTGAGGTTGTGCGTTCATGGATAGTCTTAAGGCGATGCTGGGGAGCGAAGAGGCGGCGCGCGACTGGATCGGGGCGATCTTTTCTCCGTCCGCCGCACAATGGGAGCGGCTCGAGCGTTTTGTGTCGATGCTCGTCGCCGAGAGTGCGCAGCAGAATCTGATTGCTGAGTCGACGATTCCAATCCTGTGGGTGCGGCATATCGCCGATAGCGCTCAATTGCTGGCGCTTGATTGCCATCGCGACGGGCTGTGGCTCGACCTGGGCAGCGGGCCGGGCTTGCCGGGGCTCGTCGTCGCGCTGCTGAGCGAGCGGCCGATGATGCTGGTCGAATCACGCCGGCGGCGGTGCGATTTCCTGCGTGCGGTGGTTGGCGAGCTGGCGCTGGCGCATGTCGAGGTCATCGAAGCACCGCTCGAACGTATAGAAACGCGCGCTGCGGCGACGATCAGCGCGCGGGCGTTTGCGCCGCTCGACAAGCTGATCGACTTATCCGCCCGTTTTTCCACCGAATCGACGCGCTGGCTGCTGCCAAAGGGGCGAAATGCGGTTAAGGAACTGGCGTTGTTGCCGCAGGCGTGGCAGAATCTGTTTCACGTGGAACAAAGCCTTACCGACGCCGACAGCCAGATTCTGGTCGGAAACGGGCAAATCACGGATAAGAAACGAGGAAAAGCATGATCCGCATTTGCGTGGCGAACCAGAAGGGCGGGGTTGGCAAGACGACGACCGCGATCAACCTGGCGACCGCGCTCGCGGCGACGGGGTGGCGGACGCTGATCATCGACCTCGATCCGCAGGGCAATGCCTCGACCGGATTGGGGATCAAACAGGCGCAGCGCGAATATTCGAGTTACGAGCTGCTGCGCGGCGACGCGACCTTGCGCGAATGCGCGATTCCCACCGCGGTGCCGCGGCTCGACATCGTCCCCGCGACGGTCGACCTGTCGGGCGCCGAGATCGAGCTGATCGAATTTCAGGATCGGCTGCACCGGATGCAGCAGGCGCTATCGGGTCCGGACGCGGCGCAATGGGACATCTGCCTGATCGATTGCCCGCCGTCGCTGGGGATGCTGACGCTGAACGCGCTGATCGCCGCCGAATCGCTGATCGTGCCGCTGCAATGCGAATTTTTCGCGCTGGAAGGGCTCAGCCAGCTGCTCACTACGGTCGAGCGGGTGCGCGAGCGCTTCAATCAGAAATTGTCGATCCTGGGGGTCGCGCTCACGATGTTCGATCGCCGCAACCGGCTGACCGATCAGGTTTCGGACGACGTCCGCGAAGTGCTGGGTCCGGTGGTGTTCGACACCGTCATCCCGCGTAACGTCCGCCTGTCCGAAGCGCCGAGCCACGGCCTGCCGGCGCTGATCTATGATCATCGCTGCGCCGGGTCGGCGGCATATATCGCATTGGCGCGCGAGTTGATCGATCGCCTGCCCAACTTCCGCAAGGCTGCATAAATGGTTGATAAACATGACGAAACTGGATCATCGCCGGCGCGTAAGCGGCCGTCGGGGCTGGGGCGCGGGCTGAACGCGCTGTTTGGCGATGTGGCGGCCGAAGCGCCGGTGCTGGCGAGTGCGGGAAGCGCGGCAAAGGCGGCGCCGACGGTTGCGGGCGACGCGGTGCAGCATGTGCCGCTGGGGTCGATTCGCCCGCTGCCTGGCCAGCCGCGGCGCCATTTCGACGAGAATGCGATCGCCGAGCTTGCCGATTCGATCGGGCTGCGCGGGCTGTTGCAGCCGATCATTGTCCGCCGTGCGCCGGATGGCGACGGCTATCAGCTCGTGGCGGGCGAACGGCGCTGGCGCGCGGCGCAGCGCGCCGGGCTGCATCAGATCCCGGCGCTGGTGCGCGAACTCGACGATGCCGCGACCTATGAAATTGCGCTGGTCGAAAATATCCAGCGGCAAGACCTGAATGCGATCGAAGAGGCGGGCGCCTATCGCCGCCTGATCGACGATTTCGGGCATAATCAGGAAGCGCTGGCCAAGCTGGTCGGCAAATCGCGCAGCCATGTCGCGAATCTGATGCGGCTGCTCGACCTGCCCGAACCGGTGCAGGCGCTGGTCGGTGACGGATCGCTGGCGATGGGGCATGCGCGCGCGCTGATCGGCGCGGCCGATGCTGAGGCGATTGCGCGGCGCGTGGTCAAGGAAGGTCTGTCGGTGCGCGCGGTCGAGGCGCTGGTGCGCGAGGGCAAGGGCGGCGGACGCAAGGCGCCGCTGGAATATAAGAGCATGGACGGCGCCGGGCGCGATCCCGACATTGTCGCGGTCGAGCGCCATTTGTCCGAATTGCTCGGGATTGGCGTGGCGATCCAATATGCCGGCGGGGGCAAGGGCAATCTGACGCTGAAGTTCGCGTCGCTCGATCAGCTTGATATGATTTGCCAGCGATTGAGCGGTGAGGCGATCTGAGCCATCCGGCCTTCGCCGGGATGACGGACATGGAAGCGAATCGACGCGGCGCAGCGCGCTTAATTTGTGCCAGTCCGGGCCGTTAAAGAAGAACGGACGGTCCCCACGACTCTTCGAATATCAGGCTAAAACCCTGATTTCGCACGCTTACCATGGGTAAGGCGGGCCAATTCCTACTGCGCTGTTAACCAAGCTTGCTGGCAAAAGCTGAACCTGTCGCCCGCTAAAGAGGTCGGCGAATGGGGTGGGATATCCATTCGCATTTCGACAATCAGTTTTCGAATTCAAGGGACCAAACATATGCGCAAATTTGGAATGAAGCGCGCCATCGTCGGCGCCGCGATTGCTGCTCTCGCCCTGAACGCCCCGGCGGCGCACGCGGCCTCGGCAACGGGTACGGCCACGGCCAAGATCCTGCGTCAGATCACGCTGACCAACACCAGCGCCCTGCAATATGCCACGATCATCAGCGGTGCGACCGCCTCGACCGTTCAGGTTACGACCGCTGGCGTGCGCACCTGCAATACCGGCCTGACCTGCACGGGGACCGCAACAGCGGCCAATTTCGATGTCCAGGGCACCAGCGGTGCGGTCGTCGGCATTAGCGGCGACACGACCGTTACGCTCAACGGTTCGATTAGCGGCACGATGACGTCGACGCTGACCTATTCGGCGGCGAGCCTTACGCTGGGCGCAACCGGCGGCAGCTTCCAGGTCGGCGGCACGCTGAGCGTGGGCGCCAACCAGCCCGCGGGCGACTATACCGGCACATTCAACGTGACTGCCGACTATCAATAAGGTGGGGGATATGGCGGGCTGAATAGCCCGTCAGCCAATCAGGGGTCGCCGGGCGCAGGTCTGGCGGCCCTTTTTTGTGTGCGACACCCAAGTGACGGGCATGGTTAGCGAAATATCAACCATGTTGGCGCAGGCAGGATGCGACCATCGGACGGGTGTGGGCCCGTCCGGACAAACGATTGTGGGGATCGTATCCATGTTGCGCTTTTTCAAAGGCTTCGGCCTGCTTTCTATTCTTTTGCTGGGTGCCGTAACGGTGCCGGTTCAGGCGGCGGGCGATTTGCTTGTCGCGCCGACGCGCGTCGTGCTCGACGGATCGCGTGGCACCGAAGTGGTGCTGAACAATATCGGGTCCGAACCGGCGACCTATCGCATCAGCCTCGAGATCAAGCGGATGACCGCGGTCGGCGGGCTCGACGAGATCGATGAGGCCGATGTCACGCCCGCCGAACGGCTGGCGCTCGACATGATCGCGTTCAGCCCGCGCCGCGTCACCCTGCCGCCGAACCAGCCGCAGGTGATCCGCGTCGGGGTGCGCATTCCCGAAGGTACGCCGCCGGGCGAATATCGCGCGCATATGCTGTTCCGCGCCGTGCCCGATGCGGCGCCTGCCGTGGCGGCTGACCCGGCGAAACCGGCCGCGACCGGCGTGTCGATCGCGTTGATCCCGATTTATGGCATCACCATCCCGGTCATCGTCCGCGTTGGTGATCTGGGCGCCGAAGCGACGATCGGCGAGGCGTGGGTCGGCGACACCCCCGATGGCCCGGCGTTCAATTTCGGGCTGACGCGGACGGGCAATCGCTCGGTGTATGGCGACATCGAAGTGACTCGGCCGGGGGTGAGCGAACCGTTGCTCGTGGCGCGCGGCATTGCAGTCTATCCCGAGGTCGGCGCGCGCGAGGTTTCGCTGCGCGTCCCGCCCGAACTCGCCGCGAAGCTCAAAGGGCCGGTGCGCATCCGCTATACCGAAGACCGCGAAATCGGCGGCGGCACGATCGACGAGGCCGAGCGGGTGGTGAAGTGACGGGTTAAGGACGGGGCGAAAGCCAAAGCCGTGATCCGCGCGGCGCTGACCCGATGGAAACCGGCGATTCTGGCCGGACTGGCGCTGGTGGGACTGGTTCCCGCTGGCGTTCAGGCCGTTGATAAAGCGCCGGTTTCGCTGGCGGCGGACAGCTGGGCGCCGAACGAAGATGACAGCTGGCTGTTCGACATGCGGTCGGGGCAATATCGGCTGGGTGACGGGGTGCGCGGGTACCAGACGCCGCAGGGGGTCTGTGTCGATCTCGCCGATGTCGTGCTGGCGCTCGACCTGGCGGTGCGCGTCGACAAGAAGTTGCGCCGCGCAACCGGCTGGGTGTTCGACGAACGGCGCAGCCTGGTGATCGACCGCGAGGCGGGCGAAGTGCGCGCGGGGAGCCAGAGTTTCCGACTCTCCGCAACGATGATTCGCGATACGCCGGCGGGCTGGTGCGTCGATCTCGACAGTTTGAACAGCTGGCTGGGTGTGCCGATCGTCGCGGACCTGTCGAACGCGGTGCTGCGGATCGAATCGAAGGACAAGCTGCCGTTCCAGCTCGCCGCCGAACGGCGCGCGCGCGCGGCGGGGATCCGTCCTGCGACGCGGTTCGACCTCGCCAGCCTGCCGCAGGCGTCGCGGCCGTATCAGACGTGGGCGACACCCTCGGTCGATGTGGTCGCGTCGGCAGGGTTCGTGTCGGACAAGCGCGGCGGTTCCTATGTGCAGGGGCGGTATGAGGTTTTTGCGGCGGGCGAGGTGCTGGGGCAGAGTTTCGACGCGCGGCTGTCGTCGGATAATGAGGGGGTGCCCGACAGCCTGCGGATGCGACTGTATCGCACCGATCCCGAGGGGCGGTTGCTTGGCCCGCTGAAAGCGACGCATTATGCGGTGGGCGATGTCAGCCTGCTGTCGACCGGCGCGGTGGCGTCGTCGGCGCCGGGGCGCGGCGCGGTGGTCACCAACCGCCCGATCGAGCGCCCCGACAGCTTCGACAAAACGACGTTCCGCGGCGATCTGCCTGCGGGGTGGGACGCCGAACTCTATCGAAACGGGCAATTGCTGGCGTTCACCAGCCCCAACGGCGACGGTCGCTACGAGTTTCTGGACGTGCCGCTCCAATATGGCTCGAACCGCTTCGAGGTCGTGCTGTACGGCCCGCAGGGGCAAATCCGGCGCGAAATCAAGCAGGTGCAGGTGGGAATGGATTCGATCCCGCCGCAGCAGACCTGGTATTGGGCGGGCTTTGCGCAGGAGAATGCCGACCTGATCGAATTTGGCGGGCGGCGGCGCGGTCCGTTCCGGCGCGGCTGGCGCGGGACGCTGGGCCTAGAGCGCGGGCTTGATACGCGGACGTCGGTCGCGGCCTATGCCCACAGCCTGATGATCGAAAATGTCCGGCGCAACTACGCCGAAGTGGCGCTGCGTCGTTCGATCGGGCCGACCTTGCTTGAAGTTGGCGCCGCGCAAGCCGATGACGGCGGCGGCGCGGTACGCGCGAGCTGGCTCGCGGCGTTCGGCGAAACCTATGTCCGCGCCGACGCGATGCGCGGCTGGAACGGCTTTGTGTCCGACCGCTTTATCAGCAATATCAATGGTTTCTATTCGATCTCGGTCGATCAGTCGGTCAAGCTGGGGCAGACGGTGCTGCCGCTGCACTTCGATGTGCGCCACATCGAACGGCGGTCCGGTATCGACAGTATCGAGGCGAGCGCGCGCGCGTCGGCGAGCTTCCGCGCGCTGACCTTTACCGGCCAGCTCGACTGGAGCCGTACCAAGACGCCAATTGGCCCCGATCCGCCTGACAATCTGACCGCCAGTCTGCTCGCCAATGCCCGGATCGGGCGCGTCCGCCTGCGCGGTGAGGCGCGTTTTGCGCTGTCGGGCGACAGCAGCGATACGCGCGTGGCGCTGGTCGGCGAATGGGCGGGGAAGGGCGACGCCGAATGGCGTGCCGAGCTCGGCTATGATCGTGGGCTTGACCGCGCGCGCGTCGGCGCCGGATATACGCGCCGTTTCGATCGGTTACAGCTAAGTGGCTTCGGCGAAGTGGCGAGCGACGGGTCGCTCGCGGCGTCGCTGTCGCTCGCCTTCAGCCTGGGACCAAAGCCGAACGGCGGCTGGCGCGTGTCGAGCGAGAAGCTGGCGAGCCGCGGCCAAGTCATCGCCGATGTCTGGATGGACGATAATGGCGATGGCATCCGCCAGTCGGGCGAGGCCGCGCTGGCAGGGGTGCCGCTGACCGCTGGCCACGCCTATATCGAGCAAGCGACGGGCGAGGATGGTCAGGGGGCAATCGACGGGCTCGAACCTTTCCGTCCGGTGCTGATCGGCATTGACGCCGGTAGCTTGCCCGATCCCTATGTTCAGCCCGCGCTGCCGGGTGTGGTGGTCACGCCGCGCCCCGGCGTCGCGACGCGCGTTGCCCTGCCGATGGTCGCCGCGGGTGAAATCGAGGGAACCCTGCGCCGCGACGGTGGTAATCCGATCGAGGGATTGAGCCTGGAACTGGTCGATGCCGAAGGCCGCGTGCGCGCCACGACGCTGACCGAGTTCGACGGCTATTTCCTGTTCGAAAGCGTCGCTTACGGGCGCTACACGGTGCGGCTGGGCAAGGCGTCGGCGGCCGCGCTGCGGCTCGACGACGGTTTTGCGATCGCGGCGGTGCCGGGCAAGGCAACGCCGCGGGTGCGGCTGGGGACGCTGGCGCTCAAGCCGCTGCCGCGCGATGTCGCGGTGCAGAATGAAGCGGTGACGGGCGAAGGCAATGGTGCGCGCGGGCCGCCGGGGGCACCGCCCGATGGCGAAGCAGCCTTAGTAGATTCGACCATATTGCCCGGCGTCATCTGACGCGAACAAGACATAAAGAAATCTTTATATCCTTGTTGACATGGCCACCGGTAGCGCTAGGTTGGCGATCGTCGAGGTTCTTTACGTCGCCGCGCGGCGTAAAGCTAAGACGGGAAGCCGGTGAAAAACCGGCGCTGCCCCCGCAACTGTAAGCGGTGAGCGGCGGTCGATACGTGTCACTGGTTCGCAAGGAGCCGGGAAGGCCAGACCGCCGTGCTGATCCGTGAGCCAGGAGACCTGCCTCGTCAGATACGTCCTCCGGCGGGGTGTCCGGTCAGGTCGCATGCATGGCTGCGCCCGACCCTTGCTTCGCGGGCGCTGAGCACCGTGTTCGTGCGTCTGTCTGTCGCCCTTGCCCTTTTGCAAGGTGCCAAACATGACTGTCAGCGTCGCCACTCTCGGTTTTCCCCGCATCGGCCTGCGCCGTGAGCTCAAATTCGCGCTTGAAAGCTATTGGTCCGGCAAGTCGTCGCTTGCCATGCTTCAGACCGCAGCGTCGGGTCTCCGCGTGGCGGGCTGGGCGCGGCAGAAGGCGCTCGGAGCTGATATCCTGCCCTCGAACGACTTCTCGCTCTACGACCATGTTCTCGACACCAGCGCGCTGATTGGAGCGGTTCCGGCGCGCTACGACTGGTCCGGCGACACCGTCGGGGCCGACACCTATTTCGCGATGGCACGCGGCGCGCAGGGGCCATCGGCCTGTGGCCACAATCACGACACCACGGCGCAGGAAATGACCAAATGGTTCGACACCAATTATCATTTCATGGTTCCCGAACTCGCCGCGGGCCAGACGTTCAAGATCGCCTCGACCAAGATTTTCGACGAGTTTGCGGAAGCAAAGGCGCTTGGTTATCAGACGCGTCCCGTCCTCCTTGGCCCGGTCAGCTATCTGATGCTCGCCAAAGGCAAGGCGGTCGAGCCGCTTGCGTTGCTGCCGCAGTTGCTCGACGTTTACGCCGAAATCCTTTCGCGCCTTGCAAAAGCGGGCGCCGAGTGGGTCCAGATTGACGAGCCGTGCCTTGTACTCGACCTCTCGGACGAACAGCGCACGGCATTCGAGCGCGCCTACGCCCGTCTCGCGACACGCGGGGCAAAGCTGATGCTGACGACCTATTTCGGCGGCCTCGGCGACAACCTCGACCTCGTGGCCGACCTGCCGGTCCACGGACTGCACCTCGACCTCGTCCGTGCTCCCGACCAGCTCGAACCAGCCCTGGCGAAGCTTCAGCCGCACGTTCTTCTCTCGCTGGGCATCATTGACGGGCGCAATGTCTGGCGCGCCAACCTTCCCGACCTCTACTGGCGTTTCAAGGCGCTGGCCGGCGAACGCGACCTCATCCTTGCGCCGAGCTGTTCGCTGCTTCACGTCCCGGTCGATCTCGCGCTCGAACCCACGCTCGAACCCGAAATCGGTCAATGGCTGGCCTTTGCGGCGCAAAAGATCGAAGAACTTGCCGCGCTCGCCAAGGCGCTGAACGAGGGCGAGGACGCAAGTTTTGCTGCCTTCTCGGCCTCGCGCATTGCTGCCGTCGCACGGCAGACTTCGCCCAGGATCCACGATCCCGCCGTCGCCGCCCGCCTCGCCGCGCTCGAAGGCGCCGCGCCGCACCGGGCCTCCCCCTTCGCTGCGCGTCGCCACGCGCAGCAGTCGCGGCTTGCCCTCCCCGCCTACCCGACCACGACGATCGGTTCGTTCCCGCAAACCCCCGAGGTCCGCAAGGCGCGCGCCGCCTATATCAAGGGGGAGATCGACGCCGCTGCTTATGACCAATATCTGCGCGTCGAGACACGTGCGGCGGTCAAATGGCAGGAGGACATCGGCCTCGACGTCCTTGTCCACGGCGAGTTCGAGCGCAACGACATGGTGCAATATTTCGGCGAGCAGCTGTCGGGCTTCGCCTTCACCCGCGCGGGCTGGGTGCAAAGCTATGGTTCGCGCTGCGTCCGCCCGCCGATCCTCTATGGTGACGTCTCGCGCCCCGCACCGATGACGGTCGACTGGTGGCGCTATGCGCAGGACCAGACCGATAAGCCGATGAAGGGCATGCTCACCGGCCCCGTCACCATCCTCAACTGGTCGTTCGTCCGCGACGACCAGCCGCGCGCCGCGAGCTGCCGCCAGATCGCGCTGGCGATCCGCGACGAGGTACAGGATCTGGAGACAGCCGGTGCCGCGGTCATCCAGATCGACGAGGCGGCGCTGCGCGAAGGCCTGCCGCTGCGCCGCGCCGAATGGCAGCATTATCTGGACTGGGCGGTCGAAAGTTTCCGCATTGCGTCGTCGGGCGTCCACGACGACACGCAGATCCACACCCATATGTGCTATTCGGAGTTTAACGACATCATCCGCGCGATCGGCGACATGGACGCCGACGTCATCTCGATCGAGACGGCTCGCTCGCAGATGGAGCTGCTCGACGCCTTCGCCAGCTATGCCTATCCCAACGAGGTCGGCCCCGGCGTCTATGACATCCACAGCCCGCGTATCCCCGTCGAGCGTGAGATGACCGACCTGCTCACATTGGCGGGCAAACATTTGCCGTCCGTGCAAATCTGGGTGAACCCCGATTGCGGGCTCAAAACGCGCAAATGGGACGAGGTGCGCCCGGCGTTGGTGGCGATGGTCGCGGCGGCCAAATCCATGCGTAACAGCGCCCGCATCAAGGAAGCGTATGATGCAAACTGAACCCAGGATTCCCGACGGCCAGCCGGCGGTGCGGGTCACCGCGATGCCCGCCAATGCCAATGTCTATGGCGACATTTTCGGCGGCTGGCTGATGGCGCAGATGGATCTGGCGGCGTCGTCGGTGGCGTCGCGCCACGCACGCGGCCGTGCGGTGACGATTTCGGTGGAAGGCATGACCTTCCACCGTCCGGTCTTTGTCGGCGACGAGGTTTCGGTGTTCGCCCGTCTAGCCAAGGTTGGGCGGACGTCGATGCACGTCGAGGTCGAAGCGTGGGCACGCGACCGTCACGCCGACGAGGATAACCGGGTCACCCAGGCGGTGTTCATTTTCGTCGCCGTGGGGCCGGATCGGCGACCGCGGGCCGTGACGCCCCTCGCTGCAGCTTAGCCAGCGGTATATTCAGCCAGCCAAATTAACCACTTTTTATCCATGATTGGCCACAGCGGAGGGGAGCATGAATTTGCCTGTGGGGAATAATCAATGTCCGATGCTTTTGGTTCGAAGAACCGCCCGACGAGTGCCGACGTCGCCATCATTGGCGCGGGCCCGGCCGGACTGACTGCCGCTTACCAGCTGACCCAGCAGGGTTACCGGGTGACGGTGATCGAAAAGGATCCGATCTATGTCGGCGGCATTAGCCGCACGGTCGAGCATGAGGGCTTTCGCTTCGACATCGGCGGACATCGATTCTTTTCTAAGAGCCGCGAAGTCGTCGATCTGTGGAACGAGATCCTTCCCGACGATTTTATCGAGCGGCCGCGGATGAGCCGCATCTATTATGAGGGCAAATTTTACAGCTATCCGCTGCGCGCGTTCGAGGCGCTGTGGAACCTGGGCGTCGTACGCTCGACTTTGTGCATGGTCAGCTATGCCAAGGCGAAGCTGCTGCCGAACAAGAAGGTGCGCAGTTTCGAAGACTGGACGATCAACCAGTTCGGGCAGAAGCTCTATTCGATCTTTTTCAAGACCTACACCGAGAAGGTGTGGGGTATGCCGTGCGACGAAATGTCGGCCGATTGGGCGGCGCAGCGCATCAAGGGGCTTTCGCTCGGTGGCGCGGTGCTCGACGGGCTCAAGCGCAGCCTGGGGCTAAACAAGCGTCCGAATGACGGCATGGCGACCAAGACGCTGCTCGAAACCTTTCGCTATCCGCGGCTCGGCCCCGGCATGATGTGGGACGCGGCGCGCGACAAGGTTGTCGCGGGCGGCAACCATGTGCTGATGGCGCACAGCTTCAAGCAGCTGACGCAGGATCAGGTGAGCGGCCGCTGGCGGCTGACTGCGAACGGGCCGGACGGCGACGTGGTGATCGACGCGGCACATGTGATCAGCTCGGCGCCGATGCGCGAGCTGGCGGCGCGCATCCATCCGCTGCCCGCCTGCGCGCTGAATGCGGCGCCGAAGCTGAAATATCGCGACTTTTTGACCGTCGCGCTGAAGATCCGCTCGGAGGATCTGTTCCCCGACAACTGGATCTATATCCACGACAGCAAGGTGCAGGTCGGCCGGGTGCAGAATTTCCGCAGCTGGTCACCCGAAATGGTGCCCGATCCCGCGATCGCGTGCGTTGGGCTCGAATATTTCTGCTTCGAAGGCGACGGACTGTGGGTGTCGAGCGACGACGACCTGATTGCGCTGGCGACGAAGGAGATGGCGATCCTCGGCCTCTGCGATCCGGGTGATGTCGTCGGCGGCGCAGTGGTGCGGCAGGAAAAGGCCTATCCGGTCTATGATGACGACTATGCCGCGCATGTCGAAACGATGCGAAGCGAACTCGAGGCGCGTTACCCGACGCTGCACATGGTCGGGCGCAACGGCATGCACCGTTACAACAACCAGGATCATGCGATGATGACCGCGATGCTGACGGTGCGCAATATCGTCGCGGGCGAGCGGATCTATGACATCTGGGGCGTCAACGAGGATGCCGAATATCATGAGAGCGGTACCGAGGGTGAGCAGGCGGCGTTGGCGTCGGTTCGTGAGGTTCCGGCGCGCGTGACGAAGGCCGCCTGAGGCCTTGGCCGGAGGGGTTCTTGCCATGCTCCCTGTCAACAAACTGATCGGAGCGGTCCGCCGCGGCGAGATTCGCTGGCTGAACTATCTGCTCGCGAGCGTGCTCGCGCTGGGAAGCGACGCTGGCCTGTTCCTGCTGCTGCTCGATTCGGGGCTGGCGCCGATGCCGGCGTCGGCGGTCGGCTATTGCGCCGGGATATTGGTTCACTGGCTGGTGTCGAGCCGCCTCGTCTTTGCCGACGGCGCCGCGGCGCGCGGCACGGGTGAGCGCCATCGCCAGAAAATGCTGTTTGTCGGATCGGCACTGGTCGGTCTTGCCGTCACGACGGCGATCGTGGGTACCGGCAGCGCGCTCGGGCTCGACCCGCGGCTGGCCAAGCTCGCGGCGATTATTGTCAGTTTCCAGACTACCTATTTGCTCCGCCGTCATATCGTGTTCCGGGCCGCCGCGGCGTGACCGACGTCGCCTTGCCTGCTGCGGGTGACGCGCTGACGCAGCCCTCCGCGCCGATTTCGGAAGGCGCCGGGTTCAGCCACTGGCTGACGCCGGTGCGGATCGCGTTGCTCCTGTGGGCGGCGATGAGCCTGATCGCGATTGTCGTGAACTGGCAGGCGATCGTTGCGCTCGATCTGTCGGACACCGACGATGCGATGCGGATGGCGCAGGTGCGTGATCTGCTGGCCGGGCAAAGCTGGTGGGATCTCAAGCAATATCGGGTCAATCCGGCGGGCGGTGGGGTGCTGATGCACTGGTCGCGGATCGTCGATGCGCCGCTGGCGCTCGGCCTATTGGTTCTCGAACCGCTGTTTGGGCAGGACATGGCCGAACGGATCGTGATGACCCTGTGGCCGCCGATGCTGGGGGCGGCGTTGTGCGCCGCCTGCGCATTGGGTTATCGCAACCTGTCCGACTGGCGCATCGCCTATGTCGCGCCGCTGTTTCTGATCATGGCGGGTTATATTTGGATCCAGTTTCGCCCGCTGCGGGTCGATCATCATGGATGGCAGATACTGCTGGCGATGCTGATCATGGCGCAGGCGCTGCGGCCAGCGAGTTGGCGTGCAGGACTGTGGGGCGGGCTTTTCGCTGCGGCTTTGCTAGCGGTATCGATCGAAGGATTGCCGATTGTCGCGCTGTTTGCTGCGCTCGCGGCGCTGCGCTGGGCGCTGCACGGTCGCACTGCCGATCGTGATCGTCTGTGCGGCTTTATGGGCGCGCTGGCGGGCGGCGCACTTCTCGTTCAGTTCGCGACGCGCGGCCCGGTCGGGCTGGTCGGAACCTGGTGCGATTCGCTGTCGGCGCCCTATATGGCGGCGTTTGTTGTCGCGGCGGCGCTGACCTTTGCTGCGGCGCGGGCAAGCCTGGCGGCGCCTTGGGCGCGGTTTGGCCTGCTGGGCGGAGCCGGTTTGGCGGCGGCGGGGGCGCTCGTGTGGACCGAGCCTGCTTGCGCCAAGGGGCCGTTTGCCTCACTCGACCCGATTGTGGTCGAATATTGGTATCGGCACGTGCTCGAAGGCCAACCCTTGTGGGCGGCGAAGCCGCACGATGCGATTCATGTTTTGGTGCCGTCGCTGATCGGCCTGGTGGGATCAGTGCTGGCGTGGCGGGGGACTGCCGCCGCGGTCGATCGTCGCAATTGGGTGACGGTGACTGTCGCGCTGGTCGGCGCCGCGACGCTGTCACTGCTCGTGCTGCGCAGCGCGGCGACTGCGCACCTGTTCGCACTGCCCGGCTGCGCGTGGCTTGGGCTGCGCCTGTGGACACGGGCGCGGGCGATTTCGGCGGTCGTCCCGCGCATTGTCGGTTCGGCCGGCGCAGCGCTGACGCTACCGTTGATCGGTAGCACTGCGGTGGCGGTGGTGCTCACCGCGGTTGTGCCGTCGCTGCAAGCCGAGGAAGCGCGGGCTGCGGCGAAGATGGCGACGGAAAATCGCTATCAAACGACGTGCCTCGACCCGGCCGCGATCGCGGCGCTCGATCGCCTGCCGGAGACGACGATTCTGACGCCGATTGATTTGGGCGCGCCGGTGATCTTTTGGACCCGGCATAGCCTGGTCGCGACGCCGCACCACCGCAACAAGGAGGCGATGGCGGACAGCATCCGGGTGTTTGCAGGCGATCCGACGAAGGCCGAGATGCTCGTTCGCAAACAGAAGGCGACACTGATTGCCTTTTGCCGGACCGCCAACGACCTGACTAAATATCGCTACGCACGCAAAGATGCGCTGGCGGCGCAGCTTTACGCCGGGAAACCACCGGCGTGGCTCGAAACGGTGCCGATTGTGTCGCGCGCCGGACTGTCGGTGTGGCGGGTGAAGCCCCTGACGAAGTGACGTTGGCGCGTCAGGCGGGGCGGAAGGTCAGCGCGGTCCCGTTCATGCAATAACGCTTGCCGGTCGGTTTCGGCCCGTCGTTGAAGACGTGGCCGAGATGACCGCCGCAGCGTTTGCAATGGACTTCGGTGCGGGCATAACCAAGGTCATAGTCGGTCGACGTCGCAATCCCGCCCTTGAGCGGCGCCCAGAAGCTGGGCCAGCCGGTCTTGCTGTCATATTTGGTTTTGCTGGAATAGAGCGGCAGCGCGCAGCCCGCACAGACGAAGGTGCCGGCGCGTTTTTCCTTATCGAGCGGATGGCTGAACGGGCGTTCGGTACCCGATTCGCGCAGGACATAATATTGCTGGGCGGTCAGGCGCTTTTTCCATTCGGCGTCGGACAGGCGCCAGCCGGGCGCGGCTTGCGGGCGCGACGATTTGGCGAACAGCATCGGCGCGGCGATGACGCCGCCGCCAAGGGCGAGGCCAGCGAGCAGGTAACGGCGGTCGATCATGGCGGACTCCTGACCCGATGAGCGGGCCGTCACCCTAGATACGTGGCTTTATCGCGCCAGGTTTCAAGCGGCGTCAATATTTCTCCAGCTCGACCGGCATATGGCGATAGCCATGGACGAAACTGGCGTTCACGCGCTCGGGTTCGGCGAGCACATTGACGCGCAGGCGGCGCTTTTGCATTTCGGAGATCAGCGTCGTCAGCTGCAATTCGGCAACGCGCGCGCCGACGCAACGGTGGATGCCATAGCCGAAGGCGAGGTGGCGACGCGCGTTCTCGCGGTCGACGATGATCTGGTCGCCGTCGGGAAAGACGCTCTCGTCGCGGTTTGCCGAGGCATACCAGAGCGCGATCTTGTCGCGCTTCTTGATCTGGTGGCCGAACAGCTCGGTATCCTCCATCGCGGTGCGGCGCATATGCGCGAGCGGGGTCTGCCAGCGGATGATTTCGTGCATCGCGTTGACCGCGAGTTCGGGATCGTGGTTCGTCTCGAGCTTCGCCCGCTCTTCGGGGAAGCAATGCAAGCCATAGGCATAGGCCGACATCGAATTGCGCGTCGTGTCGTTGCCGCCGACGATGAGCAGGATCAGATTGCCCATGAACTCATGCTCGCTCATATGCTTCATCGCGTCGGATTGCAGCATGATCGAGATGAGGTCGTGCTCGCCGGGGTTGAGCGCCTTGCGGTCCCAGAGTTCCTTGAACGCGGCGCCCATTTCAAAGGCTTTGGCGGTGCGCGCCTGACGCTGTTCGGTGGTGTCGAAGGATTCGATATCGCCCAGCGCGTCGGACCAGGCGGTTAGCCGGTGGCGCTCTTCCCACGGAAAATCGAACAGGATGGCGAGCATGTCGGTGGTGAGCTCGATCGAGAGTTTTTCGACCCAGTCGAACGCTTCGCCGATCGGCAGCGTGTCGATCAGCGCCGCGGTGCGTGCGACGGTGTCGGCGCGCATGCGCTCGATCTCGGACGGGCCAAAGGCCGGGGCGACCGTGCGTCGCTGCGCGGTGTGCTGCGGCGGATCCATCGCGATGAACATCGGCAGCGGGATCTCGCCCTCTTTCAGATGTTCGACGCCGTCACCGGCGACGGTGATCCCGCCATATTCCCACGACGAGGAGAAAATCTTGGGCAGCGCCTCGATATGCTGGATCGGTTTATAGGTGGTCACCGACCAATAGGGGCCGAATTTCGAATCCTCGCAGCGATAGATCGGCGATTCGGCGCGCAGCTGGCGCATCGGTTCCTGCCAGCGGTCCTCGCTCCACAATTCAGCGCGGCTGACGTCGAGCGGATTGGCGATTTCGGGGGCGGTGCGAACTTGGGTGGCCATGGGACAGCTCCTCTCAAGGGCCGTCTGGTGCGGCCTGATAAGTTGCAGAATGCCACTATTTACAGCTTTGTCAATGAGGGTCGGGAGCGTCTGCGTTGGGGTGGGTAGCGGACATAGCCGATCCTCCCTGTGGCGAAGCCATGGGGAGGGGGACCGCTCGCAAAGCGAGTGGTGGAGGGGCCTTGCAACGACAGTGCTAAAGCCCCTCCGTCAGCGCCTCGCGCTGCCACCTCCCGATCGCTTCGCGACGGAGAGGAACGAGCCCCTCCCAATTACGGGAGGGGTTTTGCTTTGAACGAACAGCGCTTATGCGCCTCCCCATGACCACGCGCTCGCCCCTCGCCCCCGCCAGCTTCCCCGCCCTCCCCGACA
>JAHJHL010000183.1 GCA_018823905.1 Alphaproteobacteria bacterium
CGCGATGTCGAAGGGCGATCACCGGCGCAAGATCACGCTGGCCGAATATGGCTTCCGCCTTCCGAGCTGCATCGACAACCGGCCGCTGCGCTTTGCCGAATGGGACATGATGCGGCCGCAGACGGTCAGCGTGTCGGCGACCCCCGGTACGTGGGAGATGGACCGCACCCAAGGCGTGTTCGCCGAACAGGTGATCCGTCCCACCGGGCTGATCGACCCGCCGGTCGAGATCAAGCCGGTCGAGGAGCAGGTCGACGACCTGATCGTCGAGGCGAAAAGGACCGCCGCGGCAGGGTACCGCACGCTGGTGACGACGCTTACCAAGCGGATGGCCGAAGATCTGACCGAATTCCTCCACGAAGCGGGGATGAAGGTGCGTTATATGCACAGCGACATCGAGACGCTGGAGCGCATCGAGATCATCCGCGACCTGCGGCTGGGGGTGTTCGACGTGCTGATCGGGATCAACTTGCTCCGCGAGGGGCTCGACATTCCCGAATGCGGGCTGGTCGCGATCCTCGACGCCGACAAGGAGGGGTTCCTGCGCAGTGAAACCAGCCTTGTCCAGACGATCGGCCGCGCCGCACGCAACGTCGATGGCCGCGTCATCCTCTACGCCGACCGCATCACCGGCAGCATGGAACGCGCGATGCGGGAAACCGACCGCCGCCGCGAAAAACAGCGCGCCTATAACGAAGAACATGGCATCACCCCGACGACGATCAAACGCAACATCGGCGACATCATCGCGCATGTCGCGTCGAAGGACGGCGTCGTCATCGACATCGGCGAGGACAAGCCCGCGCACATGGTCGGGCATAATCTGCGCGCGTATATCCAGGATCTGGAGAAACGGATGCGCGATGCCGCGGCGGATCTGGAGTTCGAGGAAGCCGGGCGGCTGCGCGACGAAATCCGCAAGCTGGAGGCGGATGAGTTGGGCCTGCCCGCGGGCGAGCAGGTGGCGCCGCGGGTCGGGCGGAGCAACGAAGGCAAGCCCGGCACGCGCAAGGGGCGGTTCGGGAAGCAGAGCAAGACCAAGTGGGGGCGATAGCGTTCCACCGCTCTGCGTAATCTGCTCAATAGTGTCCGCTGGCGGACGGGGGTAATGTGAATCTACATCGGGTAGCGAAGGCTTCCGACGGATAGGGATTTGCACGTGGACGAGCCGATTGACAAACCATCAAATGTCCTCTATAAAGGACAATCTTGCCAGCTGGCCGAAACCACCGAATTTGCCCGTTGGCTCGGCTCGTTGCGAGACATTCGGGCGGTTGCGAAGATCGCCGACCGCCTGAAACGCGCGTCGAATGGTAATTTCGGAGACCATAAGTCCGTAAAGGGCGGCGTCTTTGAGATGCGGGTCGACTACGGACCGGGCTATCGGGTGTATTTCTTCCGGCGCGGCAAGGAGCTTGTCATTCTGCTGTGCGGCGGCGACAAGCGTAGTCAGGATGACGACGTCGCCCGCGCCAAGCGGTTAAAGGAAGAGATAGAAGGCCGTGACGGAGCTAAGACCCTTTGATGCAGCAAGCTACCTCACGACCGAGGAGCATATTCTCTATTATCTCGAGGCAGCGATGGAAGGCAATGATCCAAAACACATCGCCAGTGCGCTGGGCGATGTCGCCCGCTCGAAAGGCATGAGCGAGATCGCACGGAAAACCGGACTTGGCCGACAGGCACTTTACAATGCGCTGTCGGAAAACGGCAATCCGACACTGGAAACGCTCATGGCCGTGCTCAACGCCCTCGGCCTTGAATTGTCGGTGCAGCCCAAAAAGGCCGCGTAAGTCCCTTCGACGAAACCTCGCCTGTTACCGACAAGTAGCCTTGCCCCCTCCCCGCGTGCTGCATAGGGTTCGCGCGCAACCGGGGAGAAAATGCTGATGAAATCGGGTCTTTCGCTTATCGCGCTGGCGCTGGCCGCTGCCGCGCCTTCGGTGCTCTACGCGCAGGATAAACCTGCCGATAAGCCCAAGGCCGAAAAGCCCGCCGATTACGAACCGCAGGTCCGCACGACAAAACTCAGCGGCACCTTCGGCGGCCAACGCATCAACTATGCCGCGACGATCGGCGAGACGATCATCAAGAACAAGGACGGCGTGGCAGAGGTTGCGGTCGTCACCACCTCCTACGTCAAGGAACCGCGCGACCCGAACCGCCCGGTGACCTTCCTGTTCAACGGCGGCCCCGGCTCCGGCACCGTTTGGTTGATGATGGGGGCGTTCGGGCCGAAGCGCGTGGCAATCCCCGGCACCGGGGTCGACGATGGCGCGCCGCCCTATCCGATCGTCGACAATCCGGATGCCTTGATGGACGTCACCGATGTCGTGTTCATCGATCCGCCCGGCACCGGCTTCTCGCACCTGATCGGCAAGGCCGACCCCAAGGATTATTACGGGGTGACGCAGGATGCGAAGCTGGTCGCCGAGGTGATCCGCCGCTGGCTCAACGACAATGGCCGGTGGAACAGCCCCAAGTTTCTTGGCGGCGAAAGCTATGGCACGACGCGCTCGGCGGCGGTCGCCAACCAGTTGATGAACGCGACCTACAACGACGTTGCGCTGAACGGCATCATCCTGATCTCGACCGTGCTCGATTTTGCCGCGGGGTCGGACACCGCGGGCAACGAGCTGTCGTTCATCACCAACCTGCCGTCGATGGCGGTCACCGCGCTCTATCATGGCAAGGCGACCGGCGCCTCGCCCGAAGCCTTTGCCGAGGAAGCGCGGCAATGGGCGATCGGCCCCTACGCCTCGGCGCTGCTCAAAGGGCAGAAGTTGCAGGGCGAGGAGCGCGCCGCAATCCGCCGCGATCTGGCGCGCTTTACCGGCCTGTCCGAAACCTATCTCGACAGCGCCGACCTGCGCGTCACGCCGAGCCGTTTCTATAAGGAGCTACTGCGCGACCGCGGGCTGACCGTTGGGCGCCTCGACAGCCGCTACACCGGCAAGGATTATGACAGCGCCGGTGAAGAGCCCGACAACGATCCCAGCTTTTACGGCATCGACGCCAGCTATACCGCGGCCATCAACAGCTGGAGCCGCGACGGGCTGGGGTTCAAGACCGACCGCGAATATCAGTCGATCGGCGGCATCGGCGGGCAATGGGACTGGCGCATCGGCGGCCGCGACACCAACGCATATCTGAACGTCGCGCCCTATATCGGACAGGCGCTGCGCGAAAATTCGGGGCTGAAGGTGCTGGTGGCGCAGGGCTATTATGATTTCGCGACGCCGTTCTTCGCCGCCGAATATGCGCTGTCGCGCACCGGCATTCCGCAGGACCGGATCAGTTACACCTATTATGGCGCGGGCCATATGATGTATATCCGCGACGAGGATCGCCGCAAATTGTCGGAGGATGTGCGGGCGTTTATCCGGGCACGGTGATCGCTGCGGGTCCTCAGGCTGCCAATTTGGTACGCCGCGCTAACTAGGGCATGATGGTGCCCGAAAGGAGCCATTCCCATGCCCAGCCGCCATACACCCAGCCGACGTGAACTGATTGCAAGCGCGGCGGCGCTGACCGCCGCCGCCCCTGCCCTGCTTCACGCCGCAACGCCCGCGGCAGCGCCTTCGCTAAAGGGCCGCACCATCCTGATTACCGGCGCCTCGAGTGGCTTCGGCCGCGTCGGCGCGCTCTATTATGCAGGGCTGGGTGCGACGGTCATCGCGACGATGCGCGGGCTGCCGCGACCCGAGGCCGATACGCTCGCCGCCCAAGCCGCGAAGGACAAGCTCGACCTGCATATCGTCGAGATCGACGTGACCAGCGATGCGTCGGTCGCGGCGGGAACGGCCAAAGCACTGCAAATCGCCGGGGGACGGATCGACACGCTGATCAACAATGCCGGGATCGGCATTACCGGACCGGTCGAAGTGCAGGACATGGAAGCGACGAAGCTGATCTTCGACACCAATGTACTGGGCATCCAGCGGATGCAGCGCGCGTTGCTGCCGCAGATGCGCGCCGCGAAAAGCGGGCAGATCTTCAATATTTCGTCGCAGCTGGGCCGCGTCATCGTCCCCGGCGGCGGCCATTATTCGGCGACGAAGTTCGCCGTCGAGGCGATGTCCGAACAGCTCGCCTATGAACTGGTGACGCATGGCATCGAGGTGACCGTGATCCAGCCCGGCGGCTATCCGACCAAGGTGTGGGTCAATCGCAACGCCTATACCGGCGCGCTGCGGGAACGCAGCGACGCCGAGCTTCTCGCGGCGTACGAACCGTTCACCAAGGGCATGGGGACCGAGGATGGCAGCGGGCGCAGCGCTGATCCGCTCGACGTACCGCGCGCGATTGCCGAAATCATGGCGATGCCCGCGGGCAAGCGGCCGCTGCGCCGCGCCGTCCATCCAGGCAACAAGCCGCAGGAAGCGATCAACCGCGTGTCGGCCGAAGTCCAACTGGCATGGCTGGGTGGATCGCCGCTGGGACCGCTGATCAAGGCGGTTCACGACTGAGCCGTCGCTATGTCATTAGAGTGTCACGCGAATCCTGCCTTTCTGACTTGGTGAAGCCATTGGGCTGACACCTCCCGCTGCCATCGGTGCGCCACCTCGTTCCGGACAAGTCAGTCCGGGGCTCAACCGAAAACAGGGGGACTGCATGTCACATCTTACCGACGACGCCCGCGCGCCGTATCGCGGCGAATCCGCCAGTAATACGGCACCCGGCAGCCTGGAGGCGATCGTCGCCGCGAACCCCACCCGGCGTTCGCTATTGAAAAACGGCCTGCTCGGGCTGTCCGTGCTGCCCACCATGGCGCTGGCGGCGTGCGGCGACACCAGCGGCGATCCGCAGGTTACCCTGCCCCCGACCGGAGGGCCAACCCCCACGCCGACCCCGACCCCACCGCCGGTCAGCTACGCCGTGACCTTTGCCGCAGTTGCAGCGAACCAGAATGACGCGGTGACGGTCCCCGCGGGCTACACCGTCGATGTGCTGCTGAAGGCCGGCGATTCGGTGGAGAGCGGCGCCGCTTACACGGGCAGCTTCCCGACGCCGGCGATCGCCGAGAAATGGGCGGGCGGCAATCATGACGGCATGGAATATTTCGCTTTTCCCGGGGTCGACGCCAACAACCGCGGGCTGCTCGCGATCAATCACGAATATCCCGACCTCAACATCCTGATGTCGGGCAGCTACAACGCCGCGACCGCCACCGCCGATCAAAAGGCGCTGGTGCTGTCAGCCGTTGGCATCAGCGTCGTCGAAATCGCCAAGGGCAGCGATGGCAAATGGGCAGTGCAGTCGGGATCGACCTATAACCGCCGCTATACCGGCAACAGCAGCTACCGCGTCGGCGGCGCAGCTGCAGGCGTCGTCGCGGGTCCGGTCAAGGGCATGCTGAACAATTGCGCCAGCGGGCGGACCCCGTGGGGAACGTACCTGACCTGCGAAGAAACGACCGACAATTATCTCGACCCGACGCAGCCCGCCAATGGCTATGGCTGGGTGATCGAAATCGACCCGCGCCGCGAACTGGCGCAGCCCACCAAGCGCACCGCGATGGGCCGCTTCGATCATGAAAATGTCGCGTTCCTGGAAAACAGCGACCGCCGCACCGCCTTTTACATGGGCGACGATTCCACCCCCGGGTGCATCTATAAATTCGTACCCGACCGCGCGTATAGCGCGACGAACCGTGCCGCGAACACCGACCTGCTCGATTCGGGGACGCTCTATGTCGCGCGCTTCAACGGCGACGGCACGGGCGAGTGGCGCGCGCTGGTGGTGGGGCAGAACGGCCTCGCCGCCGGGGCGTCCGATCCGGGCAACACCAGCCAGAGCACAACCCCGCCCGCCCCGACGATCGTCAATTTCAACAGCCAGGCCGATGTGCTGATCAACTGCAAGTCGGCGGCGCGTGTCGCGGGCGGCACGGTGATGGACCGGCCCGAATGGATCACCGTCGCGCCCGACAACAGCGCGGTGTTCGTGACGCTGACCAACAACAGTGGTCGCCGCGTCACCAACCCGATGAACCCGCGCACGACCAATCTGCACGGCCACATCATCAAGTTCAGCGAACAGGGCAATTCGCCGCTGGCGACGACCTTCCGCTGGGAAATCTTCCTGCTTGCGGGCGATCCGTCGCTGGCGGCGGGGGGCAGCAACCTGACCGGCAACATCAATGGCGACACTTTTTCCAGCCCCGACGGGATCGCCATCGATCCGCAGGGCCGACTGTGGGTACAGACCGACCACAGCGTCCCGGGCAATTCGGGCGTGTCGGGCCGCTCGATCGACCAGACCTTCGGGCATAACGCGATGTTCCATGTCGATCCAGTGACGAAGCAGTCGAAACGCTTCCTCGTCGGGCCGCTGGGCTGCGAGATTACGGGTCTGACGTACACGCCGGACCTGCGCACCTTCTTCGTCAACATCCAGCATCCGACGGGCAACTGGCCGGTGGCGGGGCAGCAGCCGCGCTCGTCGACGATCGTGGTGCGGCGAACCGACAACCAGCCGGTCGGCAACTGATCCGGCTCGCCGCCCGCTTCCCGCATCAGCGAGGAGCGGGCGGTCGTCGGCATACCGGTGCACACGACAGATTTGGGATCGCAACCGTCCGTGGCATGACGGGCGCAGGAAACGGGGTAGGCATCGTCCTCGCCCGCCTAGGAGATGTCGATGCGCACCTTTAGAACCGCGATGCTAGCGCTGGCGATCGGCATCATCGGCCATGGCGAACTAGCGAACGCCAAACCGGCGGCGCCGCGATCGGAGAAGCGCTGCGGTTGGCTCGATAATCCGACCCCCGCCAACTGGTGGCTCACCGATGCGGCGGGGCAACGGACCATCGGCTTACAGGGTAGTCATCAGGCACCGGGGCTGAACAGCCTGCCCGACATGCGCACAAAGGGCTGGGTCGAGACCAACGGTTCCTATGGTTATGGATGCGCCTGCATGCGGGTGACGACTGACGAACCCAGCGGCCGGGTCACGCGCATCTATTCGGCGACGCCGCTCCCCATCAAGCGCTGTATCGCCGACAAGAAATTGCCGCCCCGCGATCGTTAAATGGTCAGCGCGGCGCAGGCGCAGGCGTGCGTTTCGGCGGCGGCGGCGGTGATCCGTCGGGGGTTTGTGACATCAAGGTCACGCACATCGTGCGATGGACGCGGTGCGGGCCGCAGGCGACACCGGCGTAGCGGTGCTCGGGGCGGAGCAGGCTGTGGCGGTGGCCGCGGTCGGGGACGCCGTCGTCGATCAGCAATTGATGCACCACCCCCGCGGGACTGTGGTGGCCATAGGTGATGACCTCGTTGACATAGGGGCCGCCGCCGCGCGCCTTCATCCGCTCACCGGGTCCGCTGCCGCGGGTGTAGTGGCCGACGGCACCCGAGCGCGACTGCACCGCGACATGATCGGCGGCGGCGCGTGCGAGCAGCTCGCTCTGTTGTAACCGCGCCCGCGGACTTTCGCGGCGCAGGTCGCGGATCGCTTCGTCGACCGCGGCGACGCCTTCGTTGGTCATGATGTCGATTTCGCTATCGTCGTCGGCGAGCAATAACCGATCGTCGAAACGGTCGCGATAAGCGCGCAGAACAGCGGTGTAACCCGCGGGATCGCTGCGAAAGCGATTGAGCTCGGCGAGCACGCCGGCTTCGAAGCGGCTGGGCGTAGCGCTGGCGGCGACCGCGCCTAGCCCCAGCACCAACGCGGCGGCAGTCCATCGAGAGAGTGTCGTCATGGCACCCGCGATAAAGCCGCAAGACTGAACCGTTCGCAACGATAATCTGGCGCGTCAAAAGCTGGCGTCGCGAGCGACTTGGCGCTAGGGGCGCAGCAACAACGGCCTCACGCCGGTGACACGGAGTTTTTATGGGTTTCAAATGCGGGATCGTCGGCCTGCCCAATGTCGGCAAGTCCACCCTGTTCAACGCGCTGACCGAAACGGCGGCGGCGCAGGCGGCCAATTATCCGTTCTGCACGATCGAGCCGAATATCGGCAATGTCGCGGTGCCCGACGCGCGGCTCCAAAAGCTGGCCGCCATCGCGAACAGCAAAAAGATCATCGCGACGCAGCTGGCGTTCGTCGACATCGCCGGGCTGGTCCGCGGCGCGTCGAAGGGCGAAGGTCTGGGCAACCAGTTCCTCGGCAACATCCGCGAAGTCGATGCCATCGTCCACGTCCTGCGCTGTTTCGAAGATGACGACATCCAGCACGTCGAAAACAAGGTCGATCCGGTCGCCGATGCCGAAACGGTCGAAACCGAATTGCTGCTGTCCGACCTCGAAAGCCTCGAAAAGCGCGTCCCCGCCTTTGTGAAAAAAGCCGCGCAGGGCGACAAGGAAGCCAAGATTGCGGCGTCGGTGCTGGGCCAGACGCTCGACCTGCTGCGCGAAGGCAAGCCCGCGCGGCTGACCGACCCCAAGGACGAGGAGGAAGCCCGCGTCCTGCGAACAGCGCAGCTGCTGACCTCAAAACCTGTGCTCTATGTCTGCAACGTCGATGAAGCCAGCGCCGCGAACGGCAATGCGTTCTCCGAAAAGGTGTTCGCCAAGGCGGCTGCCGAGGGCGCGCAGGCTGTTGTCGTGTCAGCGGCGATCGAGAGCGAGCTGGTGACGATGGACATGGCCGACCGGCTGGAGTTCCTCGAAGAGATGGGCCTGCACGAAACCGGCCTCGCGCGCGTCATCCGCGCCGGGTACGAGCTGCTCCACCTGATCACCTTCTTCACCGTCGGCCCGCAGGAAGCCCGCGCGTGGACCGTCCACACCGGCGCCACCGCCCCCGAAGCCGCGGGCGAAATCCACAGCGATTTCCAGAAGGGTTTCATCCGCGCCGAAACCATCGCCTATGACGACTATATCGCACTGGGCGGCGAAGCGCGCGCGCGCGAGGCGGGCAAGCTGAGGGCTGAGGGCAAGGCGTATGTCGTGCATGACGGCGACGTGATGCACTTTTTGCATAGCTGATAGCGAAGCGGATCAAACTTCGTCATTGCGAGGAGCATAGCGACGAAGCAATCTCCAGCCATGCGCCCCAACGCCCAGCCCGCTGTTTACATCATGACCAATCGAAAAGATGGCGTTCTGTACACGGGCGTGACATCGAGCCTGATAGGTCGTGTGTATCAGCACCGAGAAAAGCGAAGCGGCTTTTCTGCGCGCTATCGATGCGACAAGTTGGTTTGGTTCGAAATGCACGGCGACATGTATTCGGCAATCAACCGCGAAAAACGGATCAAGGCTGGATCGCGGGCTAGGAAAATTGCTCTCATCGAAACCGATAATCCAGAATGGCGCGACCTGTACGCCGAACTGACGGGCGAATAGGCCGATAACTGGAGATTGCTTCGTCGCCTGCGGCTCCTCGCAATGACGGATGACTAAGGCTCGAACGCCGCCAGGATTGGGCATGGTCCCTTGTCGCTCGCCGCACATTGATCCGCCAGCCGCGCCAAGGCTGCGCGGGTGTCGGTCATTTGCGCGATTTTGGTATCCAGCGCGTCGATCCGCTGCCGCGCAAGGCTGCGCACGCGCACCCGGTCGTCGCTTTCCTCCAGCGCGAGCAGCTCGGCGATTTCTTCGAGGGTGAAGCCCGACGCCTGCGCCGACCGGATGAATTTCAGGCGGCGCAGATCATTTTCGTCATAGCGGCGCACCCCGCCGCCCCAGCCGTCGCCGCCGCTGCGCGCGGGTGTGTCCATCAGGCCGCGGCGCTGATAATAGCGGATTGTTTCGACGCCGACGTCGCCTGCGGCGGCCAATTTTCCGATGGTCAATTGCATTGCTTGACTCCGTACCATGGTACGGAGCCTATATGGGTTGCATGACAAGCCAAGCAACCCTTCATCGCATGGTCATGCCGGGGCAAACCTGCCCCTATGGCCTCAAGGCAAAACATCTCCTGAAACGGCGCGGCTTCACCGTCGACGACCGCTGGCTGACGACGCGCGCCGAGGTGGATGCGTTCAAGGCCGATCATGGCGTCCAGACGACGCCGCAGGTCTTTATCGATGGGGTGCGCATAGGCGGTTATGACGATCTGCGCCGCCATTTCGGCCTGACGGTCGCCGATCCCGATGCGGTAAGCTATCGGCCCGTGATCGCCTTGTTCGCGATGACCGCGCTGATGGCACTGGCGGCGAGTTTTGCGGCGTTCGGTAATGCGTTCACAATCCAAGCGGGCGAATGGTTCATATCGTTCAGCATGGTCGTGCTGGCGCTGCTCAAGCTGCAGGACTTGGGCAAGTTCGCGACGATGTTCCTCAATTACGACCTGCTGGCGCGCCGCTGGGTGCCTTATGCGACCATCTATCCGTTCGCCGAGGGGCTGGCGGGCGTGTTGATGACCGCGCATGCGCTGCCGTGGTTGTCGATCCCCGTCGCGCTGTTCATCGGCGGCATCGGCGCGGTTTCGGTGTTCAAGGCGGTCTATATCGACAAGCGCGAGTTGAAATGCGCCTGCGTCGGCGGCAGCAGCCGGGTGCCGCTGGGCTTTGTGTCGCTGACCGAAAATCTGGCGATGGTCGGCATGGCACTCTGGATGCTATGGACGCTGGTGTGACGATGATCCGCCAACTTTTGCTCGCGCTGTTCCTGATCGGCCTGTCACTGCCGTCGGTGACGGCGCCCGTGCAGGCCGAGTCCATAGTGATCGACTGCCACGGCACGATGCCGGTCGAACCGTCGCACCACCAGCCCGATGCCGACGACGGCCATGCCGCCGCGCATGTCTGCATCGGTTGCGTCGCCGGCGCCCCGGCGGTTGCGGCGGCGGCACCAATGCCGCTGCCCGCACTCCTGCCGCAGATCTTGCCGATGGCGACACTGACCGGCGCCAATGCGCCGCCCAGCATCCCCCCGCCCCGACCCTGACAGACACCAAACCGAAACCCGATTTTCCGATCCTGTCAGGACGATATTATGTTGAAAACGCCTTTGCTGGCGGGCGCTGCTGCGCTCGCCCTCCTCCCGCTGTCGGCTACCGCGCAAGACCATAGTGGGCATGATCCGCACGCGGGGCATGTGATGCCTGCCGCCGAACCCAAAGCCGCCGACCCCGTCGACCATAGCACCATGGACCATGGCGCGATGGACCACAGCAGCCCGGCTACCCCCGCCGAAGGGTCAGGCACCGCCCGACTGCCCGCCAACGAAGGCGGCCATAGCGGCCTGCACATCGACGCGGGCGACGACTGGATGGTGATGACCCACGGCTTCGCCTGGGGCGTCTATACCGACCAGTCCGGGCCGCGCGGCGACGACAAGGCCTATGTCCAGTCGATGCTGATGCTGTCGGGCGAAAAGCAGACCGACTGGGGCCGCATCCAGCTGAAATCGATGATGAGCCTGGAGCCGCTGATGTCGAACCGCGGCTATCCCAATCTGTTCGCGACCGGCGAGACGGCGGGCGGCGAGCCGCTCGTCGATCGCCAGCATCCGCACGACCTGTTCATGGAATTGGCGGCGCGGATCGATGTCAATGTCGGCGATGATGCGCGGCTGTTCGTCTATGGCGGCCCGGTCGGCGAGCCAGCGATTGGCCCGAGCGCCTTCATGCACCGCGGGAGCGCGCGCTATAATCCCGAGGCGCCGATCACCCATCACTGGTTCGATTCGACGCACATCACTTATGGTGTGGCGACGCTCGGCTATGCGACGCCCGCCATTCAGCTCGAAGGATCGCTCTTCACCGGCCGCGAGCCCGACGAGAAGCGCTGGAACATCGAAAGCCCGCGGTTCGACAGCTGGTCGCTGCGCGGCACCTGGACCCCCACACCCGCCTGGGCGTTGCAGGTCAGCCATGCGCGGCTGAACGAGCCCGAGGCGCAGCATCCGGGCGAGAATGAGCATCGCACCACGGCGAGCGTCACCTATGCCAATGGTCGCGGCCTTTCGGCGACCGCGGCGTACAGCGCCAAGAACCGCGATCCCGGCGCCACGCTCTCCGCCTGGCTGGCCGAGGTCAATTGGGATCTGGACGATCATCACACATTGTTCGGTCGTGTCGAGAATGTGAAGAATGACGAATTGTTCAGCGACCATGACGACCCGCTGCACGATGTGCCGTTCCGGGTGACCAAGTTTCAGGCGGGCTATGCTTATCGCCTGCCGCTCACCGGACCGCTGAACCTTGCGCTCGGCGGCAGTATCGCCGCGTTCGACAAGCCGCGCGCGCTCGATGCCGCCTATGGCAAGAACCCGATCGGCGCGACGGTCTTTGCCCGATTGAGCATCGGTCATTGATGTAACTTATGGCTGGGCTATCGAAGGTTAGCGATTCGCGCCAACGGAGCCCAGCTATGTACAACCGCCGCCACTTCCTTGCCGGGGCGACCCTGACCGGGCTTGCCGCACCAGCGATCGTCCGTGCGCAGGGCATCTTGCGCGACTTTCCGTTCAAGCTGGGCGTCGCGGCGGGCGATCCGGCCAGCGACGGGTTTGTTATCTGGACCCGGCTGGCGCCCGAGCCGATGGAGCGCCACGGCGGCATGCCGCTGACCAATGTGCCGGTCGAGTGGGAGGTCGCGAGCGACACGGGGTTTCGCGATGTGGTCGCGAAAGGCACCGAACTGGCGCGGCCCGAGCTGGCGCACAGCGTCCATGTCGAAGTCGCGGGGCTGCTGCCCGATCGTCCCTATTATTACCGCTTTACCGCGGCGGGCGAGCGCAGCCTGCGCGGCCGGGCGCGCACCCTGCCCGCCCCCGGCGCCAAGGTCGATGCGCTGAAATTCGGGGTCGCCGGGTGCCAGCATTTCGAGTCCGGCTTTTACGGCGCCTATCGCCACATGGCGCGCGAAGACCTGGCGTTCGTCTATCATTATGGCGACTTCATTTACGAGTATCAGCAGAATTATCTGTACGACAGCGGGCTGCCGATCCGGCCGGTGCGCCGGTACGAACAGCGCGCGCTGATCGACGTCACCGACTTCCGCGCCGCTTATGCGCAGACGCTGATGGACATCGACCAGCAGGCGGTGCGTTCGGTCCACGCGCACCTGTCGAGCTTTGACGATCATGAGATCATCAACGACTGGGTGTCCGATATCGACAATTGGGCGCTCGACCTGCCCGGCAACGATCCCGACGCACCGTCACCCGAAGTGTTCATGCTGAAAAAACAGGCGGCGATGCAGGCGTGGTATGAACATATGCCGGTGCGCAAGGCGTTGTTGCCGCGCGGCGGCATGGTCGCGATGAACCGCGAGTTTCGGTACGGCGACCTGATGGCGATGCAGTTGCTCGACACGCGCCAGTATCGCGACGACCAACCGTGCGGCGACGGGTTCAAACCCGCCTGCCCCGAAGTGTTCGCCAAGGACATGCAGGTATTGGGCCGCGCGCAGGAGGACTGGCTGAACCGGAATCTGGCGAAGGGTGGCGCGACGTGGAACGCACTGGCGCAGCAGGTGACGATGATGTCGCTCGACCGGCGGCGCAAGCCGGATGAGCCGAAGAAGATCGTCAATCTCGACAGCTGGGCCGGCTATGAAGCACCGCGCGAGCGGATGTTGGCGCGGCTGGGCGGGCTGGACAATTGCGTGGTGCTGACCGGCGACGAGCATCAGAATTTCTGCGGCGACCTGGTGTTGAAGGACAAGGTCGTCGGCGCCGAATTTGTCGCCACCTCGATCTCCAGTGGCGGCGACGGCAGCGACAAGCGCAACGGCACCGACGTATTCCTCAGCCAGAACCCCGAACTGAAATTCGCCAACGACCAGCGCGGCTATCTGGTGTGCGAAGTGGGCCGTGAGGCGTGGCAGACGCATTTCATGGTCGTCGACAGGGTGACGACGCCGGTGAACGCTTTGGCGAAACGCGCCACGGCGGTGGTCGAGAATGGCGTCGCCGGAATCAAAATGGCGTGAGTTGTCGCCGGACAGTCACGATGCGGACATAGCGGTGCGCCCATGATCCGCACCCTCACCCTGCTGCTGTTGGCTCTTGTGCTGCCATTCACGGCGCGTGCCGGGGAAAGCGAGGCACGCCCGCCGGTCACGATCCTGATTTCAATCGACGGTTTCCGCGCCGACTATCTGGACCGCGGCATTACCCCCAACCTGTCGCGGCTTGCCGTCGAGGGGGCGCGCGGAAAACTGCGTCCGTCCTTCCCGACCAAGACCTTCCCCAACCATTATGCGATGGTCACCGGAAAGCGCCCCGACAATCACGGGATCGTCGGCAACAACATGATCGACCCGCGGCGGCCCGGCGAGAAATTCAGCCTGGGTGACCCGAAACAATCGCTCGATCCCTTCTGGTGGGATCAGGCCGAACCGGCGTGGATCACCGCCGAAAAGGCCGGGGTGCGCAGCGCGACGATGTTCTGGCCGGGCAGCGAGGTCGCGATCGGCGCCGCACGGCCCGCCGACTGGCTGCGCTACGACCGGCACGTCGGCTATCAACAGCGGATCGAAACGATACTCGACTGGATGCGCCGCCCCGCATCCATCCGCCCGGCGTTTGTCACCCTCTATTTCGAGGCGGTCGACGATGCGGGGCATCGTTTCGGCCCCGACAGCGCCGAGGTAAACGCCGCCATTGCCGATGTCGACCGCCGGATCGGCACGCTGGTGGCCGGGCTCGCCGAGCTCGGGCAGCCTGCCCGGCTGCTGATCGTCGCCGATCATGGTATGCGCGCGACCGACGAAAGCCGGGTGATCCAGCTCGCCGACCTGATCGACCTCGCCAGCATCGTCGCGGTCGAGGTCGGCCCCTATGCCGCGATCGAGCCCGCCGCCGGGACCGATGACCGCGTCGCGCAGGCCTTGCTGAAGCCGCACGCGCATATGACGTGCCATCGCCGCGAAGAGCTGCCTGCACGGCTCCACTATGGGCGCAACCCGCGCGTCGCCGCGATCATCTGCATCGCCGAGCCCGGCTGGTCGATCCTGGCCGGCGACCCGCCCTGGCCGGTGAAGGGCGGCGCGCACGGTTATGACAATAGCGATCCCGAGATGCTGGCATTGTTCATCGCGCATGGCAGCGGGCTGACCGGCGATGTCGGCACTGTCGACAATATCGAGGTCTATCCGTTGCTGATGGCACTGCTGGGCGTGCCAGCGCTCCCCAGCGATGCCACCGGGGTTCTGGCGGAGCGCCGCCGCTGACGGCTATTTGCGCCCGAACAGCTTCTCCACATCGTCCATCGCCAGCTTGACCCACGTCGGGCGGCCGTGGTTGCACTGGCCGCTGTGCGGGGTGACCTCCATCGTGCGGAGCAGCGCGTTCATTTCGGCGACGCTGAGCGTGCGGCCGGCGCGAACCGAGCCGTGGCAAGCCATGGTCGCGGCGACCAGTTCGAGCTTTTCATTGAGCCCCAGCGCAGCGTCGTAACCCGCCAGATCGTCGGCGATGTCGGTGACGAGTTTGCGGCAGTCGATCGCGCCGAGCATCGCGGGGGTCGCACGGACCATCACCGCGGCGGGGCCGAAGCGTTCGAGTTCGACCCCGAGCGCGGCGAGCTGCGCTGCCGCCGCTTCGAGCCGGTCGCAGGCGGGTTCGTCGAGTTCGACGACTTCGGGGAGGAGCAGGCCTTGGCTTGGCACCGCCTGTCCGCTCATGCCGCGGCGCAGTTGCTCTAGGACAAGGCGCTCGTGCGCGGCGTGCTGGTCGACGATGACAAGGCCGTCCTCGGCCTCGGCGACGATGTAGGTGCGCGCAATCTGGCCGCGCGCGATACCCAGCGGGTGGGCATCACCCTGCGGTACCGGCGCGGTCGCCGCTTCGGCGCGGCCCATTGGCAGGGCGTCGCGTGGCGGCGCAAAATCGACGACGCGGTCGCGGAGCAACGCATGGGTGGCGGAATCGCCATCGGCGCCGAACAGATGCGTGGCGGGGGCGTGCGGATAGGGCAAATGCGCGGCGAACAGGGTTGGCGCGGGCGGCGCCACGGGTTCCTGCTGCCACGCCGCCAGCGCCGCCTCTGCCGGACGCTGGACGCTGCGAAAGCCATGTTCATCGAGCGCGCGGCGCAAGCCCCCGACGATCATGCCGCGGATCAGTTGCGGGTCGCGAAAACGCACCTCGGTCTTGGCGGGATGGACGTTCACATCGACCTCGCCGCCGGGAACGTCGAGGAACAATGCGACGACAGGATGCCGATCGCGCGCGAGCAGGTCAGCATAAGCACCGCGCAGCGCCCCGACGAGCAGCCGGTCCTTCACCGGGCGGCCGTTGACGAACAGATATTGATGGTCGGCGACGCCGCGATTGTAGGTCGGCAGGCTGATCACCCCGCCGATATGGACGTCACCGCGGTCGAGATCGATCCCGATGCTGTTCGCCGCCAGATCGCGCTGGGTCAGCGCGGCGACGCGGCTGAGTTGATCCTGCCCGCCCTGCACGTCGAGCACGCGGCGCCCGTCATGCTCGACGATGAAACCGATATCGGGCCGCGCCATCGAGAGCCGCTTCACGACGTCGAGGCAAGCCGCATATTCGCTGCGCGCGCTGCGCAGAAATTTGCGGCGGGCGGGAACGCGCGCGAACAGATCCTCGACGACGACGCGGGTACCGGTGGCCAGCGCCGCCGGACCTTCGGCGACCACGACGCCGTTATCGACGACGCGCCGCCAGCCATCGCCGCCCGCGACCCGGCTCTCCAATGTCAGCCGCGCGACGCTGGCAATCGACGGCAGTGCCTCGCCTCGAAAGCCCAGCGTCGTGACATCTTCGATCGCGTCGTCGGGCAGCTTCGATGTGGCATGGCGTTCGAGCGCGAGCGCCATGTCGGCGGGGGTCATGCCGCAGCCGTCATCCTCGACCTCCAGCCGCGAAATGCCGCCCTCAGCGATTCGCACCGAGATGCGCGTCGCACCGGCGTCGATGGCGTTTTCGACCAGTTCTTTGAGCGCTGCGGCGGGTCTTTCGACCACTTCACCGGCTGCGATCCGATTTACCAGCGTTTCGGGCAGGCGACGTATTGACATGGGGGCTGTCCTAGCGCAGTCGGACGCAAATCGCGACCCACCCGCACAGCCTTATCATATTGTCCAGCCAGCCCCCGTCGGCCGAGCCGGAATCTCTCCCTGATTGGACCTGTCGTCGGCCGGGCGCACAGGTGTAACGACGCGGCGGCGTGGCCCTTCCCCAGGGCCAGCGCCGAGGACAGGGAAGCAGTATCGATGTCATTCTTTTCTCGCTGGTTCAAATTCAACTCCCAGGACATGGCGATCGACCTCGGCACCGCCAACACGGTGGTCTATGTGCGCGGCAAGGGCATCGTGCTGAATGAGCCATCGGTGGTCGCGGTCGAGACGATCAACGGAATCAAGCGGGTGAAGGCGGTCGGCGACGACGCGAAGCTGATGATGGGCAAGACCCCCGACAGCATCGAGGCGATCCGTCCGCTGCGCGACGGCGTCATCGCCGACATCGATGTCGCCGAACAGATGATCAAGCACTTCATCACCAAGGTGCACGGCGGCAAGCCCAACGCGTTCCGCAGCCCCGAAATCGTGATCTGTGTCCCCTCGGGCTCGACCAGCGTCGAACGCCGCGCAATCCGTGACGCCGCGTCGAACGCGGGCGCCAGCGAAGTGTGGCTGATCGAGGAACCGATGGCCGCTGCGATCGGCGCCGACATGCCGGTCACCGAACCGATCGGGTCGATGGTCGTCGACATCGGTGGCGGGACCACCGAAGTTGCGGTGCTGTCGCTCCGCGGCCTTGCCTACACCACCTCGGTCCGCGCCGGCGGCGACAAGATGGACGAAGCAATCGTCAGCTATGTGCGTCGACACCATAATCTGTTGATTGGCGAAGCCACCGCCGAGCGGATCAAGAAGGATTTCGGCATTGCGCGCGTCCCCGCCGACGGCGTCGGGCTGACGATCCACATCAAGGGCCGCGACCTCGTCAACGGCGTGCCCAAGGAAATCTCGATCAACCAGGCGCAGATCGCCGAAGCCCTGTCCGAACCGATCGGCACGATCGTCGAGGGCGTGCGCATCGCGCTGGAAAACACCGCCCCTGAACTCGCCGCCGACATTGTCGACCAGGGTATCGTCCTGACCGGCGGCGGCGCGCTGATCGCTGAGCTCGACGAACTGCTCAAGGAAGCGACCGGGCTGCCCGTCACGGTGGCCGACGATCCGCTGACCTGCGTTGCGATCGGCACCGGCCGCGCGATGGAAGATCCCGCGTTCCGCGGCGTACTCCAGCAAGCCTGAGCGAGCGTATCTGAGCTATGGTCCGCCCGGTACATCGACGTCCGGGGCAATCCCGAAAGGCCCAATACAGCCTGTTCGCGGCCTATGTCATCGCGGTGACGGGCGCCGTCGCCGGGCTGCTGCTGGCGATCCTGTCGGTCGTTGACCCCGTCGGCTTTGCCCAGCTCCGCTTGGCAAGCCAGGAAGTCGCCGCGCCCGTCGCGCGCGTGTCGCGGTCGGTGATCGGCTCGATTTCGGGCATCGACGACCGCGTTGGCGCCTATGTCCGCGCCGGTTCGCAGAACCGGCGGCTACGCAGCGAGCTGGCCGATACGCGCCGCGAGCTGGTCGCCACCAGCACCTTGCAGGAAGAAAACCGCCAGCTGAAGGCGCTGCTCAAACTGCAGGAAACCGACAAGACCGCGCTTGCCAACGGTTATCTGCTCACCTCGACCTCGACCAGCAGCAAGCGCATCGCGCTCCTCAGCATCGGGCGCAACCTGGGGGTCGCCGCGGGCCAGCCGGTGCGCGGTGCCGACGGCCTGATCGGGCGCGTGCTCGGCAGTGGCCCTTCGGTGTCGCAGGTGCTGTTGCTCACCGACGTCGACAACATCGTCCCGGTGCGCCGCGCGCGCGACGGCCTGCCCGCGCTCGCCTATGGCCGCGGCAACGGCGATCTCGACATCCGCACCCTCAACATCGCCAACAACCCGTTCAAGCCCGGCGACATATTGGTCACCTCGGGCACCGGCGGCCTCTATCCGCCGAACATCCCGGTCGCGATCGTCGTGCGGCGGCAGGACGATGGCGCCCTCGCCCGCCCCCTCGCCGATCCGGGCAAGGTCGATGCGGTGTCGGTGCTGCGTCCCTACACCCCCGACAATATCGAGGCGCAGCCCGCCCCGGCACCGCCAGCCACGGCGCCCGCAGGCGCCACCCCATGAACAATCGCGCCGCGCCGCGCCTCGGCGAACCGGCTTCGCTGTGGCGCATGCGGATCGTGCCGATGGCGACGGTGATGGTCGCCTCGGCGCTACCGCTTATGCTGCCGCTGGTCGCCAATTCGCCGGTGCTGCCGCCGCTCGGGCTGCTGTTCTTTCTGTGCTGGCAATTGCTGCGCACCGAAATGTGGCCGGTGTGGATTGGCCTGCCGCTGGGGCTGTGGGACGATCTGTTCAGCGGCCAGCCGATCGGCACCGCGGTCGGGCTGTGGACGCTGGCCAGCATCGCGATCCATTATTCGTCGCAGCGCATCTACTGGCGCGGCTTCCTGCACGATTGGGTTATCGCGGCCTTGCTGATCGCGATCATCCAGTCGCTCGCAGCGCTGATCGCGCACCCCAGCGCGGCGACCGGCCGTGTCCTTGGCTTGGTCGTGCCGCAAATCGTCATTTCCATTCTGCTGGTGCCGTTGTTCATGCGCCTGACCGGCAAGTTTGACAATTTCCGACTGAAACGCCGATAGTCCCCCATGGCACGTGGCAAAGGCCCCCCCATTACCGAAGCCTGGCGCGGTATCACCTTTACCCGCCGCGCGCTCGTCGTGGGCGGCGCCCAGGCCGCGGTCGGCATCGCGCTGGCGGCGCGCATGGCCTATATTTCGGTGATCGACAACGATCGCTATGTCCTGGAGTCCGAAAGCAATCGCGTCAACCTGACGCTGGTTCCGCCGCGTCGCGGGTGGATCGTCGATCGCCATGGCAAAGCGCTGGCGAACAATCGCGTGTCGCTGCGCATCGACATCATCCCCGACCGATTGCACAATCGCGAAGTCGTGCTCGGACAATTGCGTACCCTGTTGCAGCTCGACGGCGACACGATGGAACGGATCAACCGTGACCTGAAGGCCGCTTCGGGATTCCAACCCGTCGCGGTCGCCGAGGACATGAGCGAGGCCGAATATGCTTCGATCCTCGTCCGCCTCCCCGAAATGCCCGGCATCGCCCCGCAGCGCGGGTTTGCGCGTAACTATCCGACCGGGGCCGCGGTCGGCCATCTGATCGGCTATGTCGGCGCGCCCAATGCCGAGGAATATCAAAAGGCCAAGGATCCGCTCTACATCACCCCCGGGTACCGGATCGGCAAGGACGGGCTGGAGAAATATTTCCAGCCGATGCTGAAAGGTAAACCCGGTGCGCGGCGCGTCGAGGTCACCGCGCGCGGACGCGTGGTGCGCGACCTTGAAACCCAGCCCGATGTTCAGGGCAGGACCGTCCACCTGACGATCGATGCCGACCTGCAGGAATATGCGGCGCGGCGGATGGGCCGCGAATCGGGTGCCATCGTGGTCATCGACTGTCTGAACGGCGACATCCTGTCGTTCGTCTCGATGCCGAGTTTTGACCCCAACAGCTTTTCGGACGGGATCAGCAACAATGAATATAGCTGGCTGCGCGCCGACGATCATCAACCGCTGATCAACAAGGCGACGCGCGGGCTTTACCCCCCCGGTTCGACGCTGAAACCGATGGCGGCGATCGCCGCGGTCGAGCATGGCGTCGATCCGAGCGAACGACATACCTGCATCGGCGGCTACCGGCTCGGCAACCGCTTCTTTCGCTGTCTGGGTACCCACGGCAGCATCGACATGCCGACGGCGATCATGAAAAGCTGCAACAGCTATTTCTACTGGCTCGCCCATCGCCTGGGTTATGACGCGATGGCGCCGACCGCAAAACTGCTGGGGTTGGGCGAGGAGTTTCAGCTCGCCGGCAGCAACCAGCGCTATGGCACAATCCCCGACAGCGCATGGAAACAGAGCCGATACGACCAGAAATGGACCGCGTCGGACTCGCTCAATGCGGTGATCGGTCAGGGTTATGTCAGCGTCAATCCGCTGCAACTGGCCGTCATGTCCGCACGCATTGCATCGGGGCGGCGGCTCTATCCGCGCCTCATCAACCGCGCGTTCAAAAACGAACCGCTCCCCTTCTCGCCCGAGGCGCTCGCCGTCGCGCGCCAGGGCATGGATCTGGTCGTCAACGGCGCCGGCACCGCGGTGCGCAGCCGCCTGCCCCTCGACGGCATCACCATGGGCGGCAAGACCGGCACCGCGCAGGTACGCGGGCTGGCGTCCGGCTCGCGCGGTCAGAGCGGGGCGTGGAAGTACCGCGACCATGGCCTGTTCGTCTGCTTCGCGCCGGTCGAGAACCCGCGTTACGCCGCGTCGGTGGTGATCGAGCATGGCATGGGCGGATCGCGCGCCGCGGCACCGATCGCCAAGGATATCTTCACCTTTCTCTACGACCGCGAAAAGGCGATGGAAGCACTCGAGACGTTCGAGGCCGGCTGGGGCGGCACGATCAAGGAACGGATGGACCGCGACTATGCCGCCTGGAAAGCGGGGGCGTCGAGCGACCCCAATCCGGAGCTGCCGCAATGATCGTCGTGCCGCCCGCCATCCAGCGCATCCCGTGGAAACTGATCGCGCTGCTCACCGCCATCACGGGCTTTGGTATATTGGTGCTTTATTCGGCAGCGGGCGGAAACTGGTCGCCCTGGGCGTGGCAGCAAAGCCTACGCTTTGCCGTCTTCCTCACAGTCGCCCTCATCATCGGGCGCTTGCCGCTCAGAATTTTCGAGGAATTTTCGTACCTTGCCTATATCGGGGTGCTGATCCTGCTGTTCGCCGTTGAATTGCTCGGCTTTGTGGGCGGGGGTAGCCAGCGCTGGCTCAACCTCGGCTTCATGAACTTGCAGCCATCCGAATTGATGAAGGTCACCATCGTCGTGGCGCTCGCGCGCTTCTATGCGCAGCTCCCGCCAGGTAACACACGCAGCTGGACAGCCTTATGGCCCGCCCTGCTGATGATCGGCGTGCCGGTCGCGATGGTCATGTTGCAACCCGACCTGGGTACCGCATTGTCGATCTGTATCGGCGGCGTGGTCGTCATGTTTGTTGCCGGCCTGCCCTTCTGGTGGTTCGGCGGCACGGCGATTGCCGGCGCTGCGGCGCTGCCCGTGCTGTTCTCGTTCCTCCACGACTATCAGCAAAAGCGCGTGCTCATCTTCCTCGACCCCGAAAGCGATCCGCTGGGTGCGGGTTATCATATCAGCCAGTCCAAGATCGCGATCGGGTCGGGCGGCATCGGTGGCAAGGGCTTCCTCAACGGGTCGCAAAGCCACCTCGACTATCTGCCGGAAGGCCATACCGACTTCGTCTTTGCAACGATGGCCGAGGAATGGGGGCTGATAGGCGGGCTGGCACTGATCTTCGGATTTTTCTTGCTGCTGCGTTGGGGCACGCGCGTCGCGCTGAGGGCGCGCACGCGCTTCGGCCAGCTCACGGCGACAGGCCTGACCATGACGATCTTTTTCTACATCGCAGTCAATCTTATGATGGTGATGGGCCTGGCGCCCGTCGTCGGCATCCCCCTGCCCCTCTTCTCCTATGGCGGGTCGTCGATGCTGACGATCATGACCTGCGTCGGCATCATCCTGGCGATCGAAAACGACAGCAAAACCGGAACGCGCCGCCTGCATTGAGAAAAATCTGCGGCAAACCCATTGCCTTCCCGACAACAGCATGATAGCGGGCCGCTCGCTTCGCAGCAAAGAGGATAACTCGCCGCCGCAAAGCGCGCCGAAAACCGGCAGTGGACGCATAGCTCAGTTGGTAGAGCAGCTGACTCTTAATCAGCGGGTCCTAGGTTCGAGCCCTAGTGCGTCCACCATTTATTTCAATGACTTAAGAGACTAGACGTCCATCGGGGTGATGGCCGTGTCCGTCTCGTGTCCGCCGTTGACGCACCAATTAGGTGGAGCGCGATGTATTGCAGGGACATCCTTCTAGGCAATTGATGCGCCTTCTACCCGGCAGTCCGTGCTCGCAGCTTGGTTGTTGATGAAACCCATGTTGATTTCGCGGAAGGTTCGACTGGTCCGGGCATCTACAACATCGTAAATCGGCCGCCTATTGACGTCGATGGTCGTGCCTGAATTACCCTTGGTCTCGCACGAGATGATAAAATCTTTGAGGTTCGAGAGGCTGTCATTCCTGATCGTCAAGTCGACGACCAGCACATTCCCAAACCCCTCCTTCCGGGGCCGGATCGCTTCCACCGATGCTCCATCTGCTGGGTTTTCATAGGTGTGCTGCGCCACTTGTGCTGCGGCTTTGCGCGCCTCTTCGGCGTAGGGTTTGTTTTTCGGGGCGAGCAAGACGATCTGCTTCCAGAAGATAAGGCGGCCCTCGTAATCTCGCTCGGCAAGAGTTTTCACGTCCGCCTTTAACCGGTCGATCTTATCTTTATTCTGCACCTCCATGCGCTGGAGTTCGAGTTCGGTTGGCTTACTAGCTGCGACAACCTTCTGCTTTTCCGAAGCGGAAGCTGCCGCTTTGTCCCTATCCTCCTTTGACGGATTGGTCATGTAGATGATCGCTGCGATAGCGGTAACGCCGATTGCCAACCCCCAACCACAGCCCTTTTCGATAACCGGAGACGAGGTATGCCGAAGGCCGCTAGAATTTGTCGGTTCGGTCATCGAATTTCCACCTGACAGGTAGGCGCGTTGAAACAGGCCGCAGCAATTGCGGCGTTGTGAATGTGCATTTGGAAGCCCCTCCAGACCCAACTCGACGAATACTATCGTCTACCAAAGTGCCAGAGGTGGGGAAAGGCCAATTCATACTATGGTCTGACGACATTCGCGTACGATTATGGTCCATCGTGGCCGATGACGTTCCGCGAGAAGTTGGCCACAAATCTGCGAAGATTGCGCGAAGAGCGTGGGCTGTCGCAGGAGGAGTTCGCCGAATTGGCGGACCTCCACCGGACGTACATAAGCATGATCGAACGTCAGACCCGCAATCCTACGGTGGACGTTCTTGAGAAGATTTGCCTCGCTCTTGGCGTCGAACTCGGCGACCTTTTCAAATAGAGGCAGCAACACGCCGAACGGGCAGGTTCGTTCAATCGCTCTTCATAATAGCGGCCAGCCGTGCTCGCCGTGCTTCCATAGCAAGGCGGGCATCCTCTATCGACCTGCGCAACCCTGTCGGCGTGGTCCACCATAGCGTAGCAAGAGCCTCGATCTCGTCATTCGTCGGCTCCTCCCCGCCATCCAGTTCGTCGATCCGCTCTATTGCGATACCGGTCTTTTTCGCAACGACGCCCCAAGGTGTACACATCTGCCCCACCCAAGCCATAACCCAGCTATCTCCGTCTTCGATCCAACGCGCGACCGGATGATCCGGGGTGTAGGGTCTCACCTCCTTCGCAACAGGGTGCTCTCCTTTCCGATAGACCATCACGCTCTCCTTTCGTCGATTTGAACTTGCCTATATGTTCTTCCTATGTTCTCATAGCCGCCATGAGACGAGTTGAGGAAAATGTTGCCGAGGCAATTCTCGCTGCACCGGGATGGGTGCGCTTGGGCATCACCGCGCCTGCTCATCACCTTCGGCTGGATGCTGCCCAAGAGTTGGCGAGGATAATCATTGACGGCATGGACGCCCAAATAGACCCAGCACCGTCAACTCAAGCAGCGTTGCCGCTGTGACGTGGGCGGCTGGACGAAAGGCGGCGAGCGTCGCGCTTCGCATCTCTTCGAGGCTGCCGCGTGGTATCAGTCTGTCAGGCCGGTGTGTGCCTGCGGCCATAGCGCGACCTTCAGCCCGGTGAACATAGAGCAGCATCTGGTCGAACTGGCAGAGCTGGCCAGCAATTTGGCTCGCCACGCTGAAATATGCGTGGTTCAAGGTCTCGGGATAAAATCCGTGATGGCTGATGAGTACATCACTGCCCGTCGAGATTGCGGCCTGCTTGATCGCATCCTGAAACATCGGCGGATCGCACACCGTTGCAGCGACGATGAGTTTGCGGTCTCGGAGATGCACCGCCCCGGCGGGCAGTCCCAGCCGAATGTCAGCGCAGTCATGTTCCCCGAAAATGCCATTGAGTAAGATGCTCATCATCCTCGTGCTGACTAGCGAAACACGTTCATCCAAAATTTTAGTCATTGAACCCGCTGTTCCTCGACGATCTGCGCGAGCAGCTTGAAGCGGCAGGTGACAGCAAGCCAAAGCTGCGGAACTTGCGACGTCGCCTTGGTAATATCCGCGCGTTTGATCCAGCCTGTGGCTCGGGCAACTTCTTGGTAATCGCGTATAAGGAAATGCGCGCAATCGAGGCAGAAGTCGTAAAGCGGCTGGGCGGCGAGGAAAGCTTGAGGCTAGCCGAACGTCGCAGCGTCATTCCGCTCAGCAATTTCTACGGGATAGAGATAAAGAGCTTCGCGGCCGAAATCGCCCGGCTCGCGCTGCTGATCGCGGAATTTCAGGCGGACTGCCTGTATCTCAGCCAGCAGGAGGCGCGCGCGATGGTGCTGCCGCTGCACCGCACTGGGCAGGTCACGGTTGGCAACGCGCTGCGACTCGACTGGCTAGAGGTGTGTCCGCCGGTGGGTGCCGCCATGGTGGAGGAGCAGGATTTGGCCGGACCGACCGGACGACTGGCGCTGGAAGAATACCAGCTGGTCGAAGGCAACCGTGTCGAGACCTATATTTGTGGAAACCCGCCCTACATCGGCGACAAGGTCCAGACCGATGAGCAAAAGAGCGAACTGAAGGCGCTTTTGCCGGCGAAGAAAGACATTAAGTCTATCGACTATATCGCCGGATGGTTTTGGAAGGCTTCCGAATACATTCGATCGGAAGGCGAATTTGCGTTCGTTTCGACTAATTCGGTATGCCAAGGAGTGCAGGTCCCTCTAATTTGGCCGCCAATATTCGCTCGTGGGCAAGTCATTCGGTTTGCACATAACAGCTTTCTTTGGGGAAACAACGCCGCCAAGAACGCGCAGGTGACTTGCGTAATCGTTGGTGTTGGACCTGCCAAAACAGGCCCGCGGTACATTATTTCCGGCAGCACCCGCATAGCGGTGCTTAATATTAACGCCTATCTCACTCCCGGTGACGACGTGATCGTTCAAAAGGCGAGCGCCCCGATCGCTGGAACCGCTGTTATGTTTGGGGGGAATATTCCGAGAGATCAGGGCAACTTATTGCTGGAGCCGGAAGAGGCTGAGAGCCTTTTGACCGCCTATCCCGAATCACGGGCATTGATCGAGCCGTTGCTAGGGTCGAAGGAGTTCATCAATGGCCTGCGTCGATACTGCCTGTGGATTGAGGACAGTTGTACTGATTTAGCGCGATCGATCCCACCGATCGCTGAGCGGCTCGAGCGCGTGCGTGAATATCGACAAAATGGTAGCGAGCGCGGCCGGGCCGGGCTGGACACTCCCTACAAGTTCGAGCGTACCATAACTGGTTTTCGCGACACTATAATCGTGCCTAGCGTCTCGTCCGAGCGGCGCAGCTATCTACCATGTGGTCTGCTGCCGCCTAACGTGCGCATTTCTAACCTCGCGCTAGCTCTTTATGATGCTCCGCTGTGGAACATGGCGCTGCTTGCATCGCGCTTGCATCTAATTTGGATTGCTACCGTCTGCGGTAAGATGAAAACCGACTTTCGCTACTCCAACACCCTCGGTTGGAACACCTTTCCGGTTCCTAAATTGACCGCGCAAGACAGGATCGACCTCACCCGCACCGCCGAAAATATCCTGCTCGCGCGGGAGGCGCATTTTCCTGCAACTATCGCCGATCTCTACAATCCAGAAGCGACGCCAGACGATTTACTCCGCGCGCATGAGGAGAACGATGAGGTGCTGGAGCGCATTTATATCGGCCGCCGCTTCCGCAACGACACCGAACGACTGGAAAAGCTGTTCGAACTTTATACCAAGATGACTGCTAGCGGGTCTGCCGGCAACAAGGTCGGCAAATCCGAGAAGGTGCACTGAGGGGGCTCAATGGAAGCGCGTAACAAGAAGATCGAGGACTGGTTCGCCATGATTAAGCAGGGGCAGATCGTGCTGCCACGCTTTCAGCGGCATGAGGCTTGGCGCCCTCATCAGGTTGTCGGCTTGCTGGAAAATATTCTGCGGGACCCTCCCTTGCCCATCGGCGCGCTGCTGACTCTGGAGGTAGGCGACGAAGAGCAATTCCATTCTCGCCCCATCGTCGGCGCACCGGAGCCGCAGTCGAAACCGTCACTTCACCTGCTCGACGGCCAGCAGCGTATGACGGCTCTGTGGCGCAGCCTAAACGGCGACTATGACGCGCTGGACATTTTTATCTCGCTTGACCCCGCCGAGCCGACGGCAGGCGAAACGGAAATCGAAGTGATGGCAGGCGTTGATGCCCCCATAGTCGAACCGGTGAAGCGGTGGGATCGCAAGGGCATTCTGCAACCCGTCTGGGCCAATTCTTGGATTGAATGTCTGGAACGCGGGATGATTCCGGTTACGATCCTGAGCCCCGGCGCCTCAGGCGAAGCGGCGCTCAATGCTTGGGAAGAATCGGTCGAAAGCAGCCCGTTGTTCGATCGCAAGGTAATTAAGCGGGTGGAGGCGCTGCGCCAGCGGGTCGGGAATTCAGCAATCAGGATAAGCACAGACTGGTCGTTCCTGTCTTCCTTCGCCGTCTGCCGGTCAAATTCGAAATCGATCACGCGAACAATACCGCCGATATCGTTGTAGACGTCGCGCGGGAGGAACAATGGCTCACCCCTATTTCAGACGGGAGCATCATCGAGATGGGGAACATGCTTGCGTTGAGAACGGGCTTTCAGCTCGATAATGACCCCACGCCTTATCCGCTGCCGATAATACATCATATGTTCGCGGCAACTCATGCCACGCTATGCTGCCTATTCGAGGGGGCGAAGACGCTACTGGCCCACCAAGAACTTAATTTGACTATCCAATCAGACCACTGAGCGCGGGAACAAATGGACCTAGAATGGTGGTATACTCAGCCACATAACCAACCCACTTTTGGAAGAGCGGTTTGTATTCGGGTGTCCCCTGAGCCGCCTGCATGGCTTTGACGATCTCAATGATAGCGTCGCGATCATTTTGGTTGCCGATGTTGCTATCGACCGCCTGTATCAACTGATCGAACGTGTCGTTGATTTCGAGCGAATTGATCGACTGATCCGTGCTTCCAACGACAGTGCGGTTCTGATGGCCGGTTACATCTCCTTGGTGGAGATGCCCATAATTATGGATTGTGACGTTCTGAGCGGCTTCCTCAGCCTTTTTCTGTTCCTCAGATGAGAACTTCATACCGTCGCCCAAGACGCCCGCCTTTTCCATTTCAATAGCCCAATCAAGAATGAGGTTTCGGACCTGTTGGGATATATTCTGAAAAACCAGATTAGGGATATGGACATAGTAATCCATAGGTGGCCCGCCGCTCGATGCGTTGATGACGTCGATAACTGATTGAGGCAGCTTACCCCAAGCCTCACCCCCAGCATTTGCAGCCAGTTCTTCAACGTCGGATATTGGTTGGAGGATGTTGCGCTCGCTGAGCTTACGGATGTTCTCCGCGTCACCATATACAGGCATCGGCCCGCGAAGAGGATTATGGCACTTCAGCTCGCCTGTCGTCTTGCGATAATCTGGCAGGCCGGTTTCGCCCTCGTAGCCCTTCAGCTCGCAATCGACCCAAGCGACGGTATCATCTAACTTGAGTTTTACGGCGGCCAGTTTGACCATTCGCAGCAGTTCAGTGGTGCCAACGCTCTTATCGAGAACCTTAGTCTGAATTTCCTCCACCAAACCAGCCATAAATCCCCCTGATCGAATGAAACGAAGTAAGAACAAACCCGAAACAATCAAGTCGCGTGACAGATAGTAAAATCCGACCGCTAGAGGCACCATGGCTAGCTTTGAGGTGCTTTAACGAATGGTGGCCGGCCTATGGCGGGATAGCGACGAATCTGCGCATTTTTCGTGACCCCTTTCAATCTAAAAAGGCACCGAAAATCGAAGAAATCCGCCTTTTTTTCTCACCATCTACGGCTAATATAACCAATCAAAACGATGATCACAGGGGGAATTCAATGGATTGGCTGGCAAGATGCTATTGCGCTCAACTTGGTACTGGCGCGCGTTTAGACGTGGTTCCCGCAATTTGGGTCGATGAGCAGCCTCCGTACCATCCAGCCACGGGCGATAAGTTTGATGTAGATTTCATCAACAGCCATCGCCTGTCTGGCACGGTGATCGATTCCCAAGGCGTCCAGATCGAGGTGTCATTCGCCAATGGGGCCAATCATATCATCATGCGAACACCAGCAGCGACGGTAAAGGCAGCACCGTCAGCGGCGCGCTCCATGATACCTCATGATGATTGGATCGTGGTCCAGTAATTGAACCACCGTTCAGCCACTCAGTAGGTGTCCCATGATGCCAGGACGGCAAAAAATAACCATTCCGACAAAGCCGCTAACTCATTGATTTATAACGCCGTGAACAAAGGGTGATTTGTCGGAACGCCCATTGAAATCATTGGATTTTCTACGGACTCTTAAGCAGCGGGTCCTAGGTTCGAGCCCTAGTGCGTCCACCATTTTTCCTTTGAGACAAAGACTTACCGTCGAATGACGCTAATTCGGCCGATCCCTCTGCCCCGTGGAGGCGGTGTGGCGGGGCCTTGCGGACATCCGGACCGGAAAATGGACATGATCAATCAAATCCTTTTGGACCACTGTCGCCGGGATCCTCCAATTTCGCATTGAGTCCGGCGCCCCCGCTGCCGATCAAGAATGGCAAGTCTCAGCATATCCTGGCATTTGTCACGCCGACTGCGCTGCCTTTCTGGGCTTAACTGCGCTGACTTGCTGGGCTTAGCCGAAAACCAGATGGTTTTGGGATCTTTGGCCCCCATCGGCGGCGCGATCGAGATCGCTCAGGCCATTCCTCGTTTGCAACGCACACGTGACTTTGCTGGCTGATATGCGAACGCCGCCGCCGCGGCGCTGACTACAGCGTTTATCCGCGTGATCCTGTGGGCGATGAATTCGCGAACCATCCGGAAGGTCTGTGCGGATTAATCCGCCATTTTCGGACACGCCGACGCGGGGAGCAATCCCAAACCGGGCTCTAAAACTCGATCGACGCGGATGCCTTATAGGTGCGCGGCGCGCCTTGCAGCAGGTCGGGGCTGAAGATTTCAAACGCCGATGCCCAGTATCGCTTGTTGGCGACATTGTCGACGCCGAAACGCAGTGTCAGCGGCTTGTCGCCGACGACCGCGACATAACGCGCGCCGAGGTCGAAGCGCGTCCATGACGGCAGCGAGAGCGTGTTCGCCTGGTTCGCCGCCTGTTCGCCCGTATGAACGACGCGGCCGGTCAAGGTCAGGGCGGGCACGAAGGGCAGATCCCATTCGACATTGGCGTTGACCAGATATTCGGGGACACCCGGCGCATCGTTGCCGTCGTTGACGCCGTCGAGAGTCCGGCGCAGCTTGGCATCGATGATCGATCCCCCCGCGATCAGCCGCAGCCCCGGCGCGAGTTCGCCATCGAAGCTGAGTTCGATCCCCTTGTTCCGCTGTTCGCCGTTCAGGCCATAGACCACTTGCCCCGGATTGGCGGGATCGACGACGACGCCCGGGCGCGGCCGGTCGATCTGGAACGCCGCGAGCGACGCGTTGAAACGGCCGAAGCTGTATTTCGCGCCGAATTCATATTGTTTGGTCTTGATCGGCGCAAACACGTCGCCCGCATTGGTGACCGGAAAGGCGCCGACGGTTGCCGGAGCAGCGTCCGGCTTTTCGAAACCTTCCATACGGTTGGCATAGAAAGCGAGGCCATCGGCGGGCTTGACGACGAGGCCGAGGACCGGCGTGATCGCGTCCTCGTCATAGGTGTCGGCCAGCGCGCCGCCGAAATAGCTGTAGCTTTTCTGGCGGATCGACTGGACGCGCAGGCCCACGGTGAGGAGGATGCGGTCGTTCCACACGCCGATCGTGTCCGACGCAAAGGCGCTGAGCAGCCGGGTGCGGCTGACCGGGAACGGATCGTCGAGGTCGCCGCCGACCAGCGCCGAAGCCGGGATCGGCACTTCGACGGCGTTGTAAAGGTTCGTCGCATAGCCCGCAAAGCCCGGACCATAGAGGAAGTCATAAGCGTTGCGGTTGACCTGCCAGTTCATCGAACCGCCGAAATTGATCTCGTGCGTGACCGCGGTGCCGAGCTTGACGCGCAGCCCCGCCTGCGCCGCTTCATTATTGTCGGTGCGCGGCACGTACAGCGCATTGCCGGTCGCGGCGCCGGTGACCGCGTTGTTGACCGTGATGCCGCCATAGATGCCGTCCTCCATACCGTCGCGCGCGCCAAAGCTGGCATAGATCATCGCGTTGTCGGCGACGTCATATTCGGCCTTCACGATGCCAAAGACGTCGCGCATTTCGGTGTAGGTCCAGGGCTGGGCATAGTTGGCGTCGGCGTCGGGCACCGCGGGAATGGCGTTGACGCCAAACCCCAGCGCAACCTTGTGCCGCAGGCCGCGCACCTTGACGCGCTGATAAGCGAGATCGAGCGACAGGCGCAGCGGGCCATTATTGTAGTCGAGCGCGCCGCCGAGCGTATAGGCGCTGCGGAACTCACCATCGATCGACACATCGCCGGTGCGCGCCACGCCATTGACGCGCACGCCCCATTCGTCGCCGCCTCCGAAGCGTCGCGCTACATCGACGCTGCCCCCGATATGTTCGTCGGAGGTGTAATTGACGGTGGCGCGGGTCAGGTCGGCGCGGGCGCGCTTGGGCAGCAGGTTGACGCTGCCGCCAAGGCCCGAGCCGCCCGGCGCCGCGCCGTTGATGAAGGCGCTCGATCCGTTGATCACCTGCACCGAGTCATAAAGTTCGGGCGCGATCAGCTGGCGCGGCGCGATACCGTAGAGCCCGTCGAGCCCGACATCGTCGCCCGCAAGCGCGAAACCGCGGATCACGAACAATTCGGCCGCATTGCCGAACGCAAAGCCGGTGCGCACCGACGGGTCGTTTTCGAGCAGCTGGCCAAGCGTCTGCGGCTGCTGGTTGAGGATCAGCGCCTCATTATAACTTTTGATCGTGAATGGCAGATCAGCGGCGGGTTTGTCGCCGAACATCCCGCCGCTGCCGCCGCGGGTCACCTCGGTCTGGTTCATCCGCTGCGCGGTGACGACGATGTCGCTGGCGTTGGTATCCTGCGCCATTGCCGGGGCGGCGACGGCGAAAATGGTTGCGGCGCTGGTCAGGCTAAGCAGGCTGCGAATGGAAACCTGGGTCACGAGTGGGTCCTTTGGAATCAATGGGTTGAATATGTCAGTTACGGCGCGCGCGCATCGCCCAGCCGACAGCGAGAACGGGAATCGCGAGCGCGGCCCATGACGCGGCATCGCGCAGCCCGTCACCCGTCAATGCGATGACGAGCCCGGCGACGCTGGCGAGCGCGAGCAGCAGCGGAATGGCGAAAATCGCGCGAAGGCCGCGGCGCTGGTTCATTCGGCAGGAACGATCTGGCCGCGGCTTTCGACCTCGCGCACCAGCGCGTCGGTTCCGGCGCGGCGCTTGCCGAGCCAGAGGTAGAGGCCGGAACCCAGCACGATGATCGTGAAGACGGTCAGAATCGCCCACAGGATTTTGAGCGGCAGCCCGCCATAATCGCCAAAGTGCAACGGCTGCGACAGCGCCAGCGCTTTCACATACCAGGGCATCGGCCGCGCGTCGGTGAACGCTCCGGTTTCGGCATCGATCAGCGCCGAAGTCAGCAGCCGTTCGGTCAGCGGCTTGTCGCCCTGAAAGAATACGGCATAATGATGCTGGCTGCTGAACGCGCCGCCAGGGAAGGCGATGAACTGCGGGTTGTTGCCGGGGATTTCAGCCCGGGCGGCGGCCATCGCCTTGTCGATCGAACCGTAGCGCGCGGGCGGCACCGCGCCCTTCCCCGCATAAGTCTGCGTCATGTCGGCAAGCTCGGTGCGCTGCCAATACTGGAAGATCGGAGTGGCGAGCGCGTTGATCACCCCCGTCGCGCCGACGACCGTCATCCACGCGAGCGCAACAATGCCCAACAGATTATGATAGTCGAGCCATTTGACGCGGCGGCTGCGCGCGGTGCGCACGGTTCCGAAATCCAACTTGCGCATAAAGGGCGCGTACAAAACGACGCCCGAGACGATCGCGATCACGAAGAACAGCCCCATCAGCCCCAGGAACAGCATGCCGGGCAGGCCGAGGAACATATCGGTATGGAGCTGGAGCAGGAAGTGCATCACCCCGCTCTCATCAACCGCGCCGGTCTTGGCGCCGGTCGAGCGGTCGAACAGCTGGATCGTCATATCCTCGGCGGGCGAGTCCGGGCGCGGCGCGGTGGTGATCGTCATCGACGGCTGGTCGTTGTCGAACGCCATGAACACCGGCACTTCGCCGCGGCGCGCCGCGAGCGCCTTCGCCAGCATCTCGTCGAGCGGCCTTAAGCCCGACGCTTCGCTCGACGAACCGACCCCCGGAAGGCCGAACTGCGGCGCGTCCTCGGTCAGCGCGTCGATCTCGTGGTGAAAGATCAGCGGCAGGCCCGTGACGCACAGCATCAGCAGGAACGCGGTGCAGACGATGCTCGTCCATTTGTGGATCAGGAACCAGGTCTTGATCGTCGATCGCTGCATGACGGGTGACTCGAATGTTAATGCGAAGTATTATCACCGATGCCCATAGGGCGATCACATCGCATTGGCAAACGATACAAATCACGCGCACGCCGTTAGCGGCTGCGCAACCAACGCACCCGGGATTGGTCGTGCAGCTCTCGATCGTTGCCGATCCGGGTCGGGGACGAGGTAACGCCATTCGGCACCCGCTGTCGCGAGCCCGCGTGCAACGGGCCAGTTTGCATTGATGCAAGCCGCTCCATCATATGTCGAACCAGCGTGTATCGGGATGGATGAGCAGCAGAAGTGGGCGCCAACTCAACCGACGCAGCGCATCGCAAAGGCCCAGAACAGCGCATATTCGCGATATTCGCTTGTCAGGTCGGCGCTGCCCTGATGCCCGCTGTCCATATCGGTGAGGAGCATTGCTGGATTGCCGCTGGTCGAGCGATGGCGCACCTCTGCAACCAGCTTTGCGGGTTCCCAATAGGCGACGCGGTCGTCCTTGAGCCCTGCGGTACAGAGCAAGGGTGGGTAGGCGGCCGCGCGGACATTTTCATAGGGTGAGATCGACGCGATATAGTCATAGGCGCGTGGTTCGGCCAACGGATCGCCCCAGTCGGGACGGAACAGCGGCACCAACGGGTGGCTCGCATCGCTCATCGTGTTCAGCATGTCGACGAACGGCACCTTCGCGATCACACCGCCCCACAGCGTCGGCGCGATATTCATGCTGGCGCCGACGAGCAGCCCGCCCGCAGACAAGCCGTAGGCTACGACATTGCCCTTTGCCGAATAGCCGTGCCCGCACAAATGTTCGGCGCAGGCGATAAAATCGGTGAAGCTGTTGCGCTTGGAGAACTTGCGCCCGCCGAGGAACCAGCGCCGCCCCTTTTCCGACCCGCCGCGGACATGCGCAATCGCATAGCGCCAGCCCTGATCGACCAGCGCGAGCGCCGGGATCGAGAATAGCGGGTCGCTGTTCACGCCATAGGCACCATAGCCATATTGCAGCAGCGGCGCTTTGCCGTCCTTCACCATGCCGCGCCGCGACAACAGCGTGATCGGCACCATTTCGCCGTCGGGCGCGGGGGCCATCAGCCGCTCGACCTCATAATCGTCGGGATCGAAATTCGCGACCTGCTGTTGCTGGACGACGGTCTGCTTTCCGCTGCTCAGATCGACGATGATCCAGCGACGCGGCGATTTGGGCGATTCATGGACGATCATCACCGAGGGGGCGGTATAGGCCTGCTCGCCGGGCAGTTCGATCGCATAGGCCGGATCATCGAACGCGATGCTCTGTTCGCTGCCGTCGGCGCGCTGGATGACCAGCCGGTGCAAACCGTCGGCGCGTTCCAGCCGGACCAGCGCGGCCTTAAAGGGCTGGATCTGCAGGATCGGCGTTCCGGCGCGGTGCGGCACGAGCGTGGCGAGGGTGCGGAAATCGCCGGGGTCGAGGCGCAGCAGCTGCATATCGAACGCATCATCGGCATCGGTCGTCGCGACAAGCGCGCCGTCCCACTCGTCGATTTCGTAGCGCACGCCGCTCTGGCGCGGCCACACCACCCGCGGATCGCCCGTTTCATCGGTGGCGGGGATCAGCCGCACTTCGGCGGTTTCGGGGCCGGAGAGCGTCAGCGCGACAAAACCGTCGGCGGCGGTGCGTTTCACCCCCATGAAGATTGCGGGGTCTTTTTCCTCATAGACCAGCGCGGTGGTCTTGCCGTCGACCGAGGTGCGATAGAGCCGCGTCGGCCGGTTGCGCGCGTCGCGCCAGATCCAGAACAGCCATTGCGAAGAGGGGGCAAAGACCAGCCCGCCATAACCATAGGCATCCTTGTCGACGAGCGTGCGCAAGTCGCCGCTGACCGTGTCGCGAATGACGATCCGGTGGCGGTCGTTGCCGATGACATCCTCGGCCCAGGCGAAGTAGCGGTGGTCGGGGCTCGGCTGATGGCCGGTGGTGCGGAAATAGGGCTGACCTTTGGCGCGCGCGCTTTCGTCGACCAATGTCTCGGCGGCACCGCCGACCTTGCGGCGGCTGTATATCGGATGCGCCGACCCCGCGGGCATCGCGGACGAATAGGCCCAGCCGTCGCGCTCCAGCGCGGGCGCTTGTACGGAACCCGCCGACCGCGCGAGCATCGCTTCGACCAGCGCACCCTGCGCGGCACGCACCGGCTTCAGAACAGCTTCGGCATAGGCATTTTCTTCGGCGAGCATTTTGGCAACCGGTCCGGGCAAATTGCCACGATGGCGTTCTCCGTCGGTGGGAATGAATTTCATCCACGAATAAACATCGTCACGCTTGCGACCGAGCTGTTCGATGACGTGCGAAATCCGCGGCGATTGCGGGCGCGGCGGGGCGGGCCAGCGCGGCTCGCGCTGCGCCGCGGCCCAAGCTGGCCGACCGGCGAGCAGCAGCGCCGCAGCGGCGGCTCCACCCAGAAATTGCCGCCGCGCCTTGTTGCCGCACCCGTTCATGGCGATCCTCCCATCCAATTCATAGGCCGTCACTCTATGCCGCGCCAAATGGCGTACTGCGCCGATCAGGCCCGCCAATCCAGCGATCGGGCAAATCGCCGACCGTTCAGCGCCACAGCGATGCCGTACGCTGGCCCGATACGGCGCGATTCTGGCCCGACCTTCGCCGACATGCGATTGGAACCTGATAGTTTGACCCTCGGAATTGCATCGCAATCGCAATCAGGGAGGCAAGCATGTCCATAGCAGCCATAAAGCGCGTCGTAATCTGCAGCATTTCGGTGCTGGCCCTCACCCAAGGCTCGGGCGCCGTGGCGCAGGACGCGGCGACCGATGACAGCGAAATCGTCGTTACCGCGGCCAAGCGCGAGCAGTCGGTCCGCGATGTAGCGGGTTCGGTCGCGGCGGTGAGCGAAGCGACGTTGCAGAAACTCAACGCGCAGAGCCTCTCTGATTACATCACCCGCGTCCCCGGCGTGGTGTTTAACGACTATCAACCCGGCGTGTCCGAAGTCGTCATCCGCGGCATCGCATCGACCACCTATCACGAAGCGAACCAGGCGACGACCGGCTATTATCTCAACGAAATCCCGCTGATCGAGCCCGGCTTCCCGCTCGTCATCCCCGATGTCGACAGCTTCGACGTCAGCCGCGTCGAAGTGCTGCGTGGGCCGCAGGGCACCTTGTTCGGATCGTCGTCGCTGGGCGGCGCGATCAACTACGTCGTGAACGAGGCGGACCCCGGCGGGTTCGACATCGGCGCCGAAGGCCAGCTCGCTACGACCAAGGGCGCCGGCGAGGTCAGCTATGCCGCCAAGGCGATGGTCAACCTGCCGATCGTGACCGACAAGCTGGCGGTGCGCCTCGTCGCGCTCCAGCGCGTCGATGCCGGTTATCTCGACAACACATTGCTCGGCGAGGACGGCAGCAACGATTTGCGCGTCCGCGGTCTGCGCGGCTCGATCGTTTTCACCCCCACCGAGAGCACGCGCATCTCCGCGCTCAGCATGTATCAGGAATATGATCTCGACGATCAGACCTACGTATTGTTCGGCCCGCCCAAAACCTTTGACCGCGCAACCAATGTCGCCGAGTTTCAGGATACCGATTTCATGCTGCACAGCCTGCGGCTTGAACAGGATCTGGGCTTTGCGACCCTCACCGCGGTCGGCAGCTATACCGAAAAGAACGCCGATCTTGCGTTCGACAATTCGATCTTCGGCGGCAACGACCCGCGCACCAACACGCCCGAACTCGCGAGCAGCCGGGGCAAATCGAAGACCGACTATGCCGAACTGCGTCTCGCCTCGCCCGATGGCGGCCGGTTCCGCTGGCTGCTTGGCGCCAACTATACGCGGCTGCGCTCCAGCAACACCGACGGCACGTTCATTGACGGCATCGGCGATTATATCGACGCCAATCCGGGGCTGTTCGGCGGCCAGTCGGGCGACACGCTGGCGCCCGGCGATCTTGCGACGCGTACCGTCAGCAGCAACCGCGTTACCGAAAAGGCGGTCTTCGGCGAGGCGTCTTTCGACATCGTCGATACGCTGACGCTCACGCTCGGCGGCCGCCTGTTCGAATATCGTTCGCGCCCACGGCTGCAATATCTGCCCAATGCGAATCTGATCGCGCCCTTCGACTACGCCCCAGCAGCAAGCAAGGATTCGGATTTCATTCCCAAGGTGTCGCTGACCTGGAAACCCAATGACGATGTCATGGTCTATGGCCTCTATTCCGAAGGTTTCCGTATCGGCGGCATCAACGTCTATTCGGCGGCGACGCCGGGCCTGCCGCTCAGCTTCGAAAGCGACACGACGAAGAATTTCGAAATCGGGACGCGCTTCGACCTGATCGACAAGACGCTGACCGTCGATGTCACCGCCTATCATATCGATTGGGACAATGTGCAGGCGCGCCTGTTCACCCCGGGCGATTTCAACGCCTACACCGTCAATGGCGGCGGCGCCGATGTCGATGGGGTCGAAATCAGCCTGACCCTGCGTCCGACGCGCAACCTGACCTTTGCCTCGAATATCTCGTACAACGATGCGCGGCTATCCGAACTGCTTCCTGACAGCTTTGCGCCGGGCGGCGGCTATGCCAAAGGGACGCAATTGCCGGGCGCGTCGGACTGGATCCTGGCCAACAGCATCGACCTCAATTTCCCCGATTCACCGATGAAGCCGCGCGTCGGTATCGCGCACCGCTATCTTTCGGCGGCACCGGTGGCGTTCGGCGCGGCGCTGGATAAGGGCGATTTCCATATCGTCGATCTCAATGCCGCCTTCACCGTGGCAGACCGGATCGAACTGGGTGTTTTTGCCAAAAATCTGTTCAACCAGTACGGCATCCTCAACGCCCCCTTCTCGTTCGCGGGGTCGGTCACACGGCCGCGCACGATCGGCGCAAGCCTGCGGTTCAGTCTGGATTGAGGTTGAAACTCCTCCCTGTCGCTTCGCGACGGGGAGGTGGCAGCCCGAAGGGCTGACGGAGGGGCTTTGGCGCTACCGCTGTCGCCCCTCCACCACTTGCTTCGCAAGCGGTCCCCCTCCCCATGGCTTCGCCACAGGGAGGATATACTCAAAACCCCGACAGAAACGCCGCGACATTCAGGCCGAGGTCGCCGACGGCATAGCCGCCCTCCATCACCACCAGCGTCGGCAGCTCGAGCGCGGCGATCGCTGCCGCCATCTCGACATAATCGGGGCTTTCCAGTTTGAAGCTGGAAATCGGGTCGTTGCTGTGAGTGTCTGCACCGAACGAGACGATCAGGCATCTTGCGCCCCAATCGGCAATCGCGCCAAGCGCGGTGTCGAGCGCGGGACGATAGGCGGCGCCGTCGGTGCCGCGCGGTAGTGGCAGGTTGAGGGTCGATCCTTCACCCGCCGCATCCCCGCGCTCATCCGCATGACCCCAGTAAAAGGGATAGTCGGTCACCGGGTCGGCGTGGATCGAGACAAAGAAGACGCTACCGTCTTCGTAAAAGATGTCCTGCGTGCCATTGCCATGGTGATAGTCGACATCGAGAATCGCGACTGGCCCGAGCCCCAGCGCATCCGCCTGACGCGCCGCGATAGCAGCGTTGTTGAGGTAGCAATAACCGCCCATATAGTCGCGCCCGGCATGATGACCGGGTGGGCGGCACAGCGCGAAGGCATGGCGGTCACCGGCTTTCAGGCGATCGAGCGCGGTCAGCGCGCATTGCGCCGACCAATAGGCCGATTCCCAGGTTCCCGCCGCAATCGGTGTCGAAGCATCGAAGCTATAGGCGCCGATGTCGGCGTCGATCCGCGCAAATTTCAGCGGCCGCCGTCGCACCACCGGAAAACTGTAGCCGATCGCATCGCCCTGACGCCCCGCCGCTTGCCAGCCGTCCCAGGCGCGTTCGAGGAAGGTGAGATAGTCGGCGTCATGCACCGCCAGCAGCGGCGCCATGCCGAAATCGCGCACCGGCTGCCAATCGGCCATTGCCGCAACGATCGACCGCGGTCGTTCGATGTTCTCGGCATAGGGGACAAACTCACCATTGTGCAGCTCGCGTTCGGGGGCGTGCTTTGCCTGCCGGTCGTCAAAAAACAGCTTCACCTTTGTGCCTGTCCTTCCATCCATGCCGCCAGCGCCGGGTCGGGATGGCGCGCGACGATTTCGGCAAAGCCCTGCGCGCTTTCATCCTGGCCGAGCTTGAAGACGGGATCGGCGCTGCGGACGTGGGCGCGAAAAGCGATGATGTGCGTCAGCATCGGGGCATAGCGCGGACCAAGGCAATCGGTCGACCACTTGCTGCCTTCCATCGCCGCGACGAGCCGTTCGATCGAATCGTGTGTTTCGTCGCCGACAAACTCGACCTCGACCCGGTAGCGCAGCACCGCATAATTCCACGTCGGCGCCCAGTCGGGCTTTGATACGAGTGACGGTGAGACATAGGCTGCGGGGCCGTTGAACAGGATCAGCCCCTGTGGATCGGCGCGAAAATCGGCGACCAGCGGGTTGCCGAGCGCGCAGTGACCAAATAGCGCGGCGATATTGCCGTCCTCGTGCAATTCGGTGAGCAGCGGGAGCGGGCTGGCGTTGAACTGGCGCGAGACGAGCCAGCCCAGCGGATAGTCGGCGATCAGCCGCGCGCTGTCGGCCGGACCCAGCGGATCAAACGGGTGCGACATGCCCAATGGTCCTGCCGATCCATGCTGCCTGATCGTCGAGCGCGCGGGCCGCGAGCGGCGCGATCGACATCGCTTCGAGGAAGCTGTGCGTGGCGCCCGCATAGACATGGCTTTCCACCGCGACCCCTGCTTCGGTCAGCCGCGCGGCGAAGCTATGATTGCAATCGGCCAATATGTCGCACTCGGCGATCGCGAGAAACGCAGGCGGCAGGCCCGCCAGGTCGGCGCGGAGCGGCGCGACCAGCGGATCGTCCAGCTGCGTGGGTTCGCCAACATAATTCGCCCAGAATATATCCATCTCATCGGCCTCTAGCGAATAGTCACCCTGTCCGAAACGCGCATAGCTCGGCGTATGTTCGGGCGCAAAGGCGCCATAGTTGAGGATCATCGCGGCGGGCATCGATCGGCCCGCGTCACGGCGCAGCAAACAGGTCGCGACCGACAGGTTGGCGCCCGCCGAATCGCCGCCGATCAACACCCGCTCGGCATCAAGGCCCAGCCGCGCCGCGTTCGCCGCGATCCAGTCAAGCGCCGCCGAACATTCGTTCAGCGCGACCGGAAATTTATGCTCGGGCGACAGGCTGTAATCGATCCCGACCACCGCGATGCCCGCGCGCGCCGCATATTCGCGCATCAGCCGGTCGTGGGTGTCGATGCTGAACAAGGTCCAGCCGCCGCCGTGGATGTACAGCATCACCGGCAATACCACATCCGCCACCGGGCGATGCAGGCGCAGGCGAATGCCGTTCATATTCATATCGACGCTTTCGGCCATGATCGGGCCGTCCTCGCGCCACGGTTTGCGAACCCGCTCGGCGACCGCGCGGCGCGTTGTCATGTCAGATCCTGCTGGCGCGGCATGGGTGACATAAGCGGCGTTGATCGCGTCGACGAACCGGCGGATATCGGGGTCGACCAGGTCATCCTGTATGGCATTCAAGCCGTTCGACATCCTGATATTCCTTCCCCGGAGCGCCTCTTTCGACCCTGATAGCTTTTGCCCCCATCCTCCTATCGACCGTTCGGGCCAAACACCACATGGCGCAGGCCATTAGCCCGATTGCCGCTGGCCAGCTCACGGGGCGGCCTATAGAGTGGGGTCAGCTGATATTTGTGGAGAATGGGCCATGAAGCACAGCGTCGACGTTCTTTCGTTCGATCGCCCGGTCATCGCGCTGCAGGATGAATATCCCGCCGGCTTCGTCGATCCGATGCACAGCCATGATCATGTCCAGATCCTCTACGCCTCGGCCGGGGTGATGTCGGTGCGCACGCCCGAAACCAGCTTCGTCATCCCGCCGCAACGTGCCGTGTGGCTGCCCGCGGGAATGCGGCACGAGGTGGCATGCCGCGGCCCGGTGTCGCTACGCACGCTGTACCTGCCGAGCGCGCCGGGCGAGGAGGCAAGGATATGCCGCGTCTTTGAAGTGTCAAACCTGCTCAAATCACTCATTCTTGAAGTCGTCGATTTCCCTCCGCTCTACGATATCGCGGGCCGCGAAGGACGGATCATCGGGCTATTGCTCGACGAGATCGAACGGATGCCCAATGCGCCCTATCAGGTGTCGATGCCGTCTGATCCGCGCTTGCTGCGCGTCTGCAACGCGATCCTCGGCGACCCGTCGGATCCGCGCGACATCGACGATTGGGCCGATCTTGCCGCAATGGGCCGCCGCACCTTCACGCGCAGTTTCAAGCAGGAAACGGGCATGGGGCTCGCGGTATGGCGCCAGCAGGTACGGCTGATGGAAGCGCTGTCGCTGCTCGCCGCCGGCGCGTCGATCACTCAGGTAACCTACGAAGTCGGCTACGACAGCCCCAGCGGCTTCGCCGCGATGTTCCGCCGCGCCTTTGGCGTGCCGCCGAGCCAATATTTGAAGTCATAATCGCCACCCGGCCAGCGCGAGACATGGCGCGAACCAATAGATTATCGCCTTATGGCAAAATAGGCTCTCGGATTGTCTCACCCGGGCTGCCCCCTAAAGCCAGCCACAACAACAGCCTGGAACGCCTGGCTTCGCCCATGGCCACCGCCGCGCGTTCACCGGCGCCGGCGGCCTGTCGCCGCACTTCCATCACGCTTGCCATATCGACAAGCCCGGCGCGAAAGCGGCTCATGGTCAATGCGTCGCTTCGCGCCAGCAACGCGGCCTCTTCGGTCGCAGCGGTCGCGCGTGCGTCGGCGGCTGCGATAAGCCTATACGCCGATTCCGCGTCACCCAGCGCATCGAACACCGCCGACCGATATTGCTGAAACGCCAGCTGCTTGTCGGCTGCGGCTCCCTCGATCTCGGCCGAAATACGTCCGAAATCAAAAAGCGGTCCCGCGATTGCAGCGGCCAGCGAGCCGATGACGGAATCGCTGTCGAACAACTGGCCGGGGCTGAATGCCAGCAGGCCGAGACTGCCCGAAAGGGTGATCCGGGGAAACCGCCGCGCCGCTGTCGCTGCCAGATCGGCATCGGTCGCTGCGAGACGCGCTGCAGCGGCGACAATATCGGGCCGACGAACCAACAGGTCGGACGGCAGCGTGGCCGCTGCCGACGGCAATGGCTGCGCGATGTGCGGCGCAGCCAGCTGCGCCTCAACCCAAGCGGCATCACGCCCCGTCAGCGTCACCAGGCGGCCGATAATGTTGGCACGTTCGGTACCGAGCGTCGCCAAGCGACTCCGCGATGCACTTGCCACGCTTTCGGCGCGCACGCGGTCGGCTCCGGGCGCAAGGCCGGCTTTTGACCTGACGGCGGCCAAGGCGACCAGTCGTTCCGCCGATGCCAGATCGAGCGCCAGCGATGCGGCGCGAGCGTCGAGGCTGCGCCAATCGACGACGAGGGAAGCCAGGTCAGCGGTGAGTGCGATACGCACTGCGACGGCATCGGCGCTGGCAGCATCAAGACGCAGCGACGCAGCGCGTTGTTCCGAGCGCAGCCGACCAAAGATGTCGGGATCCCAACGCGCACTGAGCGATGCGCCATAAGCGGTCTGATCGGGATCGATCGAAATACCCGGCGGCAGGCTGGCGCCGAGACTGCCGGGATTGCTGCGGCTCGTTTCGACTGAACTCGCCGCGTCGAACTGCGGGGCGCGCTCGGCGCGGGCGCGGCGGGTCGCGGCGCGGGCGCGCTCGATC
>JAHJHL010000015.1 GCA_018823905.1 Alphaproteobacteria bacterium
CAATCGAGCAGCGCTCCTCGATCGATAACTGACGGTATCTCGACATGGCAGCACCTGTGTGAGGTGTTGCACTTCGTTTGTGAACTCAGGGGGATCCACGACGACGGCGCAGTTATGGATCCCGGATCAAGTCCGGGATGACGAGGAGCAGGAGCAGGAGGAGGAGAATATCCTCCCTGTGGCGCAGCCATGGGGAGGTGGCAGCGCGAAGCGCTGACGGAGGGGCTTTGGCGCTACCATCGCTGCCCCTCCACCATTCGCTTCGCGAACGGTCCCCCTCCCCATGGCTGCGCCACAGGCAGGATCAGCTTTCCCAACGGCCTTCTAAGCCGCCTTCTTCGCCTGCCGGAACTTGTGCAGCAACGGCTCGGTATATCCCGACGGCTGCGTTACCCCGTCAAAGATCAGCGCCCGCGCCGCCTGATAGGCAATCCCGTCGGGGGTCAGCTTCTCGTACAACGGATCACCCGCATTCTGCCCATCGACCTTCGCCGCCATCCGCGTCAGCGCCGCATCGACCTGTTCCGCCGAACACACGCCGTGCAGCAACCAGTTCGCCAGCGCCTGCGACGCGATCCGCAGCGTCGCGCGGTCTTCCATCAGCCCGACGTCGTCGATGTCGGGCACCTTCGAACAGCCGACGCCCTGATCGATCCAGCGCACGACATAGCCCAAAATGCCCTGGCAATTATTGTCGAGCTCGCGCGTGATCTCGGCCTCGCTCCAGTTGCGCCCCGTCGCGACCGGGATGTTCAACAGGCGATCGAGCGACGGCACCGCCTCACCCGCAATTTCCTTCTGCCGCGCGAACACATCGACCGCATGATAATGTAGCGCATGCAGCGTCGCGGCGGTCGGTGACGGCACCCACGCGGTGTTCGCGCCCGATTTCGGATGGCCGATCTTCGCCTCGAGCATGCCGCGCATCAGGTCGGGCATCGCCCACATGCCCTTGCCGATCTGCGCCTTGCCCGACAGCCCGCAGGCGAGGCCGATGCGGACGTTGCGGTCTTCATAGGACGCGATCCAGTCGCTCGCCTTCATCTCACCCTTGGGGATCATCGGCCCCGCGCGCATCGACGTGTGAATCTCGTCGCCGGTGCGATCGAGGAAACCGGTGTTGATGAACACGATGCGGTCCTTCACCGCATGGATGCACGCGGCGAGATTCGCGCTGGTGCGGCGCTCCTCGTCCATCACGCCGACCTTGATCGTGTGCCGCGCGAGGCCAAGCATATCCTCGACCGCGTCGAACAGGCGATCGGTGAAGCCGCATTCCTCGGGCCCGTGCTGCTTGGGCTTGACGATATAGATGCTGCCCGCGCGGCTGTTGGTGAGGGTGCCGAGCCCCTTCAAATCATGGAGCGAGCAGAGGCTGGTGATCACCGCATCGCAAAGCCCCTCGGGCGCTTCGGCGCCGTTCGGCAGCAGGATCATCGGCGTCGTCATCAGATGCCCGACATTGCGCACGAACATCACGCTGCGGCCGTGGAGGACGAAGGGATCGCCCGCCGGCGAGGTCCATTCGCGGTCGGCCTCCATCGCGCGCGTCACCGTGGCGCCGCCCTTGGCAAAGCTCTCGGTCAGGTCGCCGCGCATCAGCCCCAGCCAATTGGTGTAGCCAAGCGTCTTATCCTCACCATCGACCGCCGCGACGCTGTCCTCCAGGTCGATGATCGTGGTCAGCGCGGCTTCGAGCACGACATCGGCGATCCCCGCCGGGTCGGTCTTGCCGATCGCGCTCGCCGAATCGATCACCAGTTCGATGTGCAGCCCGTTGTGGCGAAGCAGGATGCCGCCGGGCTTGCTGCCGACCCATTGCGTGGGATCGGCCAGCGTCAGTTGGCCGCCCTGCCAGTCGGCCCAGCTGCCCGTTGCCAGCGGCACTGCTTCGTCCAGAAACGCCTTGGCGCGCGCAATCACCGCCGCCCCGCGCGCCGCATCATAGCCGCCAGGTTTGGCGGGCGGCGCGTCGAGCGCATCGGTGCCGTAGAGCGCATCATACAGGCTGCCCCAGCGCGCATTGGCGGCGTTGAGGGCAAAGCGCGCGTTGAGCGCGGGGACGACAAGCTGCGGCCCCGCCATCGTCGCAATCTCGGGATCGACATTCTGGGTGCCGACCGCAAAGGGCACAGGTTCGGGGACGAGATAGCCGATCTCACGCAGGAAAGCCTGATAGGCGGCGGCATCATGCGCCTGTCCGGCCCGCGCTTCGTGCCAGCGATCGATCTGCGCCTGCAAATCCTCGCGCTTCGCCAGCAGCGCGGCATTCTCGGGCGCAAATTTGCCCAGCAACGCCGCAAAATCGGCCCAGAATTTGCCCGCATCGAGCCCGGTACCGGGCAACGCGCGCGCCTCGATGAAATCGGCCAAACGCGAATCGACGGACAGGCCGCTGCGGTCGAGGAAATCAGTCATTCAAGCACCCTTTGATCAGCGCGATGGCGCAATGGAATCCGGGGAGGAAAGGGCCGCCGCCCTATGCCGCGATTGACCCAATATGGCAATGGCGGCGATTTCACGCATAGGATTTCATGCGTTCGGTTTCGATTCGACACTTGCCGGGACTGCCGGCATGTGCATTATGTTGCAATGCACAACGAAATCTCTCCCCTCCTCCCCCAGGTGCGCTCATGAACGAAACCCGGTTGACGCTGATGGAAGCGATCGCGCGCAAGCGCGTCGTCACCGCGCAGTATAATGGCCAGCAGATGAAGCTCGCGCCGCACCAGATGTTCGAACGCCGCGGAGACCTGTTCGTCAGCGCGCTGAACCTCGACAAAAGCTGGCGGTCGGACGACGAACGGCGGCTCGGCCATTTCAAGCTCGACGGGCTGGTCGAACCGGCGCTGATCGACGCCAGTTTCGAACCCCTGCCCTCGTTTGCTGCCGCACCGCCGCAAAGCGACGACACTTTGCTCCTCGCGGTCTGACCACTGCGCCATAACCGCGGGTGATGGTCGGCGGATGATTCCGCCCCGGCGGGGGTGGCAAGCGCCGCGCCGCTCGCTATAGCCGTGCGATGACCTCGCTTACGGCCACCGAAACCGCCACGCTCGAACGCGCCGCCGATGCGCCGATGCTGGCGCAGGTCGAACGCTGGGCCGCGGTCAACAGTGGCACCGGCAACCTACCGGGCCTCAAAAATGTCGCGGGACAGCTTGCCGACAGCTTTGCCGCGCTGCCCGGCGATGTCCGCCTCGTCGCCGCCGATCCGGTCGAAAGCGTCGATGCCGCGGGCCGGGTCAGCACGATCCAGCGCGGCGACCATCTCCATTTACGGGTGCGCCCCGACGCACCGGTCCAGCTGCTGCTCACCGGCCATATGGACACGGTGTTCGCCGCCGATCATCCGTTCCAGACCCTGAAATGGCTCGAACCCGGGGTGCTCAACGGCCCCGGCACCGCCGACATGAAGGCGGGGATTTCGGTCATCCTCGCCGCGCTGACCGCGCTCGAGACATCTCCGCTCGCCGACCGCGTCGGCTATGATGTGATGATCAACAGCGACGAAGAGACGGGAAGCCACGCCTCGGCGCGACTGATCGCCGAACTTGCCGCCGGGAAAACCGCCGCTTTGACCTACGAACCCGCACTGCCCGACGGCACGCTGGCGGGGGCACGGCCGGGCAGCGGCAACTTCAGCGTCATCATCCACGGCCGCGCCGCCCATGCCGGGCGCAACCCCGAAGAAGGCCGCAACGCCCTCGTCGCTGCAGCCGACCTAGCCGTGCGCCTGAATGCACTCAAGTCGCTTGAATTAAAAGTTAATCCGGCCCGAATCGACGGCGGCGGCCCGAACAATGTCGTCCCCGATCAAGCGATCCTGCGCGTCAACCTGCGCCCTTCGACCCCCGAAGCGATGGTGGCCGCCGAAACCGCACTACGTGACACCATCGCCAACATCCAGCGCGACCACGACGTCCACTGCCACCTTCACGGCGGCTTCAACCGCCCGCCCAAACCGCTCGATGCGGCAGCAACGCGGTTGTTCGAACTGGTCCGCGACTGCGGCGCCGCGCTTGGCCTGCCGCCGATCCGCTGGAACGCCACCGGCGGCGTCTGCGACGGCAACAATATCGCCGCCTGCGGTATTCCGGTGGTCGACACCATGGGGCCGCGCGGCGGTGCGATCCATTCGTCGGACGAGTTTCTGATCGTCGACAGCCTCGCCGAACGCGCGCAGCTGTCGGCGCTCACCATGATACGTATAGCGGAACGGGGGACAGTGTGAATTACGTGATCCGGGCAGCCAAGCCGGGCGATTTGCAGAGCATTTACGAGATGGCGAAGCTGACCGGCGGCGGCTTCACCAACCTGCCCCCCGACAAAAAAGCGTTGCGAACCAAGCTCGAACGCACCGAAGCGTCGTTCGCGAGCGACAAGGAATATCCCTCGGACGAGCTGTACCTGCTCGTCCTTGAAGACCTCGACAGCGGCGAAGTGCGCGGGACGTGCCAGATTTTCGGGCAGGTCGGCCAGCGCTGGCCTTTTTATTCCTATCGCATCGGCACCGACAGCAAGCATAGCGAACAGCTCGGCCGGACTTTTCATGCGCAGATCCTGATGCTCAGCAACGACCTCAACGGGTCGAGCGAGGTCGGCGGCCTGTTTCTCCATCCCGCGGCGCGCGCCGGCGGGCTCGGGTTGCTGCTCGCGCGCTCGCGTTATCTGTTCATCGCGCGCCACCGCGCCCGCTTTGGCGACCGCATCCTCGCCGAGCTGCGCGGCGTGATCGACGAAGCGGGTGGATCGCCGTTCTGGGACGGGGTCGCGGGCAAATTCTTCGGGATGAGCTTTCAGGAAGCCGACCAGTTCAACGCGGTCCACGGCAACCAGTTCATCGCCGACCTGATGCCCAAGCACCCGGTGTATATCGCGATGCTCAGCGAGCATGCGCGCAGCGTCATCGGCGTCCCGCACCCCAGCGGCCGCGCCGCGATGCGGATGCTGGAGAATGAGAATTTCTCGTTCGAAAATTATGTCGACATCTTTGACGGCGGCCCGACGATGACCGCGCGCACCGATCAGGTGGCGAGCATCGCGGGGGCGAAGCATGTCGAGGTGTCGGCGATCACCGACATCGGCGACGACGCGCTGGTCGCTACCGGCCGCCTCGCCGATTTCCGCTGCTGTTTCGGCAAGGTCGGCGACGGGTCGACGATCGATAGTAAGGCCGCGAAGCTGCTCGGGGTCGACGCAGGCGACGAGATCAGCTGGATCGGGCGCTAGGCCATGCTGACCGAAATCAATTTCGACGGGATCATCGGCCCCAGCCATAATTATGCGGGGCTCAGCCGCGGCAATATCGCGTCTGCGTCGAATGCGGGCGACGTGTCGCAGCCGCGTGCGGCGGCGCTGCAGGGCATCGACAAGATGCGCCACAATCTGGCGCTAGGATTGCCGCAAGGCTTTTTCATGCCGCTCGATCGTCCCGACGCGCCGTGGCTGGCCACGCTCGGGACGACGCTGGACGACGCCGAGGGGCATCTGCGCGCGCAGGCCTGGTCGGCGTCGTCGATGTGGGCAGCGAATGCCGCGACCGTCTCACCCGCTCCCGACAGCGACGACGGAAAATGCCATCTGACCGTCGCCAATCTCGTCACCATGCCCCACCGCAGCCATGAATGGCCGGGCACACTCGCGCAGCTCCGCCTTGCCTTCGCCAACCCGGCTTTTGCCGTGCATGCGCCGATCCCGGCGCCATTCGGCGACGAGGGCGCGGCGAACCATATGCGACTGTGCAGCGGGCATGATGGGCAAGGCGTCGAAATCTTCGTCTATGGCGTCGGCGGAGGCCGTTTTCCGGCCCGCCAGCACCTCGACGCGTCGAAGGCGATTGCGCGGCACCACCAGCTCGATCCCGCGCGCACCCTCTTCATCCGCCAGTCGGACACGGCGATTCAGGGCGGCGCGTTCCACAACGACGTCGTCGCGGTCGCGAACGAGCATGTGCTGTTCACTCACGAAACCGCATTCGAGGACCGCGAAGCTGCCCACGCCGAAATCCGCGCCGCCTTTCCCGCAGTCGAGATCGTCGAGGTGCCCGCTAGCGCGGTGACGCTGCCCGACGCGATCAAATCCTATCTATTCAACGCGCAGCTCGTCAGCCTGCCCGACGGCGGCATGGGGCTGGTGCTGCCGACCGAGGCACAGGCGATTCCCGCAGTGTGGGCCTGGCTGGAGGCGCATGTGGCGGGCAATGGTCCGATCCGCCGCCTGCTGCCCGTCAACGTCCGCCAGTCGATGGCCAATGGCGGCGGTCCGGCGTGCCTTCGCCTGCGCGTTGTCGCCGACCCCGCCACGGTCGATGCGCGGTTCATGGCGGATGAAGCGAAGCTCGACCGGATCGCCGCAGTGGTGGGTAAGCACTGGCCTGAGGCGATCGCGCCGGGCGACCTCTCTTCGGCGGCGTTGGCTTCCGATGTGCGCCGCGCGCGCGCCGCGCTGCTTGCGGCGCTCGACCTCATCGAACTGACCTAACGCATGAAAACGCGCGAATTGCTAGGCACGGCGCAGGTACCCGGCGGCGACGAGCTGCGGCTGTACCGGCGCGGCGATGATTTCATCATCGCGATCGACCGCAACGAATTGATGAGCAGCCGGATGAGCGGTTCGGAAGAAGCGCTGGCGACGATGACGTGCGAACGGCTCCGCAGTCCGAAAGCCGCCAGCCTGCTGATCGGCGGTTACGGCATGGGGTTCACCCTGCGCGCCGCGCTGGGGGTGCTCGGTCCCGACGCGAAGGTTGCTGTGGCCGAGCTGGTGCCGGGCATCATCGAATGGGCGCGCGGTCCGATGGCGGAACTGGCGGCGGGCTGTCTCGACGATCCGCGGGTCGAACTTGTCCTCGGCGATGTGTCGAAAGCGATCGGCGCGGCGGCGCGCCGCTATGACGCAATTCTGCTCGACGTCGACAATGGCCCCGACGGCCTGACGCGCGAGGCGAACGAGGGACTCTATTCGGCGGCGGGCCTTGCCACGGCCAAGGCGGCGCTGCGGCCCGGCGGAATATTGGCGATATGGTCCGCCGCCCCCGACGCCCGCTTCACCCGCCGATTGAGCGCAGCGGGCTTTCAGGTCGAAGAGGTCGGCGTGCGCGCGCGCAGCAATGGCAAAGGTCCGCGCCATGTGATCTGGTTCGCGCGGGCGGCCTGAACCGAGGGTCGAGCCCATGCCGAAACATGTCATCATAGGCGCAGCAGCATTGGCGTTGTCGCTGTCGGCTTGCGCCGGGGACAATTTTCGACCGGTTGCCGACACGCCCGTCCGCATCGGCCCCGCTTATGCCATCCGCGGTACGACCTATGTCCCCGCCGCCGCGCCGACCTACGACGCGCTCGGCTATGCCAGCTGGTACGGCAGCGAGTCGGGCAATCGCACCGCCAATGGCGAGCAGTTTCGCCCCGGCTGGATCACCGCTGCGCACACCACGCTGCCGCTGCCAACCTATGTCGAGGTGACCGCGCTCGACACCGGGCGCCGGATCATCGTGCGGGTCAACGACCGCGGCCCGTTTGCGCAGCGCCGGATCATCGACCTGTCGCGCGGCGCTGCCGAACAGCTGGGGATCAAGGCACAAGGTCATGCCGCGGTGCGCGTGCGGCGGGTCGAACCGTCGGAGAAAGACCGTGCGCGGCTGCGCAAGGGCAAGCCCGCGGCCTCGCTCGAGCGCGTATCGGAACGCGAGTTGCAAAGGCTGCGGGCGCGGATGGCTCCTGCGGTACGGTAAGTCCCAATCGTCGACACCCGCCGCGCGCCTTCCCTCTTTTGTCGGATTAACTTACAGTTTACCATAAGCCCGGCGCAGCAAATCCCGCTTTTGCGCCAGTGGCATGGCTCTTGCTGGGTAAATGGTGATGTGGAAAAAAATCGGACGCCTGTTCGTCATCAAGACACGCTTTGAAGCGTGCCTGATCATCTATGCCCTCGCCGTGGGTGCCATGGCGCGCGGCACTGCCTATCTGCATGAATATCCGGGCATTGGTGGTCAGCTGTTGCTGGCCGCGTGTAGCGGCGCGGTGTTCCTGGCAGGGGCCAAGATTTTCGACTGCCTGCGATACGAGCAGGCGGCGGCAGAAGCCAAACTGGCGGACTAAACCGCAGCAGTCTTTCCCGCGTCACCCGGATATGCGAAGGCGGGAGCCATGAGCAGGATCAGCGGCCGACCGGCCATCAGCACCGAGCATGTCTATGGCCTGACGCTGCGCGTCGCGCGCTGGCGGACGGGTGCGGGCGGGACGCCGCTGTTGTTCCTGAACGGCATCGGCGCCGACATCGCCGCCGCAGCGCCGCTGCTCGCGCAGATGCATGGGCGTGAGGTGTGGACGCTCGACATGCCGGGGGTCGGCGGTTCGCCCGACGCGCTGCTGCCCTATGGCGCATCGACCATTGCCGCGGTCGTGATGGAAATCGCCGACCGGCTTGGCCACAAGATCATCGATATTGCCGGGTTCAGCTGGGGCGGGGCGCTGGCGCAGCAGATCGCGGTCCAGTTTCCCGGTCGCGTCCGCCGCCTCGTGCTGATGGCGACGACGCCGGTCATGGGTGCGCCCGGGATCGGGTGGGCCGCACTGTTCGACGACGACATGCAGGCCAGCGGGCTGAAAATCCAGACCGCCACGCCGCTGGGCATCGCGTATCAGACTGCGGCAATGGCGGGGTGGACCAGCGCGGCCTATCTGCCGGGGCTGAAGGCGCTGCCGACGCTGGTTCTGGTCGGCGAACGCGATGGGGTCATGCCTGCCTGCTATGGCCAGATGCTTGCCAGCCTGATCGATGGCGCGGTGCTGGAAGTGGTGCCGGGATCGCACCTGTTCCCCTTCACCCACGCCCCGACGATTGCAGCGCGGATCAGCGCGTTTCTGGAACCGTCGGCGACGGGACAACAAGCCGCCGCGTGAGGAAGTCGGCGATCGCAGCCGCAGTTGCGTCTGGGTCTTCGTCCATCGGCAAATGTCCGATATTCTTGAGCAGCATGACTTCGGACCCCGCAATCCGCTCGTGGAAGGTCTGCGCCGCGCTGGGGTTGATGATCCGGTCCTTGTCGCCGAACAGGATCAAGGTCGGCGCCTTGATCTCACCGACGCGCGCCGCCATCGCGGGTTCACGGTCCAGCTGGGCGCGCAGCACCGTCGCTTCGCGGTTGCCGGGAAAGCGCAGAAGCTCCCAATAACGATCGACCGTCGCGTCATCGACGACGGCCTGCTTCTCGACCGAACCGCGCAGCGACTGTTCGACCAGCGCGCGCGGGGTGATCTGGGTCGCAAGCCAGCGACCGAAGGGGTATTTCAGGATCCGAAAGCCGACATTGGATTCGGGCGCCTTCTCCCCCTTGCGCAGCGGCATGCCGCTGGCGTCGAGTAGCAGCAGCGCATCGACCCGGCCCGGCTGCGCGAGCGCGTAGCGCCATGCGACCCAGCCCCCCATCGAATTGCCGCCTAGAATGAAATGATCGAGGCCAAGCTTCGCCGCGACGACATCGACCGCCGCGGCCATGCCGTCGGCGCTGTAATCCTTGTCCGGCGTGCCGCCGGTCAGGCCATGGCCGGGGAGGTCGAGTGTGACGACGCGGTAATCGGCGCCCAGCCGCTGCACCAGCGGTTCCCAAGTATGAAGGCTGCTGTTCGATCCGTGGAGCAGGATGATCGCGGGCGCGTCGCGCTTGCCCTGATCGCGATAATGGATGCGCTGCCCCGCTGGCCCCGCCGCGAACGCCGCGTTCGCCCCGCCATATTTGGCGATCATCGCGTCGCGATCGGTATCCGACGTGCGCAGCGCGAGAAAGATGGCGAGGATCGCCACGATCAAACCAAGTGGAATGAGCACACGCTTGCGCCGGAATAACGGACGTCGCGGCGGCAGCGGTTCGAAATCGTCGTCGTCGATCATCATCACGCCCCCCTCAAGGCTGGCGCGACCCTAACGCGCGGGCGCCGTCCGTCAATCCGGGGCTAGTCGTGAATTTTGCGACGAAATGTTTCGGGCAAGAAGAACAGCCCGATCACCAGCGTGATCACTGCAACGACGACCGGATACCACAGGCCATAATAGATGTTGCCGGTCGCCGCGACCATCGCGAACGCCGTCGTCGGCAGGAAACCGCCGAACCAGCCGTTGCCGATATGATAGGGCAGCGACATCGCGGTGTAACGGATGCGGCTGGGGAACAACTCGACCAGCAGCGCGGCGATCGGGCCGTAAACCATCGTCACCAGCAGCACGAGGTAGAAGAGGATCGCAACGACGAGCGGCTTGTTGATCTGCGCCGGATCGGCTTTCGCCGGATAGCCTGCGTCGGTCAGCGCCTGTTCAAGCTGGACACGGAAAGCCGCAATTGCCCCCGCCCGATCCTCCTCGGCCAGCCGCCAGGGATCCGGCGCGGCGAGCACGCGCGATCCGATCCGTACGCGCGCCGGATCGCCCGTTATCCGTTCGCGCGTGAAGGCGGTGTAACTGGCGCCAGCCTTTGCCAGCGTCGATTTGATGATGTCGCAGCCGGTGCTTTGGAACTTGTTCCGCCCGATCGGATCGAACTGGAAGGCGCAGGTGTCAGGGTCGGCGGCCATGATCACGGCGGCATTCTGCTGCGCCTTCGCCATCGCAGGATTCGCAGCGCTCGTCAGCATCTGGAACGCCGGGAAATAGGTCAGCGCGGCGAGCGCGCAGCCCGCGAGGATGATCGGCTTGCGCCCGATCTTGTCGCTGAGCCAGCCGAACAGGATGAAGAACGGCGTGCCAAGCGCGAGCGCGATGGCGATCAAAATGTTCGCGGTCGCGCCGTCGACCTTCAGCGTTTTTTCGAGGAAGAAGAGCGCATAGAATTGGCCCGTGTACCAGACGACCGCCTGCCCCGCGACCGCGCCGAACAGCGCGATGATCACCCATTTGAGGTTGCCCCAGCGCCCAAACGCCTCGGTCAGCGGCGCCTTTGACGTCGTCCCTTCGTCTTTCATCTTCTGAAAGACCGGGCTTTCATTGAGCTGCATGCGGATCCACAGCGATACGCCGAGGAGGATGATCGAGATCAGGAACGGGATGCGCCAGCCCCAGTCGGCAAAGGCTTCCTCGCCGATCAGGGTGCGGATGGTGATGACGACCCCGAGCGCCGCGAACAGGCCGAGAGTCGCGGTGGTCTGGATGAAGCTGGTGAACAGCCCGCGCTTCCCCTCGGGCGCGTGTTCGGCCACGTAAGTCGCCGCCCCGCCATACTCACCGCCCAGCGCCAAGCCCTGAAGCAGACGCAGCACAACAAGCAGGATCGGTGCCGCGACCCCGATCGACGCGTAGCTGGGCAGGATGCCGACGAGGAAGGTCGACGCGCCCATCAGGCCCATGGTGACGAGGAAGGTGTTCTTGCGGCCGACTAGGTCGCCGATGCGCCCGAAGAAGATCGCCCCAAACGGCCTTACCGCAAAGCCCGCGGCGAAGGCTGCGAGCGCAAAGATGAAGCCGGTGGTTTCGTTGACGCCGGAAAAAAATTGCGCCGAGATGACCGTCGCGAGCAGGCCGTACAGGTAGAAATCATACCATTCGAACACGGTGCCGAGCGACGAGGCCAGGATGACCTTGCGTTCGCTTTGGCGCGTGTCGATGGGCGTCGCCCCGATCTGTCCCGTCATCCGCTGCCCCTTCGCTTTCACTATGGCGCAAAGGGTAGCCTGCGTGGGCTTGGCGTCAATGGCTTCAGCTCGTCATTGCGAGCGGCGCGAAGCAATCCAGAGCGGCTTGTCCCGCCCTGAATTGCTTCGTCGCTACGCTCCTCGCAATGACGAGGGTTTTAGCGTCAACCGACGCGCGTCACCGCACCCTTATGCGCACCGACGCTCTTGTTGCGCGGGCGGAAGCGGCGCTTGCGCTGGCCTTCGGCGCCCTCACCGGCAGGCGCATCGCGGCGCGGACCGCGATCACCGCGCGGCTGGCCACCGCTCGGCTGGCGGCGCGCATCCTGACGCTGGCGGTTCGGGTCGCGGCCCTGACTGCCGGTATCGCGCGGACCCGCAACGGGCTTGGGCAGATTGCGCACCAGCTCGTTGAAATTCTCAGGCAGCGGCATCGGTTCGGACTTGCTGCGCGTGACGCGCTCGATGTCCTTCATATACGGCCGCTCATCGGGAGCGATGAAGCTGATCGCCATGCCCTCGGCGCCGGCGCGCGCGGTGCGGCCGATGCGGTGGACATATTGTTCGGGCACGTTCGGGATCTCGAAGTTGATCACATGGCTGACGCCCGACACGTCGATGCCGCGTGCGGCAATGTCGGTCGCGACGAGCAGCTTGATGTCGCCCGAACGGAACGCCTGCAACGCGTGGGTGCGCTGCGACTGGCTCTTGTTGCCATGGATCGCCATCGCCTTGATGCCCGCGCCCGCGAGGTGGCGCACAACGCGGTCGGCGCCATGCTTGGTGCGGGTGAAGATCAGGGCGCGGTCGATATCCTGCGTCGCAACAACCGAGTGGAGCAGCGCCTGCTTTTCCTTCTGTTCGACGAAGGTCGCGAACTGGCGGATCTTTTCGACGGTGGTTGCCTGCGGGGTCACCGACACGGTGACGGGATCGTTGAGGAACTGTTCGGCGAGGCCGGCGATTTCCTTCGGCATCGTCGCCGAGAAGAACAGGTTCTGGCGGCGTGACGGCAGCAGCTTCGCGACGCGGCGCAGCGAGTGGATGAAGCCCATGTCCATCATCTGGTCGGCTTCGTCCAAAACGAAGATTTCGACATCGTCGAGGCGCAGCGCGCGCTGGTCGATCAGGTCGAGCAGGCGGCCGGGGGTAGCAACGAGGATGTCGACGCCGCCCGAAAGGTCGCGGATCTGCTTGTTGATCGGCACGCCGCCGAACACGGTCGAGACCGACAGCTTGGTGAAGCGGCCATAGTCGCGGCAGCTCTGCGCGATCTGCGCCGCCAGCTCACGCGTCGGCGCGAGGACGAGCATCCGGCAACCGCGCGGAGTCGGGCGGTGCGGATAGGTCAAAAGGTGGTGGATCGAGGGCAGCGAGAAACCGGCGGTTTTGCCGGTGCCAGTCTGCGCGATACCACAAAGGTCGCGGCCCTTCATCAGCGGCGGGATCGCCTGCATCTGAATCGGGGTCGGGACGGTATAATCCTTGGCGGCAAGCGCGCGATTGATGTCGGCGTGCAGGCCAAAGTCGTTAAAAGTCGTCATAAATTACTCACTCAGAGCGACGCGCACAGCGTCCATTCGCATCGAACGGACGGCGCACGGGCCGCGGGTTCGAAACGACCCGCGTGAAAGGGTGCCTCTGGGGACAATAGCGCGGTTCCGGCTCGTCCCGCGCCTGAGATTGGGCGGGAAAATCACGCTGCCGGTGGCTGCGGCGGATTGGTCCGCCATGCTGCGCTGCACAATATATGGCATGGAGATGGCGATTTGGCAAGCGTTTAGCGAAAGATGATAAACAGTCCGACCGCGATCACCAGCAACGCGAAGCCATGACGCAGCAAGTTTTGCGTTCTTCTCGATGCGGCGCAGCAGCGGCATCGCGGCCAAGGATCCGACCGCCCCGCCAGCAACGAGCGCCGCGAACAGCGGCCAGATCAGCTGGCCGTGCACGGCATATGTCGCGCTGGTCGCGCCGCCAAATAGGGTCACGGAAACGAGCGAGGATGCAGATGCGTTGGCGAGCGTCATGCCCGTCGCCGCCATCAGCCCCGGCGCGATCAGAAAGCCGCCGCCGATGCCGAAGAAACCGGCCGCCAGACCAGCAACAAGCCCGACCGGCGCAAGCTTCCACACCATCGTTGGGGTCAGCCGGACTGCCGGATCGCCTTCATTCTTGCGCGGGATGAGCATCGAAAGCGCGATGGCGATCATCGCGACGCCGAAAGCGCGGATCAGGAAATCGCCGTCGATCTGCATCGCCAGCCGGGCGCGGACCTCGTGCGGCGCGAGGCTGCTGATGGTGGCCGTCATGGTCATTTTCTCATTTCGGGGGGACAGAAAAGTTCGGCGAGCGTTTCGATCACGCGCATCGCGGCGGGATCGTCGAGGCGGTAAAACACCGCCTGCCCCTCGCGCCGCGTCGCGACGATTCCTTCGGTGCGGAGCAGCGCGAGATGCTGTGACAGCGCCGATTGCGACAAACCGACGTGCGACTGGATATCGCCCACAGCCATTTCGCCGCCGGCCAGCTGGCACAGGATCATCAGCCGCTTCTCGTTGGCAAGGAGGCGGAGAAGCGTCGCAGCGCGCCCGGCGCTTTCTTCGAACAGGCGGAGGTCAAAGCGGGTCAGATCGAACATGGCGTCAATATATTAGTTGATTCTAATTTAGTAATTCCTAATATCTGTACAAAGGAGATTTCCCATGACCGCCGCATCCACGCGCCCCGACGTCGCCGGCTTTTTCGACGCCGCGACCAATACGATCAGCTATATCGTTGCCGATCCCGCCACCGGCACAGCGGCGATCGTCGATCCGGTACTCGATTTCAGCCAGCGCGACGGTCGCACCTCGACCGCCGGGGCTGACCGGTTGCTCGCCGAAATCGAAGCGCGCGGGCTGCATCTTGCCTATGTGCTCGAAACCCACGCCCATGCCGACCATCTGACCGCGGCGCATCACATCCATGAACGCACCGGCGCACCGATTGTCATTGGCCGCCATATCGGCGATGTGCAGCGCATCTTTGCGCCGCTGTTCGGCGCCAACGATGTTGTACCCGATGGTAGCGCCTTTTCGCGGCTGGTCGATGAAGGCGATACGCTGCCGCTGGGCGATCTCACGATCGGGGTCATCCACACGCCGGGCCACACCCCCGCCTGCGTGACCTACACGATCGGCGATGCCGCCTTTGTCGGCGATACGCTGTTCCAGCCCGACTATGGTACCGCGCGCGCCGACTTTCCCGGCGGCGATGCGGCGACGCTTTATCGGTCGATCCGCAAGATTTTCGCCCTGCCCGCGGACACGCGCGTCTTTACCTGTCACGATTACCCGACCCAGGATCGTAGCGAGCCCGAATGGGAATCGACCGTCGCCAAGCAGCGCGCCGGCAACGTCCATGTCCATGACGGAGTCAGCGAAGCCGATTTCGTCGCGATGCGGAGCGCGCGCGACAAGAGTTTGGCGGCGCCGCAGCTGATCCTGCCGTCGTTGCAGGTCAATATCCGCGCGGGCGCGCTGCCGCCGGTCGAGGCCGATGGACGCCGCTATTTGCGGATTCCGCTCGATACGATCTGATCCCCGCATCGCGCTTGAGTCGCCCGCGGTGCTGCGCCAAAGTCGGGCCGAAAGCGAGGAGAGCGGAGCATGGCGGAGAACATCATCGTGATCGACGAGGGGACGACCTCGACCCGGACGATGCTCTTTGCCGCCGACGGCACCCCGCTCGGCAGCGCGCAGCGGGAGATACAGCAGCATTATCCGACGCCGGGCCTGGTCGAACATGACGCCTCCGAAATCTGGGAGGCCACCCTCGCCTGCACCCGCGCGATGATCAAGAAAGCCGGGGGAGCGGACCAGGTCGCGGCAATCGGGATTACGAACCAGCGCGAGACCGTTGTGTTCTGGGACCGCATGACCGGCGAATCGCTGGCACCCGCGATCGTTTGGCAGGACCGGCGCACCGCTGCCGACTGCGCGGCGCTGAAAGAGGCGGGGCACGAAGCGGCGGTGCAGGCGACGACCGGGCTGCTGCTCGACCCCTATTTTTCGGGCAGCAAAATCGGCTGGGCACTGCGAAACTGGCCGCAATTGCGCGACGCGGGCGAGCGGCTCGCGGTCGGGACGATCGAATCCTATCTGATCTTTCGCCTGACCGGCGGGGTGCATGTCAGCGATGCGACCAACGCATCGCGGACCTTGCTGATGGACATCGAAGGGGGCGACTGGGACGCCGGACTGTGCGATCTGCTGGGCGTCCCGATGAGCCTGCTGCCCGAAATCACCGGATGCACCACGACCGTCGGCACGACCGACCCCGACCTGTTCGGCGGCGCAATCCCGATCTGCGGTATGGCGGGCGACCAGCAGGCGGCGACGATCGGGCAGGCGTGCCTGGCGCCGGGGCAGACCAAGGCGACGTTCGGCACCGGCGCCTTCATCCTGTCGGCGAGTGGCACTACGCGCCCGCATTCGACCAACCGTCTGCTCGCGACCGTGCTGGTACAGGAAGGCGATGTCCGTTCCTATGCGCTCGAAGGATCGGTGTTCGTCGCGGGCAGCTTGATTAAATGGCTGCGCGACGGGCTTGGCCTACTCGCCAATGCGGGCGAGAGCGAGGGGCTGGCGCGGTCGGTCGCCGACAATGGCGGGGTCTATCTGGTCCCTGCCCTCACCGGGCTTGGCGCACCGCACTGGCGCCCCGATGCACTCGCCGCGATCTCTGGCCTCAGCTTTGCGAGCACCAAGGCGCATGTCGCGCGCGCCGCGTTGGAAGCGCAAGCCTATCAGGCGCATGACCTGAAATCGGCCTTTGCTGCCGATGGGGTGGATTGGGCCGATTTGCGCATCGATGGAGGCATGGCTGCTAACGACTGGATGGCGCAGGATCTGGCGGACATGCTGGACCTGACCGTCGAGCGGCCCGATTTCGTCGAAAGCACCGCTTTGGGCGCCGCGATGCTCGCTGCGACCGGTGCGGGGCTTTATCCCGACCTCGCAAGTGCTGCCAAGGCGATGCGTGGCACCGCGACGCGCTTCACCCCGGCGCTGGACGCCGCAAAACGCAAAACGCGCCTTGCCGGGTGGCAAAGCGCGCTTGCAAAAGTCTTGAGCTGATCGCCCAACCCCGCCTTCGCGGGGACAGGGCTTAGCGCTTGAGGGTGAGACCACCAAAACGCTTGTTGAACTTGGCAACCTGGCCCGCAGCGTCGAGCATACGGCCGTTGCCGCCGGTCCACGCCGGGTGCGCGGTAGGGTCGATTTCGAGCGTCATCGTGTCGCCCTCTTTGCCCCAGGTCGAGCGCGTCTGATATTCGGTGCCATCGGTCATCTTGACCGTGATCATGTGGTACGCGGGGTGAATGTCTTGTTTCATGTCTTAAGCTCCTGTGCCGCTGGTTACCGACCAGCGTGCGCGAGTCTGTGCGTCCGGGAACGCGAAGGTGCGGCCCCTAACGGCGAATGCCCGATTTGGCAATAGTTAGTCCGCGGGCGGATCGGCAATCATCGCGGTGAACTGGCATTCCGCCGCCAGCGCGCCGTCCAGCATCGCCTTGCCTTCGAAGCGGCAGACGCTGCGCTTGGCCTGGATGATCGTGGCGTGCAGGTCGAGCAGGCAGCCGGGTTCGACCGGCTTCCTGAACTTCGCCCCGTCGATCGCCATGAAATAGACGAGCTTGCCGGTCCCGGCGAGGCCCATCGATTCGATCGCGAGGACGCCGGCGGCCTGCGCCAGCGCCTCGACGATCAAGACACCCGGCATGATCGGCCGACCGGGGAAATGCCCTTGGAAAAAGGGCTCGTTCATCGTCACCGCCTTGATCGCGTGGATCGAGGTATCGGGGACGATCGACACCACCCGGTCGACGAGCAGCATCGGATAACGGTGCGGCAGCAGCGTCAGGATCCGGCGGATGTCCACCGGCCCCATCGCTCCTGCCGCTTTCTCCCCGTCGGTCACGATATTAGCGGGTCGTCGGTGCGGTGCCGGTGGGCGCCGGTGCGGCGGGCGTCGCGCCCGGCTGCCCCGCGCGGGCGGCGTCCATCAGCTGCTGGTTGCGCTGCTGAACGAGCTGGCCCGGCTGGTAACCGGCGGGAACCGCGGTCGAGACCGTCGGCAGGATACGGTTGAGTTCGGTCACGACGGCATCGGTGATGTCGACGTTGTTTTCACGCGCCAGCACCGCGTCGGGATTGAGCAGCAGGTCGATCTTTTTCGCGGTCATCGCGGCACGGATCGCTTCGTTCATGCGAACGCTGATCTGGTCTTCGACATAAGCGATTGCGAGTTCGACCGGCGCGCCAATTTGGCCCAGTTCGGTCTGCGCCGCCTGGCGCTTGGCCTGGACCGCCTGACCAGCGGCCTGCACCGCGGCCTGGTTCTGCGGGGTTTTGCGGGCTTCTTCGTTATATTTAGCGATCAGGACGTTGATTTCGGCCTGCAGCGTCTGGCCGCGCGACTGCTGCTGGTCGATCTGTGCCTTGTAAGTCGTTTCGATCTGCTGCGAGGCAACGGTGAAAGCGTTCGAGCGCGCGGCGGCGACGCGGACGTCGGCGACCGCAACGGCCTTGGCCTGCGCGGCGGCGGGAACGGCCATGATCGGCGAAACCGACAGCGTGGCGACGGCAAGCGCCGAGGCGATAAGAATGTTCTTCATTAGAATTGAGTTCCTACGTTGAATGAGAAGCGTTTGGTATCATCACCCTCTTCTTTGCGAAGGGCGTAAGCGAAGTCGATCCGGAAGGGACCGAAAGGCGAATTCCAGTTGACCCCGGCACCGATAGCAACGCGCGGCATCCAGCTGTCGCCGAAGAAGCGTTCTTCGAAGGGATCGAGGCGCGTGAAGCCCGTGGGACAGCTGGTGTATTGACCCGTCCCTGTCGGGACGCCACCCGTCGGGGTGGTCGTCGTTTCGTCGGCAAACTGGCTGGTACCGGTCGTGGAATTGCGACAAAGCGACTTGATGAGGCCTTCGCCGGGCACGCCCGGACGCGTATCGCGAAAAGTCGCAAGCGTGGTCAGTTCCGGCCTGCGAACACTGAACACAGAACCGACGTCGAGGAAAATCGAAGGCCGTAGCCCCAGTTCCTTCGCGCCCGTGCCTAGCGGGATGTCAATTTCGAGTCGGCCCTGATAATAGGCACGGCCGCCGAGCGCATCGTCGATTTGACCGCGATTGCCGTCCGTCTCTGTGACCACGACGGGGTTGGCGGGATCGGTATTATCGACCGCATAACGAATCACGCGCGGCCCGACGCCGCGAATGTCGAAACCGCGCATCTGCGGTTCGCCAAGGAAGAAACGGTCGGTCAGGCGGACCTTGTCGCTGCCCGGGCTCGGAGCGCTGCCGAAGGGATAGATATAGCCGCCTTCAGCCGAGATATTGAGGATGAAGCGGCTGCCCAGATTGAAATGCTTGGAGGCGTTCGCACGGGTGCGGACATATTTGACGCTGCCGCCAAGGCCTGCGAAATCCTGGCTGAGCGACAGCGACTGGCCGCGCGTCGGACGGATGCGGTTGTCGCGGTCGTCATAGGCCAGGGTGTAGCCGACCAGCGAGGTGGTGCGTTTGCCGATCGCGTCGCACAGATAGCGTCCGGCGACGAACGGGTCGCACTGATCGCCGAAGAAATAGGTACCGCGGTCGAGCGTCACATCGTCATAGTTCAGGCTGTAGCGCGCGAAGAATGACATGAATTCGGTCAGCGGTACGCCGGCGTTGAGCTGGAAACCGGTGGTCACCTGTTCAAACGTCGTGCGGCGATCGTTGTCGATGAAGTTGAACGAGTTCAAATCGCGGCGATAGACGCTGCCGCCGACCGAGATATTGCGATCGAACAAATAGGGTTCGGTAAAGCCAAGCTCGACCGACTTCGAATAGCTCGAATAGTTGACCGACGCCTGGAGCTGTTGGCCCAGCCCGCGGAAGTTGCGTTGCCGGATCGACGCCTGGAGCAGGAAGTTCTCGATCGACGAGAAGCCCGCCGACAGCGACAATTCGCCCGTCGGCTTTTCTTCGACATTGGTTTCCAGGATGATGCGGTCGGGCGCGCTGCCTTCCTTGCGCTCGATCTCCAGATTTTCCTGGAAATAGCCAAGACTGTTGAGGCGGTTCTCGGTGCGCTTGATGCCAAAGCTGTTGAACGCGTCGCCTTCGTTCAGACGGAACTCGCGGCGCACGACCTTGTCATGGGTCAGCGTGTTGCCGTTGACGTCGATGCGCTCGACATAGGTGCGCGGGCTTTCGGCGACGTTGAAGGTGATCTGCATCGTCCGCGTTTCGGGATCGCGGCGGAATTCGGGATTGATGTCGGCAAAGGCATAGCCGAACAGGCCGGCGGTCTCGCTCAGGCTTTCGACCGTGTCCTCGACGAGCTTGGCATCATACCAGTCGTCCTTCTTCATCGGCAGCAACGTCTTCAGCAACTCGGGTTTAAAGTCGCGCAACTCACTCTTCACGTCGATGTCGCCGAACTTGTAACGCTCGCCTTCCTCGACGACATAGGTGATGATGAAGTCCTGCTTGTTGCTGGTCAGCTCGGCGACCGCCGAAATGACGCGGAAATCGGCGTAGCCGTTTTGCAGGTAAAAGAGGCGCAGCTTCTGCTGGTCATAGGCCAGACGATCGGGATCGTAGCTGGTGTTCGACGACAGGATCGTCAGCAGGCCCGACTCCTTGGTCGCCATTTCGTCCTTCAGGTCGCCGTCGCTGAACTTCTCGTTGCCCAGAATGCTGATCTGGCGGACCTTTGACTTCGGCCCTTCGTTGATCTCGAACACGACATCGACGCGGTTCTGGTCGAGCGACACCATCTTGGGCTCGACGGTGGCGGCAAAACGGCCCTGCCGCTTGTACAGTTCGATGATGCGCGCGACGTCGGCGCGGACTTTTGAGCGGGTGAAGATCTGGCGCGGCGCGAGCTTTATCTCGGGGCGGATCTTGTCTTCCTTCAGGCGCTTGTTGCCTTCCAGGATGACGCGGTTGATCACCGGATTTTCGGTGACCTCGATCGTCAGCGCACCATTGTTGTCCGTGATCTGGAAATCCTTGAACAACTCGGTCGCGGCCAGGTCTTTCAACGCCTGATCGAGCACCGCGCGATCATAGCGCTGGCCGACGCGCAGGCGCAGGTACGACAGGATCGTCTGCGCCTCGAGCCGCTGGTTGCCAACGACGGTGATCGTCTGGACCGTCGTCGCAGCAGGCGCCGCTTCGGGGGCGGGCGCGGGAACGGTCGGCGGTGCGACTTGCTGCGCCATCACCGGCGTTGCCAACATCGTACCAGCCAAGAGAAAGGCCGACAGCTGTGTCTGCGCCGAGAATTTGTGTGAAGCCACGCTGTTCATCCCGAAAAAATAACTCAAAAGCGACCAACCCGCCAGGTCGCGGGCTCGCGCGCACTCCCTGCCCCAGACTCGCTAGCCAATCAAGCGCGCGATCCCGTCCCACAGGCCCAATGAGCCCAAATCGTTGAAAGTCACGACCAGCATCAGGGAGACAACCGCCGCAAAGCCGAATCGGAACGCCCATTCCTGCACCTGCGGCGGCGCGGGGCGGCGCCGGATCGCTTCATAGGCGTAGAAAAGCAAATGACCACCATCGAGCATGGGCAATGGCAAGAGGTTGATGAACCCCAGATTGATGGAAATCAGGGCAATGAAGAATATCAGTGACGCAATACCAAGCGTCGCCGCCTGCCCCGAAATCTCGGCAATCTTCACCGGGCCGTTCATGTCCTTGATCGAGCGGCGCCCGGTCAGGAATTGGCCGAGCACCTCGCCCGTCTGACGGACGATCTGCCACGTCTGATGGAGCCCGACCCCGGGCGCTTCGAGCAGCGACACCGGCTGCAATTCCTGCGCGGGCGGCGCGAGGCCGAGGATCGCACGCTCATATTCCTTGCCGAACGGATCCTTGTCCTTGACCAGCCGCGGCGTCAGCTCGACCATGCGCTCGCTTCCGCTGCGCAGGATACGGACCTGCATCGCCTCGCCCGGGCGGTGCGCAACGGCCATCGGGATATCGCCGAACGTCTCGATCGGCCGGCCATCGATCGTGACGATGCGGTCGCCGATACGCAGCCCGGCGGTCGCGGCGGCCGACCCGGCCTCGATCCCGCCCGCGACGGGCGGCGTTACCGGCTTGCCGCCGACCCAGGCGAAACCGGCGAGAATAAGGATCGCGAAGAGGAAGTTGGTCACCGGCCCCGCCGCGACGATCAGCGACCGTTTCCACACCGGCTGTGCCGGAAAAGTGTGCGATTTCTGCTCGGCGGGCAGTCGCTGCCAGTCTGCGTCGGGCTGGCTGACGGCGTCGCGGTCGCCCGCG